>JANQQA010000165.1 GCA_028285205.1 Bythopirellula sp. | reverse complement strand
TCGGTTGGCGCTGGAGCTCGTGGCTGTCGCGTCCGAAAGTGAGGATCTGCCGGACCAGTTCCTTCGCTCGATTGGCAGCAGCCAGAATCTGGAGCACCTGACTGCTCTCGACGGACCCATCGGCGAAGTAGTTTCGCAGACCTTCTGAGTAAATTAGTATCGGCGTGAGCAAATTGTTGAAGTCATGGGCAATGCCGCTGGCGAGGACCGCGATCGATTCCAGGCGTTGTGCCTCGCGGAGCCGGGCCTCGGCCTCGCGTTCCTTGGTGATGTCGCGACCGATCGATTGGATTTCCTTCAGCGTTCCCGACTCGTCGAAAATGGCGTGGTCGAGCCATTGATTCAACGCGAGCGTGCCGTCGGGCCGGAGCACACGGTGATCGTACCGATTGACGGGATTCTTGGGCGTCATGCTGGCAATGCTCTCGCGTACCTTCTTGCGGTCGCGAGGCGGAATCAGATCGTAGATCGAACTGCCGAGTAGCTCCTCCTGAGATTTGCCGAGATACTCGCAGTACGCCCGGTTGACGAAAGTACGAACCCCGTCGCGCGTGCAGCGGCGGATCAGATCAGTTTGATCTTCGACGACGTTGCGATACAACTCCTCGCTCTCTTTGAGTTTGCGCTCCGAATCGACACGCTTGGTCACGTCGGTCACCAGTGCCAGAGCGAGGTGCTCGTCATCTTGCTTGACGAAGCTGAGCGCGATTTCGACCGGAAACTCGCTGCCATCTTTGCGGTAACCGGTGAAGTACTTTCCCACCCCCAGGCGACTGCTCGAAGAGCGGGACAGCGTGCCGTCCTGGATTTCCAGCGTATGGTCGCTCAAATCCTGTGGAATAAGTTTCTCCAGCGGTTGGCCAATCAACTCTTCGCGCTGGTAGGCGAACATTTTTTCCACCAGCGAATTGACGACCGTAATCACACCGGCCTCGTCGACCGCAATCACGCCCTGAGCGGCTGATTCGAGCAAGGCGAGCATCGTTTCTTCGGTGCGGCGCATGTCATGAGTGGCGATCGACACGGCCAACAGATCCGTCACCGACGCCAGCAGATGTTGTTGCTCTGGTGTCCATTCCCGACCGGTGCCCACGTGCTCGCAGTACATGACGCCTCGCACGGCGCGCTGCAACCGAATTGGCGAGGCCAGCATCGAAAAGACGTTGAACGGCGTGCGGGTCGAATTGACGAACTCGGCGGTGCGTTGATCGCTGGCGGCATCGTCGGCGGCGATGAAGCGTTCCTTTTCCAAGGCGGCGATGAACTGTGGAAACTTCTCGACGTCCAACTCCTGATCGCTGGTGTGCGAGGATTCCATCGCATCGTAGATGTCCAGACACCGCATGGAGGTCTTGTCGCGATTGTAGATCCATACGCTCACGCGCTGCGATTTGAGGAACTCGCCAACTTCCTCGGTGAACTTCTGAATCGTTTGCTCGAAACTGAGTTCCGGTTGTTGCTGGGCAAGTGCCAGACGCAGCAGAATCGAATTGTGCTGTTGCAACAGACGTTGCTCTTGGCGAAGCGCGTCAAGCTCGCGTTGCAGCGAATCGATGGAGCGTTGCTTGGATGGCATTCGCGAATCTTCCGCAAATGGGTTGGCTGGCGTAACCACGAGTGGGTGGCCGAACTGAGCGGCGTACCTTCGATTTTACTTGGTCACCGCAGTCGAGAGAACCGGCTACTGTGGTGCGGGAAGAGATCGCCCCGGGGGGCCATAATGCGCGAACTTACCGTTGGAAGATCGGCAACAGCTGATTGGGGGCACCCAAAGTTAGTGCCATGAGCGATGTCGTGTAGCACTCTCGATAATCGCGATCGAACATGTGGTCCTCAGGGTCCCAAGAACCATCGGCATTTTGGTTGTTGAGAATCACTTTGGCCACCGGCGGAAAAAACTGTTTCCAGTACTCGCCACCGAGCTGGTACATCGCCTGACAAGAGCAGAACACTCCGTAGTGGTAGCGATCATCAGTCCAATTTGGACGCGTGTAGTATCGGCTTTCGTTGTAGTTAGCGAAGCCTTGCTCCAACAGCCATCTGCCTGAGTCGCGTGCCTCCTGCGAGTCGTGTAGCCCAGCGTGTGCCATTGCCAGTATTCCCGCTCCCGCCATCCCACGACTTCGTCGATCTTGTTGGTCGGTAGCAAGGTGAATGAACGTGCCGTACTTCGACCGATAACAGCGCCGCACGTAATTCACCGCATCGGTGATCGGTGCCTGTGGGACGTCGAAACCCGCGTTCTTTGCTGATCGCAAGAACATCAGATGCCATCCGGTAACCGACAAATCGGAGTCGAAATTCCCGTTGTTGGTAAATTCATTTACGTACCGCCACCCGCCGATGTCCGATTTGTTACGCTTCGGCCAGGCTTGCATTTCGAGGGTCGCTTCAATCGCTAGCTCGATGGCCTCTTGGTTTTTTTCCAAATCGCCGCCGCCCATGGAAAACACTTCGCTGAGCAGCAACCCCGATAACGCGTGATTGTAGGCGGCTGGACTACCGATCTCATGGACGACATTGCGCGAAATCCGCGTGCCGTTTGGTCCAACTAATGCCAACAGTCCGTTCTTCTTTTGGCAATTGACGATGAAGCGTAACGCCTTGTCCAATTGTTCGCCATAAGGCCCTTCGCCCGGCATGTGTCCCTGAGCGACAAACGCCATCACGCACAAGCTTGTGACGCCTGGCTGTCCCTGGTTCTGGGTCGGAAACGATCCGTTGCGTTGCTGCCGCGAAGCCAAGTACTCCAGTGCACGTTCCACACTTTCATCGATACGCTGCCACTGCAGCGGCGAGAGGATGTCATCGTCCGGCTGAGCGCGGACGCCGTCGGCCAAACCGGCGATCAACACGGCAGCGAGTAAGTATTGAAGTGGAACGTTGGCAATTCGTCGCACACGAGATCCTTTTTTCTATTCGGCTTTGTCTGCGCCGCTGACCTGGCGGAAGTACTGCTCAATGGCTCGACGATAACGCTCCGGCGGAGCCTTATCGCGGCCTTGACGAAGATCGTCTTCCAGTTGCGAGGCGAGACGATTCCAGTCGGCGGTTTCGCGGGCGAGCTTCGGCATGTTCTTCACCAAGTCTTCAGCTTCCGCCTCGTTGAGTGCTCGGGCCACAGCGCGGCGATAGGCACGCTCCAGCTGTCGTTGGCGCATTTCCTGTTGGCGACGCATCTGTTCCATCATCATGCGGCGATTACCACCTGTCATCAAGGCGTTGTCACCACCGGAACGGAGCCAGTCGGTCATGATCTGCAGGTTCGCTGGCCGTGCTGGAATGCCGAGCGCTTCCTCGATGGGGATCTCCTGCTCGAGTTCGCGCAATAGGTCATCGAGCGTGGGGTCGTCGAGCAGGCTGGCGATCGGATCTTGCACCGGCAGTTTGTCGAGTTCGATGATCGCTGCTTCGATCATTTCGTCGTAAAGTTTGCCAGCCTGTTGCAGTGCAGCTAGTGCGGTCTCTTGCCGCGAAGTGGCTCGCGACATCTGGTTGCGACGTAGCGCATACACGGCGGCCAATTGATTGGGGGCTGCCTGCTCGTCGAGGGCGGCCAGCAAGGCGCGCGCTTTGTCGGCGATCGACTTGGGCAGCATGTTGCCATCGTTCTGCAACAATCCGGCCATCGTCTGCTCCAGGCCCGCCAACTTGCCCGCCAAGGTGTCGGTGCGCGTGGCCAGTCGGTACTGGCCCACTTCCGCCGCGCGGTGGTAGTTGCCTGCCTGCTGCTGCTTAAGCTGTCGGATCCACGCCGAAGTTTGCTCGATCAGGCGGCGTGTTTCCAACAGACGATTCGTTGCGAACGATGCGATTTCGGCACGATCGTTCCGCCCCCCGATCTGGCGGAGCAAGACTTCCAAACGCGTGAAGCGCTCGTACAACTGCTGAGCATCTTGCGAAATCTGCTCGACTGCTTCGTTGGGGTTGAACGGGTTTTGTTCTTCCTCGGGTTCGTCTGCTTCTGCAGGTTCCTCGATCTTCTTCGCACGGGTCGATTCCTCCACGTAGTCGAGCCCAGCGCTACTCAGCTCACGCGTGGCGGTGGCGATTTCTTGAAGCACTGCGGCAGTCGCCTGGAAGTCATCGTCTTCGACCTCTTTGCCCAGCGGCGACCAAGTTTCGAAGCGGTCGTGCAGGTCAGCGGCTGCGATGGCGATGTCTTGTGCTGACTCGATGTGGCGACCGATGAGAATCTTCGCCAGCGGTGGGCGATCGGCTTCGTCGGCAGCAGCCCAGGCGCGGGTCTCTCGGTTCAGCTCGCTTTGGTCTTCCGTCAAGCGATCAAGTTCGTTTCGCAAGATCGTCTGACGATTACGCTGCGCGTCAAGGAATCGTCGCAGTAGGCGCGGATCGTCGGCGAGGATACGCGCCAGTTCGGCACGCATTTCGTTCCGCATCTTGATGACTTCTTCCAGCCGCTTGAGGTATTCGTCGTCGAGATCGAACTCGGCGACCTTCCGGCCGTACCGACTGCCTTCTCCATCCTGACGGAGCAGTTCCATCGAGTCTTCGACGAAGATGCGATACATCTTTTTGATGTTCTCAACCGACTCGGCCATTTTGTACTCGATCTTGGTCCGTTCGAATCTCTCGGTGAGCAAGACGATGAGTTCGCGAGCGCGAATGGTGTGTTGCCAGCCATTTCGCACCGAGTCGACACGGGCGGCATCCTTCGTCTGCAGAGATTTCCAGAAATCACGCCTCGCTAAGCTGATGTGCGCTTGCTTGATGTCGACCAGTTGCAGGCCGACGAAGGCGTAAGGAGTGCCATAAGTTTCGTTTTCAAGGTCCTCGATCACTTGGATGGCGCTGGCGATTTGCTCGTCAGCGCGTTGGATGTCGCGATCGTGCTTGCTGGCCCACGGCTTCCCAGCATCGTTGTCGTCGAGCACCGAGCGCGAGAGATTCTCGGCCTTTTCGAGTGAGCGATCGATAGCTTCGAGCTTCGGAGCGATCGCAATTTCCAGCTTCGCACGTTGCTGCCCGTCGTAGCTGCCGGCCCACTCGTCGATCTTTAGTCGCATGCGCTGGCTGCTAGACGATTGGGCGGACTCGACATCGAGCTCGCGCTTGGACATGGGATTGCCCGGTGATGGTGTGCCGCCTTGTGGTTCGGATTGTTGCGAGTCTTGCATGCCGTCGGAGTTGTTCGAGTTCTGGCTTGGGGAACTCTGATTGCCAGATTGTTGGTTGCCGGATTGGGCGTTGGACTCGGGCGATTGATTGTTGCGTGATGAATTGCCGGCCTGCGAGCTGTTGCCCTGAGCATCGCTGCTCTGCGAATTGTTGTTGGACTGACCGGCGTTAGTCTGGTCGTTTGCCTCGGAGGCGCCTGCATTGTTGCTACTGTCAGAATCTGCCGATGACGAATCAGCTGCGTCCATCTCCGATGGCTCGCCTGTGGTCGGGGTCGTAGGCTCCGGTGAGCTCGCACGGTCGGAAGTATTGAGCGACTGCCGAGCCGACGACGCGGTGCGGCTCTGTCCGTCCGCATTGGTCGCGTTTTCGCCTTCGGCTGTCCGATCACCCGAATCGGCCATCGTTGCCTCGTTGCCGTTTTCGGACGACGCCGTGGCGCTCGGTTGGGTGGCTGCATTGGGGGATTCGACCGCCGTGTCTTGCGACGAGTTCTCGTTCCGATTGGTGATCGCGTCGGAAGCCTGTTGATCGTCGAGGTCGCCCCGTGACTGCCCATTTGCGGCGTTGTCACTATCGCTCGAGTCGTCACCGATCATCGGTGTTACCCGCGCAGCGAGCCGCTCAAGCGCACTCGCATCGCCAGTACTGTCAGCTTTTTCGTCAGCAGCTGGCTGTCGACTATCGGTCTGCGCTACGATCGTATTTCCTTCGCCTTCGGATACCGCTGCCGTTTGCTCTTGCTCAGCGGGCTTCGCATCCGCGTCCGACGCATTTGCCAGCTGACCGGTCGCGCCCTGCGTCTCCTCCTGGTTGGTTGCAGAGTCATCCGTGGTGACCGTCTGTTGTTCTGGCTGTTGGCCGTCGACCGCTGCGACAGCATTCTCCGCGCCTTGTGCCGCTTGGCTTTCAGCCAGGTACTGCTGACCGCGATCTTCGCGGACACGGACCGAGAAACTCAGCTGGGCGCCGTCAGTGGTCTCGTATTTGGAGAGGTCGAGCTTGACCGACGCTTTTACTTTGACGGCACCTTGCTGATCGCCCAGCGGGACGGGAATGCGATCGAGCACCGCGGGCTTACCGTCGACGCGGTTGTTTTCGTCGTAGACGATCAATTCGGCTTGATGAACGCCGACATCGTCACTAGCAACGAACGTGACGGGGATCTGGTCGTCGGGGCGGACGGCCATTTCGCTGTTGGGCGTGAGAATCTTGACGACCGGTGGACGATCAGGGCGGATTTTGATTTCGCACTTTGGTGGACGCAAGTTGCCGAGGCCATGCTCTTCGACCAACATCGTTTGGAAGGCGATGTTCTCGTTGAGCGTTGACTGCCATCGATACCAGCCATCATCGCCGGCCGAGAGTTGCTCGGAGCGTTCTGGGCTGAACTTTAGGGCTAACGACTTGAGTTGCTGTTTCGGCTTCAGTGCAATTTCAACGGAGCTGCCTTCCAGCACGGTGACACGGCGCGGCAGCTTGTTGATGATTTTGGGTTCCTTGCGTGTGTAGGCGGGCGGAGTCAGCGTGACGCGAACGTCGCCCAGCTTCGGTCGGTCGGCCACAACAATGTTGTACCAAGGCGATTGCCCGTCGCCGGCGCGCAGACGATAACGCAACGGCTCTTTGACCGTACGCATGCGATGCGAGAGTTCGTCTTGCTCGTCACCGCGCGGGACGAGCGTGATCGTCTTCTCGTCGCCTTCCTCGGGTTGCAGAATTAGTGATGCTTCATCTACAGGCGTGCCTACAACGTGAGCGGCGATCTCCAGTGACTCGCCTCGGCCCACCACGAGATCACCAGAGAGGTCGGTCAGTTCGGTGGCCGAAATCGGCGCGTACGGTTGCCAGAAACGACGCATCAACACGGTGGTGCGTTGCGAGTCCAACACCACCGCGATGCCGAGCACGGTCGTGATCGCGGTGAGAAACAGCAACGCACGAATCAAGCCATCCAGTGGAATCACCCGATCGGCCTCAACCCGCGGCGTCCAGCTTTGGGCTTCCTTAGAAACCTGCTGAAACATGGCGGGATGCACGACTCCTGAATTCTCTCCCGGCGAACCGTTGCTACTGGTGATTTCGGTAACGGTCGACCAGCGCTCCTCGAGTTCCGGTATCTCGCGATCGACTTTCGCCGCCACGCGTTCCACCCGCTGGGTGTGCCGCCACGCAGCCACCGCCCACGCTACCAAGGTGATGGCCGCTGCCGACCAAGCAGTGTATGTCAGCAACGCCCGCCAGCGGAAATCGTAGATCGTCGCGAGCCAGTCGATGAGCATTGCCACGCCCATCGCTGCCAGCAGCACGCAAATCGCGGTTACGATCGCTGTGCCCATGCTGACTCTCAGCGTGCGACGGCGGACGACCTCAAGTTTCTCGGCGATAGCGGCGGGAAGCGTGATTTTTTGTGGGAGTTGCGTCATCCTACACCCATCCTTTTGATCTGTGGGTTCTGATGGTCAGGCGATTCACACCAGGCCTTTTTTCTTGCGAACGATCCACTCGGTAACTAAACAACCTAATACGATCCATAAGTTGGACCAACGATTCCACAAGGGAGTACGTTGGACTGACTCGTTGACTTCCGGTGAAAGCGAGGCTAGTTGCAGCACCTCGGCGATCGCCGTGGGCGGTACCACCTGTCCTCCCGTGATTTCGGAAACTTGTTCCAGCAGCGTACGATCGCAACGCGTGTCGAGCATTTCCAGGTTGTCGCCGGCATCGACGGTGATCATCGTTTTGATGGGAGACTTATCCTCGCTAGCGGCCATCAATTCATCGACGACGGAGCCGGAAACTACGACTTCATAGGCTCCTGGAGGAAGATTCTCCAACGTGCCAAAGTAACGCCCCGCGACATCGGGATCGCTAGCCAGTTCGGCGGACTCGACTTCTTCTTCGAGCGTGCGAGCACCGATTTGCAGCGCTTGACCCGCCAGGGGGCGGCCCGTCTGGTCCTTGAGCCAAACGGTAACTTCAACCGGCTCTTTGGGGTTGTAGCGATTCTTGTCGGTACTCATGCGAAGCACGTCGGTGCCGCTACCGAGTTGCTCGGCGGTGACCCAGCGAATCATTTGCCCCCAGAAACGATGATGACGTCGGTCGCCGCCGCGATAGCGGAGCCGCCAGATATCCGCCGAGGCCAGATACACGACGCGTCCTCCACCCACCTGCTGCCAGCAGAGATAGGCCGGCAAGTTGTCTTGCGTTGCTTTGTCATCGACGACGATCGACATGCGTGTGGGCACAGCCCGCAACAGTGTGCGTGCCGTGGGTTTCGGACGCGAGTACTCCGACAGATTGAAAATGGGCTTCTTGCGGTACACGCCCAGCCACGCGGCTTCGCTTTCCTGGTTGGATTCTTCGATCGCGAGCGCGCTGTGCAGCCGACCCTCGTCGGTGAGCATCAGCGTGTAGCCCTCGTCTTCGTCGTTGTACGAGGCAGCCTCAACGGGCAGCAAATCCATCAGCGGCTTGTTGCGATACTCCCGCGGCATGTGATCGCGTCCGGCCATCAAGATAAGATGACCATTGCGGTCGCGGACGTACTCGACCAAGGCTCTCTGGCTGGTGGTGCTAAACTGCTGCAAGCCCAGATCGCCAAGGATCACCACGTCATACACGGACCAATCGTCGACGCGTTCGGGGAGTCGCGGGTTCTTGGCCATCTCGCCTGTGCCGCGTAGCCGCGGATAAAAGAGCAGCTCGTCGCACTCGATATGTGAATCGCGACGGAACAACTGCTGCAGGTAGCGAAACTCCCAGTGCGACACCCCATCCGCGAGCAAGACGCGGAACTTATCGCGGACGACTTCCCAGCTGATCGGAGCCACATTGTTGGCAACGCTCTCCTCATCGTCGACCGGTTCGACTGTCAGTTCGTAATCCTGCCAGCCAATCTGATCGGCGGAGACTTTGAACTGCACACGTCGATCAACGCGATCGCCGGTGAACTTCACTAACTGGCGATCGATTTCTTGTCCGTCGTGCCGCAGGGTGACCTCGGTCGCGAGGCCATCGCAGTCGACGGCGGTGATGATCGCCTCAATCAACGCCGAATCGTCTTCGACCACCGTGGATGGAGCTTCGACGCGGTGGAGGCGGAGATCACGAACCAGCACAGCGCTGCCGACGGGCACCGTGTAGACCGGCAGGTCGGCAATTTGGGTAGCGACTTCCTGCGGCGCCTGCTTGCTGAGCGCCGTATGATTGCCGTCGGTGACGACAATCGCCAGTCGCGTGGATTGGGCAACGCGGTCAGTGGAAAGCTGTTTGAGGACGGCGGTCAGATCGGTAACCGGCTGCTGTTTCGCTTCGGGAGTATAGGAAACGAGGTTCGCTGCATCGCTCCAAGTGCGCTCGGCAGCGATTGGCGTAAGCATCGAATCAAATTGGAATTTGCGAATTCGCACCTCGTCGTCAAACTTCGCCAGGACGTTCTCATGCAAGGCGTCCAACACGTTGAGCGACTTTTCGCGGCGTGACAATTCTTTGGCATCTTCGGCGAACCGCTCGGTGTCGTTGGCGAGTTCTTCGGCGAGTTCGCGCGTGAGTGTATCGATGCGGCGGCTCGACGCGGAAAAGTGGTCGCTCAATGCTTCCAGTGAATCGGTCATTTTACCCACCAGCGATGCTCCGCGGTCGTCGAGCGCCGCTAGCACGTCGTCGAGCGTCGAGTTGATTGGGCCTTGCAGCAACGTTTCGATACGCCCCACGCGCTCGGCAAGGTCCTCACGATCGTCGGAAAACTGTTCGATCAGCTGATTGCAATGCTTCTCGGCCCGCGAAGCCGCGACGCGAACTTCCTCGACGGTTTGTTTCAGCTCCTTTATTGGCCGATGCTCGTTGAGCATAGTCATGGTGCGTTCGCAGGCTCGGCTTGCCACTTGCACAGCGACTTTGATGCTATCGCACTGGGCCAATTCGCTTGGCTGCTCGTCGACGGTACTTGCCAGGGTCCAACGCACGAGTTCGGTTGCATCGGCACTATCGACCGTTTCCATGCTTTGACTGGCATCGGCGAGGATGGCGATCGACTGCGTGACCGTCGAGCGCTCGACGGACTCGTGCACCGGCCCGGCTAGCATCCACAGGGCGACGCCGATCGCCGTCATGCGTAGCACCCAAAACAAACCGGCCCAACGCGGACCAATGCTGAGCCGTTCACGATACAGTAACCAAGCTGCAATCGCGGCCAGCAACAGACCAATCACGATCGCTGCCGTCACGCCGATGGTACCGTCGAAGACGATGCTTTCGGAGGTTTGCGGAGAATTGGTTGGCATGCTGATGCTCTAAACTCTGTATTCGTGGATGGGCTAACCAGTGCTGACTGCGACGCCGCTGCGCTGGCGGGTCAGCCAGTTGGAGAACAGTTGCTCTCCGACCAGCAATCCCAGTAGTGCCAACAGGAGTGCGCCCCAGATTGGTTCGGCCTTGGGTCGAGGCTCGACATTGGCAACGGCGCTCGCGACGGCGGCGTCTTGCACGTCGAATTGTAGTCCGGCAATCTCGGACAGTTTTGTTTGCTGTTCTGGCGACAGCGGGCTGAGCTGGGACTCACTCGCGTCACGTGTGACATAGAACGGTAGACTGATCGCTTTGCCACCCGCATCGAAGTTCAGCCGGTACAATCCGGGCAGCTGGGTTTGCGAGTAACGCACCAGACCACTCTCTTCGCTGCCCGACGTGGCGAGCTGGACTTCGTCGCCAGCAGGAGTGATCAGTTTCGCGGTCGTGGCATCGGCGTCGGCAGGTAGGGGAGCAGCGATGACGCCGCCCGGCTCCAGGTTGTATCGCGCCATCGCCGGCGCGGTCAGATAGTCGAGCCATTCGTGGATCATGACGACGTACGATTTCAGTTGGGGCAAGTTCGTCCACTGCAGCCCCAGAGGAAACGCCTGCACGAGTATGCGCCCTTCGCCGACCAGGTTCTCCACGACCAGGGGACTGCCGTCGCCGGACTCGAGCAACACCCAAGCGGCGCGATCGTCTTCGCCGTGGTGGACCAGCTGCCAATAGTCAGTGAGTCGCACCTGATCGATATCCAGCTGCGTAGTGTTCGCCAACTGCATCGTCGCGGGGTGATCGCGCTCGGGCGGATGGATCGAGCCGGGAGGGGTATTGGTGTCTTGCACGCTAATGAGCGTTTCCAACGAAATCGGACTGAGTCCACCGCCATCGTCATACCAGAATCGATTAAACGCCTCTCGATCGACCAAATCGCCAAGTGCGACCCAAAGCCCACCGCCTGCGCGGACAAACTCTTGGAGTCGTTTGTGGGTTTCGTCAGTAAGTTGCGTCAAGCTGAGCATGACCACCGCACGGTACTTGGGTAGTGATACATCGCTCAGCTCAGAAACGGGTACCAGATCGGGCTGATACACCGAGTGCCATTCCTGAGCTTTGTCCCCCTCATAGCCAAGGGCCGCCGTAAACAGCTGATCGGCCGTCTTGCGCGCGGTATCGGCTTCGAGGTCGTGGATCACGAGGATTGGCAGTTGATCCGAGACTTCGATCACCACACTGGCCTCGCCGTCGGGGGCGATCTGATCTTCGGCCTGAATACGCGCCGTAATCGCGAAGTTGCCAGTGTCTTCTTGCTTGAGCGGGACCGACACCTGAGTGGATTCTCCGGCGGCGAGCGAACGCAGATCCGACGAATCGAACACTTCGTCGTCCACCAGCCACTCGACCGTCGTCTTTTCGGTGGTCGTATCGCCCACGTTAGAAATGCGGGCCACCAGGTCGACGCGCTCATCGGGCCGCACCAGTTGACGCGAAGCCTCGAGCTTCATCACGGCCAAGTTGGTTAGCACTTCTGCCTCTCGCTGGCAGTCGACAATTTCGATGGACGTGGGGATCGTCGATTTCTCGCGCGCCGCCCCCAGCTGCTGCCAGGAGCCGGTCGCTTCGAACTGCCAACTCAAGGCCTGGCTATCACTTAGCACATAGACTTGCCGTGACGAGGGATTGTTTTGTGGTTCCGAGTTGACGATGCTCTGCAAGCAATCGAGCAATCTCGCGCTGCCCAGCGAGGGCTCGACGGCTTCGATTAGGTCAGTGAGTTGGCGTTTGCCGATACGGTCGGCCGGGATCCCCTCCGCGGTAAGCCACTGCCCGCCACCGGACGCGAGCATGATCTGTACGGTGTCGCCCGCTGACAGATCGCCCACGATCTCCAGGGCCTTGTCGGTGAGTTGATCGCCGGCGGCCACGTTTTCGATCGTGCGAGCCATCGACAACGAGTTGTCTAGGAGGAGTACGACTTCGCGATCGACGGCGCTACCAAACAGGCTACTGCGCAACATGGGTCGCGAAAGCGCAAGGATGAGGGCCAGAACCGCCGCAACACGCAACAGCATCAGCAACAACTCTTCCAGTCGTTGCATGCTGCGGCCTTTGGTCGTGGCAGCGGCCAAAAACTGCATCGCTCCCCAGTTGACGACATCGCGTTGCCGGCCACGGTACAAGTGAATGATCACTGGGACGGCAACCAGTGGCAAAGCAAACAGAAATGACAGGCCGAGAAAGCTCAAAGTGAATTGGTTCTTGCTATGAGGGGTAAACTAGGCGCGTATTCTCACGGACGTGGCCGACTTCTGGGCTGCGCGCTTGCGGAGGTATTGTGAAAGCACTTCGCCGATGTCTTGGTCCGTCGTCAGTGTCACCAGATCGACGCCCGCGTCGGTCATCGACTCGCGCAACTCGTCCTGGAACGCTTGGAACTCCGCCAGATATTGCTTGCGGATCGCGCCGGGACTCACCTGGATGCGCCGAGGCAGTTCGAGGTCTTGGAAGAACGACTCGCGCCGGAACGGGAAGGTCAGCTCTTCGGGGGCCAAAATCTGATACACCATTACGTCGTGGCCACGAGCGCGATACTGCTGCAACACGCGTTTTAGTTCCGCGACATCACCGAAGCAGTCCGACAGTAACATCACCATTCCGCGTCGTTTCAGTCGGCCGGTCAGTTCCAACATCGAGTTGCTGAGCGTCGACTCGCCAGAGGCAGCTGTGTTTTCCAGCACGTTGAGCACGCGCGCCAGTTGACTGGCCCGCGGCAACGGTCGGACGTAGTTCTTCAGCGAATCGCCCACCACCGCCAATCCGACCGAATCGCGCTGACGTAGGAGTAGGTGCCCCAAACAGGCGGCGGCCATCTGCGCGTAGTGCCACTTGGTGACCGTCGACATGCCAAACTGCATCGAGCCGCTTGCGTCGGCCACCAGCAGCGCCTGCAAATTGGTTTCATCGTCGAATTGCTTGACGTAGTAGCGGTCACACTTAGCGTAGTGCCGCCAATCAAGCTGACGGATGTCGTCGCCCTGCTGATAGGGACGGAACTCGGCAAAGTCGGTGCAGCCGCCTTTGTGGGTAGACCGATGTTTGCCCGACAAGAAGCCATCGACGACCGTGCTGGCGATGATCTCCAACTGCCCCAGCTTGGTGAGCATCTGCGGATCGAACACCTCGCGCTTTTCCGCCGGTGGCGAAAACGAAGGCACACTCGGCATTGCCTCGGGTGGCGGCGGCGCTGGCGCCGCGAACCCTGAGCCGTCCGTCCCATTGCGCGCATCTTGAGCTTGACGCTCTTGGAGCGAGGAGACGAACTGATTGACGCGATTTTTTGCCACGGCGAACCTAAGAAACGTTTATCGATCGATGGTCACACGGCTGGTTCACGAATTACGCTTGCGTGAGCGATCTCTGTTGGGCGACCAGTGCGTTGACGATGTCATCGGTGTCCAATCCGGCGGCTTCGGCGTTGAAGGTCGGGATGATGCGGTGACGCAACACTGGAGCGGCGAGCGCGAAAATGTCTTCGGTTGTCACGTGACAACGCTTGTGCAGCAGTGCGCGAGCTTTGCCCGCCATGAGCAGCGCGATACTCGCACGGGGCCCCGCACCGTACTGGACCTTGTCTGCCAGCTCAGGCGGCAACTTGCCTTCCTCGGGTCGCGTCATGCGAGCCAAGTCGATTGCTGCATCATACACGTGGTCAGACACGACGACCTTCGGCACGAGATCTTGCATGGCGTGTAGCTGATCGACGTCGATCACCTGATTGGTCGTATATGAGTAATCGGTCGTCTGCCGACGGCAAATCTCTCGTTCGCCAGCGCGATCAGGATACTCGACTTTGATCTTGAGCAAGAAACGGTCGAGCTGCGCTTCGGGGAGTGGGTAGGTCCCCTCCACTTCGACCGGGTTCTGGGTCGCCAGCACGAAAAACGGATCCGGCAACGGATAGGTCGTTCCGCCCACCGACAGCTGACGTTCTTCCATCGCTTCCAGCAACGCACTCTGCGTCTTCGGTGGCGTGCGGTTGATTTCGTCGGCCAGCACTAAATTGGCAAACAACGGACCCTGAATGAACCGGAAGATTCGCTTGCCGGTAGTGTGATCTTCTTCCAAGACGTCGCTACCGGTGATGTCGCCTGGCATCAGGTCGGGCGTGAACTGGATTCGAGTAAACGACAGATGCATCAACGAGGCGAGTTGCGAGATCAACAGTGTCTTCGCCAAGCCTGGCATACCCTGCAGGATGCAATGGCCGCGGCAAAGGATGCCGACCATCAATTGCTCGGTGACGTCTTCCATGCCGACAATCACTCCCGACAGTTCCGAGCACATCTGTCGGTAGGTGTCATGAAGATTGTCGACCAGGCGCGTCACGTCTTCGGTACTGGATTCCGGTGTGAGAACTTGTTGGTGATTGTCGGACATAAATGATCTCGATTCAGGTTTCGAAATTTGCGTGGCTTCTCAATTCCGCCGTGTGCGATCCCCTGCCGTTGGTCGGCAAGTATTCGCCACAGTCAGTGAGTTCTTGCGATTAATTCTTGCTCGCTGACTGCTCAACCTCCAGGCGACTGATCAGTCCGTCTCCGTCGCGGTCGTATTTGGCAAACTGGCGGGGGCTGCCTTGGAATTCTCGCCGCGAGAGGTCGCCATCACGATTGCGATCCATGCCGACGAACCAGTCGGGAGCCTCGGCCTTGCTCGCCTCGCCGTGATCGCGCTGCGCAGCAATCGCGTTGGCGAGGTGGACGTGTGACTGAGGTCCGTGAGTAATTGCCAGTCGGATTGCGGTGGGGATCTCGGTACTCTCAACTTGGCCATCTTCGTTGAGGTCTAGACCGGTCAAGAAACTCTCAAGATTGCGCCATTCGCGCAATGTGAGCTGACGATTGTTATCGTGATCGAGCAGTCGGAATAGCGGGTAGCCATCCGCGACAGCTCCGATCGAAATCTGCGTTTGCTGCATGTCGCCACTCTCGTTCTCTTCGTCAATTTCACCCTGCGCGGCTGTCAGTTCCATGTACGTCTCGCGACGCGCGACCGTGATGGCTGCGTCGGTCGCGAACTGAAAACCCCAACTGTCGCCACCGGAATCGCTCCCCGTGGCTAGCAACTTCACTTTCGCATCTTTCTTGGCGAAAGCCACACGATACACCAAATCAGGGTTCAAAGACAAAAGATTCGCCAAATCCGCAGTACTAACTGATCGATCTCCCGAGGCAATACGGTCTAGCAGCGGCAGCTCGCTCTCCCCTTGATCTGCGGAATCCTGTGGTGGATAGGCGGTACGGAGGTGTCCGCGGAGGGCACGCCAATCGGTTTGGTCATCAATCACTACGACCAGCGGGTAGCCTTTGGTTCGCTGCTGGCTTGCATGCTGCTCGCTGAGTCGTTCCAACTCGTCGAGGCTCAAGATCTCGTCGCGGTTGATATCGGCTTGTTTTAGCGTGTCGGAGGTTTTGCTGATCTCATCGCTGCTAAGCGTCTGATCGCCATCCAGATCGAGGGCATGCCACAGCGGAGCCGCATCCGAGCGCCGCCACGCAAAGGCGGGACTCAAGGTCATCAGCGCTGGCCCGCCGGTCCATTCCGCCAGTAGCCAACGCACTTCTTCGCGTTCGGCCGTTGTTTGATCAGCCGCCAAGTAGTTGATGAGTCGCTTGAACAGGCTACTAGCTTGGCGACGCTGGGCTTTCACCATGGGCACGTCGTCCTCGTCGAGCTTAGCTTCTGATGCGGATTCCTCGTCCGCTCCGTCTGTATCCTCAGACGTATCGGACTCGTCGGAAGTTCCTTCCGCAGAGCCCTGCGAAGACTCGGCTGCGGGCTGCGGAGCTTGCTCCTCGGGGTCCACTGCGGATTCATCGACCTGGATGCCGGCTGCGTCGGCTGCCGCTTCGCCAGCTCGTACGAGCGACGTTGCTTTCGCTTCCGCCAGTAGTTTGTCGATCCACTGCTCGCGCGCGGCGCGGAACGGTTTGTGATTGATGTCGATCGCCACGTCAGCAATCGTCGGTCGCTTGGGAGTCAACACGAGAACTCGCACCCAGGGGTCATCCGCACTCACCTGGGTGGGAATCTGCCATTCCCCGTCTTGGGTACGAACATAGAACGACAGCGGATCCTCGGCCATCGGTCGGTACATCATCTGCGGGTTGCGTTCCGAGTAGTCCGGTCCGCGTGTTGGACGCACGGGTTGAACTTCTGCTTCGGCGAGCGGGTCGGTACTGAGATACGAGTCGCGGTCGGTCTGCGCAAAACTCGGCAGCGTGGCGACGGTCAGCACGAGCAGACTCGCAAACACCTGTGGTCCGATTTGCAACGCTGTCCGACGCGCAGGCTGAGGCGAACACAACAGAAGCGGGGAGGGTGTTGGCATGGGAAGTTGCAGGGTCGTTAGGATGGGTTTGACTAGGCGAGCAGCCGGTCGATTGGATATTCTTCGACGAGCGAAATCGGTCGCCCCACATTCGACATGTTCTGTGTCTCTGGTGGGACGCCCAGCGCGGCGCAAAGGGTCGCCAAGACTTCGCCCACCTCGGTTTTGTCTTCCTCAACGTGAGTGCCATCGGCACTCGTTTTTCCGTAAACCTGTCCCCCGGCGATGCCTCCCCCCGCGAGGACGCATGACCAGGCCTGCGGGAAGTGATCGCGACCGGCGGCGCCGTTGATCTTCGGCGTGCGGCCGAATTCGCCCATCCAGATAATCGTGGTCGATTCTAGCAATCCGCGGTCTTTCAGCTCAGTCATCAGTGTGGCCCATCCGGCATCGAGTTCGGCGGACAGATTTTTGACGGTCTCGAAGTTGTTTGCATGCGTGTCCCAACCCAAGCCGCCGCCAGATACATTATTAAGCGACACTTCCACGAAGGGGACGCCACGCTCAACCAACCGTCTGGCCAACAGGCAGCCCTGCCCGAACATGCCCTTGCCGTAGGCTTCACGCACGACGTCGGCTTCTTGCGACAAATCGAACGCGTCGGACGCGTCGCTCTCGATCATCTGCAGTGAATTGTCGTAAACCGACTGATGGGCGCGGATCGTTGCGTTGGGGTGTTGCTCCAGGAACCGATTCTCAAGAGTCTTCCACAGCTCTAACCGCTGGCTCATCTGCGCTGCCGTCACACCCTCGGGCGGCTGTAGGGCATCGACTTTCAGCTCGGCAAAGTCTTCGTTCTGATTGCCCTGATTAGCTGCCTGGGCGCCCATGCCGGTCGCACCGACTACCAGCGGTGCGTACTTCGGACCCAGGAATCCAGGACCGAAAGCTTCGTTGTTGATGCCGCGGAAGGGGGCAACGCTCACGTAGGGGGGAAGTTTGATCTCAGGGTTCGCAAGTTCCTTGGCCAGGGCCGCACCAATCGCTGGGTAGCGAACGGTGCCCATCGGTGGCTGACCGGTTCGCATCAGATGCGTTCCTCGGCCGTGGTCGCCCTCTTTGGTGCTGAGGCTACGGATGATTGCCAGTTGATCGGCGTGCTGAGCCAACTGTGGCAAATGTTCGCTGAATCGTATGCCCGGGACGCTGGTAGAGATTTCTTTGAATTCGCCACCATTCTCATGATCGGGCTTCATGTCGAACGTGTCGGTCTGACTGGGCCCGCCGCTCATCCACAGTAGAATGCAGTGACGTCGGCGTCTGGGATCGGCAGCGAGCTGCTCAGCGAGGGCCGGCAGCCAACCACTCATGCTCACGCCCAAGATTCCCATCCCGGCGGACTGTAGCCAACGTCGGCGATCGATACTGTTTAGATTAGCCATGCTGATCTCCCTGGAAGCGTTGGGAAGAAGAATTCGTGGTGTGTGGAATCCTTCTCGTTCGTTTCGTTGGTTCGTTGTTAATCTTGCCGACCGAAACGTCAGTTAATGGATAAAAGTGAACTCCGCGCTGTTGAGCAACGCCCACAGGACGTCTCCAAACGCGCGCAAACGCCCTTCATCGTCTTCTGCAGCCTTGACGTGGTTCAACATCGCCTCCAGTTCTGACTCGTCCGGGAATCGCGAGAGGGTCGCCAGGAATAGCGTCTCGATGCGCTCATCGTCGCCGCTGTAGAACGGTGCGTTGATCCCCTTCAGCAACCCACTAGTAGCCAAATCGGTCGCCCCGTGGACGAGCTGTCCGTGCATCAACGTGAGAGCTTGAGGAATCCCCGCTTGATAGTCGGTCCGCTGTCCAGGAGGAGCTTTGAATTGCTGGATAAACGCTTGTCGTGCGGCATTGCCAAAACGCACCAGCGAGCCCCCGTCGCCTTCTTGTCCGCCGCCCAAGGAAGGTTCGGTCGCAACATTGATGCAGTCGTAGAGTTGATCAGCCGTAAAGCTCTTGATGTTCATACGAGCAAACTCAAGCGACTGGGATGGCTCGTCCGCCTTGGCACGACTCGAGAGCTGATAGGCGTCGCTCAAGACCAGTGTTCGCAATAATCGACGCAGATCGTAGTCGTGGGCGGCAAAGTCGTGACTCAGATTGTCCAGCACTTCTGGACATGTTGGCATATTGTCTGCCCGCATGTCGTCGGCGGGTTCAACCAGTCCGAGTCCAAACAAGTGCTGCCAGACGCGATTGACGGTCGCGCGGGCAAAGCGGCTGTTTTGCTTGGTGGTGAGCCACTCGACCAATTGTTGCCGGCGCGACTTCTGGTCGCCTTCCGCTGTCTGGTCAGTTCGAATCGCAATGTCATAAGGCAGTTGTGGTGGCACGACGTCTTCGGTGTCGGGCATCATCACCTCGCCGCGGTCGTTGTCGCGCACGCGGAGTACCGACGACGTCATTTCGATCTTGCCCTTCGGTCGAGAAATCTGCGCGAAATGCGCCGCGAAGCCCCAGAAGTCATCTTGGGAAATCGAATCGTCGAACGGATGATCATGACACTGAGCACATTCCATCCGCATGCCGAGGAATGTGCGAGCGGTCTTCGCAGCCAGCTCCTCGGGGTTGAGCTTCAACGCGGCGTAGAACAAGATCGGCCCAGAGTCGCTCACGCGGCCTTCCGCTAGCAGCAACTGCTCAACCAATTCATCGTAAGGCAAATTCTGTTCAAATCGATCCGCGAGCCACTCGTCAAACTTGCCAGTGCCACCGTAGATGTTTGTATCCACCGCATCGGGGAGCAACAACTTGCGCCAGACGGTCGCCAAGTGCGTTGCGTGATCGCGACTTTCCAGCAACTGGTCGACAAGTTGCTCGCGTCGCGTCTGGGGATCGGCCTCCAGATATTCGTACACTTCAAACGGCACCGGAATCCGCCCTGTTAGGTCGAGATAGACGCGCCGTAAGAACTCGGTATCGGTGGCTGGCTCAGCAACAGTGATACCCTGCTGCTCCCAGTGATCGGCGAGTTGGTTGTTGAGCTGCTCGACCACTGCCGCTAAGGACAAAGCCGGCTTGGTAAAATCGACTTGAGGCAACGCGTCCGTCTGCGTCGGTGTCGCGGCGGCTAGCCGCTCCGCTGGTGGCTGATCCTCACTAGATTCTGCGGTCAGCGGAGCCTCAGGCTGGGGCGTGACGATTTCGTCGGCCACAACACGGTCTCCGGTCGCCGGCTTCACGAACTCTTTGGCTAGACCGAGATTCTGGTTGTCGATCGCTTGCTTCTTCGGAGCGGCGAGCAAGTCAGCCTCCAGATCGTCTGTCTTCTTTTCAACGCCCACCTGGGTGTCGAGTTTTCCGTTGGCGAGCTGTTCACTGGATTCATTGACTTCTCGAGCGTCCAAGGCGGGCCGGACAGCCAAGCGAGCAACTTCTCGCTCCTGCGTCGCAGGAGCGCCCGTGCCGAACACCCGGGCCGATTCTGTGTCGCGAGCTACGCGGAGCTCTTCGCCAACGGTGGACGGCGAGGCGACCACCTCGGTCTCGCGCGGTACACCCAACGCATAAATTGAGCTTGGACCTTCGCTGGGATACTCCAGCACTAGCACCTTTTTCGACTCGCCTTGCTCTCGCGACAGCAACTCGACCGATGTGGGCAATTGCGTCTCAGCATTGAGGATCGCCCGTATCTTGTATGTGTTGCGCTGTGCGTCAGAGCTGCGCAAGGTGACGAGCAATTCGACATCTTGATCATTTTCACCGACTCGTCGCCACGACTCGGAGAGAACTTCGTAGCTTAGTCGCTGCTCAGAAGCGGAGCCTGTCACGTCTGCAAGCAGCCATGATAGGAGCTGCTTTCCAACGTCAAGGGAGCCTGAATTCGCTGCCATCGTTTGCTGATCGATGACTTGCTTATCAGCAGAATACTGTGCCGACGTTTGCGCACTGTGGTCGAAATACGCCACTTTCTCGCCGCTCCGAATGGCCAGCACGCCGCGTTGCGACGACACCCAACCACTCAAGCCAGCGCTCTCCGCATCCGCCTGTACCCAGCCGCAATTTTCCAAAGCACGCAGCATCGCGGCCCAGCCGAAGGCGTTTTGGCTATTCCACAATGTCACTATCAGCAGCAACGAAGCCGCAACTGCCATCGATACTGCCAACCGCAACCCAATCAATCGACGCGGTCGGTTGTTTTGCCGTTGAGAGCCAGGCTGAGCGTCAAGCTTCCCGGCAGCTGCAGAGGATAGATAAGTCCGCTGATACTCTTCATCGAGTTGGTCGAGCAAAGTCGCTTGAAATTCATCAGAAGGCGGCGTGTTGCCATAGCTCGTCTTGAGCAGTTGCTCAAGCTGAGACTCTTCCTGTCTGTCGTGTTGATCAGGACGGTTAGCCATGGGGCGGTTTTCCCAACGATTGGGCCTTTGTTAATTGCGACCTATTTTCCTGGCAATTCGATGCTCGTTTGCTGCCAAGAAAAAGCCGTTGAACCTGGACTCCCGGCAGGATTACCATTCTTTCCGACGGGACGCATAGCCACTGCCTCTTCCGACTCCGAAACCTCGTACATGCGCCGAAACTCTCGGCGCGCCCGATACAAAGTCGCTTCAACCGCCTTCTCTGTTTCACCGAGCCGTATTGCGATTTCCTTTACT
>JANQQA010000158.1 GCA_028285205.1 Bythopirellula sp. | reverse complement strand
TCTTGGCCTTCGACTGGTTGATTTCGTACATCTTGTCGAGGCCGCCGATTTCGTTGAGCAGCCAGTCGGTCACCAGGCGGACGATGTAGATCGCGAACGTGGGTGCCGTGTTCATCAGCGAGCCCGCATCGGCATGGGCTTTGTAGTTCATGTAGATCGGCAACTCATCGCTGGATCGCTCCAGCAAGTCGTTCCGCATGACCACGACCGTCACGCCCGCCGGGCCGATGTTCTTCTGAGCACAGGCATAGATCAGCCCGTATTTGCTAATGTCGAGCGGCTTATGCATGAAATCGCTGGAGGCGTCGCAGACAAGTGTGGAATTCTTGATGTTCGGCTCGGTGGGAAATTGGACGCCTTCGATCGTTTCGTTGCAGACGTAGTAGACGTAGCCCGAATTAGGGCTGAGATCGAGCTCGTCATCGGTTGGCGTTTTCGAGAAGTTGGTCTTACTTCCATCCCAGCCGATTAGCACGTCGCCGTGTTTAGCAGCTTCCTTTGCTGCGTGCTTTCCCCAGGAACCCGTCAAAATGTAATCGGCACTGTTGTGCTGCTCGCCCAACAAGTTCATCGGAATCATCGAAAACTGCAGCCGTCCGCCGCCTTGCAGGAAGAGGACCGAGTAATCGTCGGGCACGGCCAGCAGCTGGCGGATGTTCGCTTCAGCGGCGCCGATGATTTCCTTGAACTGCGCGCTGCGGTGGGAAATCTCCATCACCGAGGCCCCCGCGCCGGGCAGAGCCAGCATTTCTTCTTGGGCTTGAGCCAATACGGGCTCAGGTAGGGCGGCCGGTCCGGCGGCGAAGTTGTAGGCCCGTTGGTTCATTTGGCTGGGTCTTTCAAGCTGAAGCATGTCCTGCGAAGTGGGAAGGATAGGTGGGGGGCAGTGTCAGGAAAGCGACCTATTTTAGTGAGTCGGGCGGAAGTTGGCGATGGGGCTCTCCCGCTGGCAATTTGTCGGTTTTCCGAGTACGCTGGCCAGAATCGCCTCGTTCTGTAGCGTTCGGTGGGCGGGGGCTACTCCGGTCGGAGTGGCTCAAGCTGATCAACGGAAGTCTCCGGTTGCATGCGGGCTTAGCTACACGACGACTCTCTGCCGCACGAAAACCTTCCCTTTGCCGATCCAAGTTGCCCTCCGACTCATCATCCAAGACTGGCAAGTCGTCCGCTGGTTCAACCGTCACGTCGCGGTCGGGTAAACCGGAAAGCCTGTCGGCGTCGCTACTGAAGCGGACCAAGATTTCGGGTTCGACGCTGACGGTGACCATCGCGGGCATGGTCGGGCTGCTGGCCGGTGTGGGTGCCGTAATCTTCACTTGGCTGATTGAGCTGGTCTCGTCCAACACTGTCGAAGCCGCGCTTTCGTTGGCGGCGGACAACCGTGTATGGTTGCTGACACTGATCGTGATCCCCGCGTTCGGTCTGCTGGCGGTTTCGTGGTTCACGCGGCGCTACGCGCCGGAAGCCCAGGGGCACGGCGTCCCGGAAGTGATCACCGCCGTGGCCCGTCACGATGGCGTCGTTCGGCCCCACGTGGCGCTGGTGAAGATTCTGGCAAGCGGATTCTGTATTGGTACGGGCGGGTCGATCGGTCGCGAAGGTCCAATCGTGCAAATTGGCTCGGCGTTGGGGAGCACAGCGGGGCAGTGGCTGAATCTGCCGCCGCGCAGTGTGAAGGTGCTGGTTGCGGCTGGAGCTGCCGCTGGCATTAGCGCGACCTTCAACGCGCCGCTGGCCGGAGTGATGTTCGCCAGTGAGATCATCCTGGGCAGCTTTGCCGTCGAAAGCCTGACGCCGATCGTCATCGCCAGTGTGCTGGCGAATGTCGTGCAGGAACACATCGGCGAGCATCGCCGCGAACCCGCTTTTCAGCAATTGTATTACGACTTTGCTGGCGCCTGGCAACAGTTGCCCTCGTATCTCGTGCTTGGGCTGTTGGCCGGTTTGGCGGCGGCGGGCTTCATCAAAGTGCTCTATCGGACCGAAGACCTGACCGAGAAGTGGTTGCCCAGCTGGTGGCACCGCGCGCTGCTTTTGGGTGCGTTGGTGGGACTGGCCGGAATGCTCTATCCGATCGCGCCCCCGCAGTTGTCGGACGCGACGAAGGAGCACATCGCTGCGGAGCATCCTCGCATTCCGCCGCTGATGGGAGTGGGCTACGGAGTCGTCGATCATGCCCTGCACCTCGATACCCCGAGGAAGGCCGAAGAGTCCGAATCGTTGGCCGAGACGACGCGTGAACAGTCGGGTAAATTCACCTCGCAAGCGGCTTCCAAAACGGTAATGGTTTCCGGTTCGCAGTTGTGGTCGGAGCTGTGGTGGTTGTTGCCATTGGTGCTGCTCAAACCACTGATGACTAGCCTTACGTTGGCCGGCGGCGGCTCGGGCGGCGTGTTCGCGCCCTCACTTTACCTGGGCGCGACGCTCGGCGCATGCGTGGGATTGCTAGCGAACATCTGGTTTCCCGCGTATAGCAATTCGCCCGGCGTCTACGCCATCGTCGGCATGGGGGCGGTCGTCGCGGGGACGACGCACGGCGTGCTCAGCGCGATTCTGATTGTCTACGAGATGACTGACAATTATCAGGTGATCCTGCCCATCATGGCGGCCGCCGGCGTAGCGAGTTTGATTTCGCGCTCCATCGAGCCCGAGAGCATCTACTACAAGAAACTCAGCCGGCGCGGCGGTTCGATCGCGCGTGGGCACGACTTGCACCGGCTGGATCACATCATGGTCCGCGACGTGATGATCCGCGGTTTTCCGTCGGTGACACACGACGCGAACGTCCACGAGATTGTGCGCGTCGCGCGCGAGAATCCACACATCGAGAGCCTGCCGGTGATGTGCGATGGCAAGCTGATCGGCATCATCCGCCCCAGCGACCTCCACCGCGTGCTCGATAGCGATATATCGCCGCACTTGGTAAACGCGGAAGACATCGCCATGCGCTCTCCGATTTCGGTATCTCCAGCGGAGAATCTGATCGAAGCCCTCCGCGATTTTGGCACGCAAGACGTGGAGACCCTGCCGGTGGAAGTCGGCGTCGGTCCGCAACGGCGGCTCATCGGTTTGCTGCAACGTAACGACGTGATGCGTCGGTACCGGCAAGAGATTCTGGCGAAGCACTGATCCTCAGTAAGTGCGCACTCACTCTGGCAGCCAGCCGAGCTTGTCGCACACGCCGTAGACCGCCACCGCGACGATTGCCAAGGTGCTAATCCAAAAGGCGATGTCGTAGATCACGCCCGGACGCAACGCCGGTAGCGTGGACCGATAACGAAAGTAAACGGCCGCGTACACCACCAACAACAAGATCATCGAGGTCGCCACGCCACCGGCGATGACCATGATCACCGGCTGCTCGACGAACACAAATGCACTTGCCCAACAAGCGGGGATGAAACACGACAAGAACGTGATCACCCGCCGGCGAGTCGGCACGTCATGAAAATCCATGAATCCCATCTGCCCGAACGCGTCGGCGTACATCCGTACCCAAGCGGCCAGAGCCGCAAACAATGAGGAGAACAGCACGACAAACGCGCCACAGAGGAACATGCTCTTGCCCCACGTCCCAAACGACTCGGTATAGATGGTCGACAGGGTCTCGATCAGTGCGTATCCCTTCGGCACTTCGCCGCGCGAGTGCAAGATCGCGGCTCCCAACAGATAGAATGAGGCGGTCACCAACGTGTAAGCGCACATCGACAGGATCGCATCGAGATACATCACGCCGATCCACCCGCGGGCGCGCTCTTGCCACTCGGCGCTGTCGGGGTCACACGGGCCGCTGCGAGCCGCGTAGCCCTTTTCGATTAGCCAATAGTTGTAATGCAGAATCTCGTCACCACCGACGCCGGTCAGGCCGAACGTACCGATGATGAACACGATCGCGCCCGCGGGTATCGTGCCGCGCAGGCCCGAAGCGATTTGTTCCCACTCGATGGCGAACTCGGTCCATTGCAGCAGCGCGACCGATGCGATGGTTAGGAGCGTGAACAAACCAAGGAAGACGAAGCACACGCGCTCGACGAACCAGTACTTCCGCACGGCCACCAATCCCGCGACCACGATGGCCGACGTCCAGCACCAAACGGGAATCGAGACCGCCGGGAACCAGATGTTCATCACCATCGCGAGCCCGCCCATGATGCCGCCCATCTGCAGTATCTTGATCGGCTGCAGCAGCATCACGATCCAGATCGACCAATGGGCTTTGCCCCACCGTCCGCCTGGGAGCCGGTTCATCGCCGCCATGCAGGTCTCGCCACTTTGAATTGTGTATCGGCCGAACTCCAACTGAATCGCGACCTTCACCGTGCAGCTGAGCAGAATGATCCACAGCGTGGCGAAACCGGCAGTCGCGCCCAAAGTGGTCGTCGCGACCAACTCGCCGGAGCCCACGACCGACGCCGAGAGAATCAGCCCCGGACCAACGTGCTTGAGCCGCTCCAGCCAACTTGTCGGCGGATCGGCAATCTGGCTGTCGTCGATGAGATAAGGGTCGTCAGACGGTGTAGAATTTGCCATAGAGAGTTTACCGTCGTAGTAAGAAAAGGTGTCGTAGAGTCTACTTTCAGCTGAGTCGTGGAGCAAGGCGACCAGCGGGCGGCAACGTGCGACGTAGCGCGGCAGACAGATGAGCCGTCCCAGATTAAAATGCTGCCACGAGGTTGGGACGCCGTGACGTGCAATGAGCAAAGCAGATGAAATTCTACAAGTACTGGGCCAAAGCCACTGAAGAGGTCGCCTCCGTAGGGCAGCGCTGGAAGGCCGAGCGGTTTGGTGCGTCCAACGAGAACCTGGCCGACGCGAAGGCCAACGCGCATAAGCTCGCGCAGCAGACGGCCGAAGCGTTGCGTCGCGGTGAGTTTCCGGGCTTTCCCGGCGGCTACCTCTATTCCGACCGACCGGTGCGCGAGGAAATCGTCGAGGAGTTTGGTGACGACGCGGATCCCTACGCGTTGATCTCGCGCAACGCTTACGGTTCTTTGGTGCTAAACACCGCACGCATTCTCTTCGCCGATATCGACGAACCGGACGATGACGCGTCGGATTCCAATCCTCTGAAACCGTTGATGGGACTGTTAGGCGGCTTGCTGGGATCGCCGGAGATTGCCGGCGAGATGCTTGGCGAAGACGAAGAAGAGGACATCCCGACGCGCGTCTCCCAGTTCGTTGCCGAGTCACCCGGTTTGGGTTTGCGGCTGTATCGGACGGCGGCCGGTTATCGCTGCTTGGTGACCAGTCGGGAATTCGATCCGCTATCGGAGGAAACTCAACACTTGTTGGAAGACCTCGGCAGCGATCCGCTGTACGTGAAGCTGTGCCAGGTGCAGGAGTGTTTCCGCGCGCGGCTGACGCCGAAGTTTTGGCGCTGCGGACTGCAAGCTCCGCCGGTGCGGTTCCCGTGGGCAGACGCGTCGCAAGAACAGTCGATGCGTGACTGGGAACAAACTTACGGCCGTGGCATCGCCAACTACGCCACGTGCGAACTCGTCGAGGTGCTCGGCGCGACCGAGATTCAGTCTCAAATCGAACCGCTCGTCGAGCTGCACGATCGACTTTGTTGCAGCGAGGGAAAACCGCTCGCCTGACGTCGGCGGTATCACCGTTCAACTTGCCTGGACACCCCCAGACAAGTGACCTCAAACGGGCTAAAATGTGGCCTGCATAGCAAATCCACCGAGCCGCGACCGTCAGGGAGCGTTTACACGCGCATGCGGTTGGGCTTCATGACGGCCGCGGCTCGGAATTAGAGAATTCAAACGAAGGACGCAAACATGGCTCCCCCTCAGCTCAAGACCGATCCGTTCTCCGCCCGCGACACCTTCGATACCGGCAGCGGCGACGCTGGCATCTATCGGTTGTCGACGCTCGAAGCTGCCGGACTGACGACGATCGCGCAGCTGCCCTTCTCGATTCGCGTGCTGCTCGAATCGTGCCTCCGCAACTGCGACGGCTACGTCGTGACCGAAGACGATGTGAAGGCGCTCGCGGCTTGGGCCGACTCGAAGGGCACCGCTGCGGTCGAAGTGCCGTTCAAGCCCGCGCGGGTCGTGCTGCAAGATTTCACCGGTGTGCCGGCGGTCGTCGATTTGGCGGCGATGCGTTCGGCGATGCAACGGCTGGGCGGCGATCCGAACAAGATCAACCCGTTGGTCCCCGCCGACCTGGTGATCGATCACTCGGTGCAGGTCGATCACTTCGCCAGCGACGCGGCGCTGGATCTGAACATCGAACTGGAATTTAGCCGCAACAAGGAACGCTACGAGTTTCTGCGCTGGGGCCAAGATGCCTTCGACAACTTCCGTGTTGTGCCGCCGGGCACAGGCATTGTGCATCAGGTGAATCTCGAATACCTAGCCAAGTGCGTCTTCTTGCGTGACGATCACGCCGGCAAGGTGGCGATCCCCGATTCGCTGGTCGGCACCGATAGCCATACGACGATGATCGATGGCCTGGGAGTCGTCGGCTGGGGCGTCGGCGGCATCGAAGCCGAAGGTGTGATGCTGGGCCAACCGATTTACATGTTGATGCCCGAGGTCGTCGGTATGAAGCTGACCGGCAAGCTGCCACCCGGCGCGACCGCGACCGACCTGGTGCTCACCGTGACTGAAATTCTGCGGAAGGAGAAGGTCGTCGGCAAGTTCGTCGAGTTCTTCGGCGAGGGCGTCTCGACGATGTCGTTGGCCGATCGCGCGACGATCGCCAACATGTCGCCCGAGTACGGCGCGACGATGGGCTTCTTCCCAATCGACGTCGAAACGCTCGCCTACCTCCGCCGCACCGGACGGACCGACGAAGAGGTGCAGTTGGTTGAACGCTACACCAAGGAGCAAGGTCTGTTCCGCACCGACGACGCTCCGGCGCCGACGTTCACCAAGGTTGTCGAACTCGATATCTCGACGGTCGAGCCTAGCCTCGCCGGTCCAAAGCGACCGCAGGATCGGGTCGCCCTGTCACAGATGAAACAGTCGTTCAGCGAGTCGCTGAAGGCACCCGTCGGGCCGCAAGGCTTTGGCATGGACGACGCAGCGCTCAGCACCACCGCGACGGTGCAGAACAACGGCCACTCGTCGGAGATCACGCATGGTGCCGTCGCGGTGGTGCTGAGCGCTGCGTCGTCCATGCCAAAGCCTTGCGGCCCGACGGGTGCCTTCAGCGACTCGCTGAACGACTGTTTCATCTG
>JANQQA010000156.1 GCA_028285205.1 Bythopirellula sp. | reverse complement strand
GTTTTCTGGCGACAGCACCTCTCGCTTCAATGAAAGGCTTCTTCCCAAGGTCTCGTGTGGCACCGAAGACGTCGATTCCGGACTTATCCGCCAAGAAATCAAGCGCCGCTCCACCAACCTGTCCTGTAGCGCCGAGTACGAGTATTTGAGACGTTTTTGACATGGCTCTGCTCCAGCTTTCGTTTGAAAAAGAACAGCACTCGAGCCAGAAATGCTCGTCTGATGCTGTGTTCACACCGGAATACTGAGCAGAAAGCGCTCCCTTACAGTCGCCAAGGGATTTTTCTAACAAACGCAGAAGTGGGATACCCAGTCAGCTGGGAGTCACTCGATGGAACATGAGATAGTTTCCCGACCGGACTCCCTGAGTGTGCAGGTATTGCCCCAGTTCGAGTTGCGGTTTTTCCCAGCGACGCAGTGCCTCATCAATTTCGATGCCATTTACGCCACTGAGTTCGTCGGCGAGTGCAATTGCGTTGGCTGCGGCCTTCGAGGTACTTGCTGCCGTGTGAGGGCGGGGAATGAAAGCAGAATCACCCAGTAGAATCACTCTACCTTGGACCATCTTTGTTACGGTCAAATCTCGTATCGCCTGTGCAAAGGGCGCCGATGTCGCGTGTACGATCTCGGTGAATGGCCGGGGAAGAATTTCCGTCGCTTCGTTGTATACATGCTCTTGCCACCGTGGTGCGAGTAGTCCCTCGGGCATCGAATAGCCCCGCTCACGCCCATTGCGATCCGTCATGATTTCGGTTAACTGTTCACGACTGGCCGTGCGATACCAAACCCAGTTGTAGTAGCGCTGGCCCTCGCGAGTATCGTTGCCATCGCCAGGCACCAGGTAACCCAGCATGTGCGACTGATCGCCGTTGGCAAAGCCGAAGTGCCCGTGGAGAACATCGCGAGACACTTCCGACATCTCTTTTTCAGGTACGAGACCTCTCCAAGCTAGGTAGCCAGCATAGGTTGGTTCCGAGTCAGACCAGAGCAAAGACCGAACGGACGAACCACCCCCATCAGCCCCGATCAGCAGGTCCCCACTATCGCTTGTTCCATCTTCGAAGTGCGCGGTCACCGTCTTCGCACCAGTGTCCTGATTGACGCCGACGAAGCGCTTTCCGCGATGGTAGTTCTCGTCATCGAAGACGCTTTGCAAACTGCTGTAGATGAGCGACCAGGAAGTCTGAACCTGTGGAGCGGTTTCGTTGCTTCGCGTTGTTCCGTCCTGGTTGAGAACGATGCGATTATGCGACTCGACTCCGAGATCAAGCTGGTTGATATTGACTTGAATCCGGCGCAAGACCTGCACAACGTCAGGTTGCAGTACGATACCTCCACCACGACTGTCCAGATCGTGCTTGCTTCTTTCGTAGATATCTACGTCCCAGCCAATAGTCCTGAGCATTGTGCCAGCAAAGAGACCACCAAGAGACCCGCCAATGATCACGGCTTTGGGCGGTTTGCTTGATGGATCGGACGGCGTGTTCATTGTTTCTTTCCAAGTGAATTACCCAGGAGTGCAGCGATCGTTCTTGGATCCTGCGCACCTGAAAACAGCACGTCTCCATCGGCGACAACCGAAGGTACCCCTGAAATGCCAAGGTTCCGCCCCATGTCGATACCTTCTTGGACTTGCCGTTGGCCAGCATCGGTCTGCAACCATGACAGCGTGGACTCACGATCCAATCCGTGCTCGCTGGCAATATCAGCGAGGACCTCAAGTCGTCCAATATCACGGCCTTCTAGGAAGTAAGCACGCAAAACCGCCGTGGCAACCACATCCTGC
>JANQQA010000150.1 GCA_028285205.1 Bythopirellula sp. | reverse complement strand
AACTCGATCCACCGCCTGCTGCTCAATCGTTCGTGCCAGACGAGTTCGAGGTTGCAGCACCGGAACTGCGCCCAGACGCTATCACGCCACACCCGACAGTATCCGCAACCCCATCAGCCAACCAGCCAGTTAAAACTCTGGCCGACTTTGCCGCCTCGGCCGTGAGTGCCGCAACAGAAGAAACTTCGCCGTCGCCCGAGTCGACGACGACTTCAACTTCGACGAGCACTACTTCGTCGATCGACGTCGTCGAGTCGAAGAACACGAAGGCACAAGGTCGTCGCACGGTCGGCCGAGGGTTCCCCAAAATCGCCGCGTTTGTCGTGGGGCCGATCGTGGGCAGCGTGTTGGGTTTGTACGGGCTGCTTTGGCTGCAAGGCGAACAGGGAGACCACCTCGGATTAAGTCGCGTCCTTCCGACCACTATGCTGCCGGCAAGTTTCCGTCAGGCAACCGATCAAGTCGAAACCGCCGAGGCCGGCACGGATGCCTCAATCGAACAGCTGCTGACAAAGCAGGCTGGGTCTGACTCGTTGCCGGAGGAGATCAAGCAGGACTCTTCCGTTCAGCTGGCATCCGCGACGCGACCTTTGCCACCGCCAAGGATTACGGCGAGTGAGTTTCTTGCATTGGTGGACACGGCGACGCAGGCAGTGCCTGAGTTCGTTGGCAGTGAGATGACGTCGCAAGGTTCGGTTAAGCGGAAGGGCCAGGCGTACATGAAGATCTGCCAATTGGCTGAGCACTTCGATTTCGTCCAACAACCAGGACTTGCGCCATCGGTGAGTGCTCAGACACGTACGGCGACCGCGCTCATGCAAGACTTGCTCAGCGCTGGTAGTGCCCGTGAGGATCTAGCCCACATTGCCAGCCGCTGGTGGGAGTACGACAAACGACCGACCGCCGGAATCGTCTTTGTCGGTCAGGTTCAGCGGACTGAGAATACGGACGCGGGGACGCTTTGCTGGATGCAGCTTGGCGAGACGGCGCCGACAATTCCGGTACTGGTCAGTGATGGCGGATATCGCACAGGTGATCGCGTCGGGATCGTCGGACGAGTGATTACTACTCCCGTCGGGATGCCGAGGGACTTCACTGGGACGCAAGTCATCAGTCAATGGCGCGGCTTTGCGTTGTAGCTCTTTTCTTCGCAGACCGCTTACATTCGCAGTTATCAAAGCGGAATTCGGCAAGATTCATCGGTTGGCCGGTTGCCCACCTTTTGGGGCGACTGAAAATGTGCCACAATCGGCCCATTGAATTTCAGGCCTTACGTACGACCGTTGTCTCGGCCTGTCAGCGTCGCAGCATCGCTTGAGAGCCGAACATGAAAGTCGCTGTTGTCCGTGAAACCTACCCCGGTGAACGGCGGGTCGCCTTGGTCCCGTCGGTCGTCCCGTCGCTGACCAAAGCAGGATGGCACGTGCTGCTGGAGGCAGGAGCTGGCGAGGCCGCTGGCTTTTCGGACTCGGAATATCAGGCCAAAGACGTCGAGATCGTCCACGACCGGCGAGAAGCTTTCCAACAAGCCGATGTCGTCCTTCAGGTGCGCTCCTTGGGGGCCAATTCGGAAGCGGGCAGAGGCGATCTCGAGTTGTTGAAAGCCGGCCAAGTCGTAATCGGATCCTGCGATCCCCTGGGTAATCCGCAGGCGGTCAAGGAACTTGCCGACCACAACGTCACCCTGTTCGCCATGGAGATGATTCCTCGCATTACGCGCGCGCAAAGCATGGATGTGCTCTCTTCGATGGCGACGATTGCGGGGTATAAGGCGGTATTACTTGCGGCTGGTCATTTACCGAAGTTGTTCCCGATGTTGATGACGGCGGCGGGAACGTTGGTCGCGGCGAAGGTGCTCGTGATTGGGGCGGGTGTTGCGGGTCTGCAGGCGATCGCGTCAGCGCGGCGGCTCGGTGCGGTCGTGCAGGCTTACGACGTCCGAGCCGTAGTGAAGGAACAAATCGAAAGCCTCGGAGCCAAGTTCGTTGAACTGAACCTCGACACGGGCGATGCCGAGGACAAGGGCGGCTATGCCAAGCAACTCAGCGAAGAACAAGTGAAAATGCAACAGCAGCAGTTGGCCGACGTGATTGCTGAGTGCGACGTTTGCATCACGACTGCGGCGATTCCGGGTAGACCCTCGCCGCTGTTGGTGACCAAGGACGCGGTCGAGCGGATGCGCCTAGGTTCGGTGATCATCGATCTCGCGGCCGAGCGGGGCGGCAACTGTGAACTCAGCAAACCAGACGAAACAACCGTCGAGCACGGCGTGACGATCCTCGGCCCAACAAACCTACCTGCAGAAGTACCACAGCATGCCAGTCAAATGTACGCCAAGAATCTGGCGACCTTTCTGCTGTTGATGACCAAAGAAGGCCAGCTCGACATCGATCTCAATGACGAAGTCGTCCGCGACACCCTGGCGGCGAAAGACGGTCAAGTGCAGAACGGCCGTCTCCGCGAGATGCTCGACCTGGGTCCGCTAGTACTCCCCGAAACCTCCCCGCCCGACGACCACTTGGCCGGCGAAGCCTAGCAGCTCCTGAACCCTGACCGCTCCCCTCCGACCCCTCAGCCATTATGGATCTCATCACCGCACTCACAATATTCGTCCTGGCCGTCTTCGTCGGCTTTGAAATTATCACCAAGGTGCCTCCCACGTTGCACACGCCGCTGATGAGCGGGTCGAACGCGATTAGCGGGATCACTCTGGTAGGCGCGTTGATCGCCGGAGAGGGGATCTTTGGTGGATTCTTAGCTTTCCTAGCGATTGTGTTTGCCACGCTCAACGTGGTTGGCGGTTTCTTGGTCACGCATCGCATGCTGGAAATGTTTAGGGAGAAGGGTTGAACCAAGTGATCGATCAATTGTTGCATAATCTCGTGCTCGCTCAGGAATTACCTGTAGAGCAGGCTGGCGAGTTGGCGGAAACTTTAGAAGTGTCCACCAGCAGCGCGGGCGCGAATCTGGGATACTTGATCGCTGCGGTTCTCTTCATTATGGGCATCAAGGGTATGACCCATCCGCGGACTGCGGTGCGTGGTAACATGCTCGGTGCTCTGGGAATGTTCATCGCAGTCCTCGTCACCCTCGTTTCGCGTGACGTGAGCTGGTCACTGATCATTGTGGGCATCGCAGTCGGTACCGCAGGCGGCACATGGCTCGCGCGGACGGTTGAGATGACGCAGATGCCGCAGTTGGTGGCGTTGTTCAACGGATTCGGGGGCATCGCATCGGTCCTGGTCGCAGGTGCGGAGTTGCTAAAGGAGACGCCAGCAGAGAATGTCGTTGTGGCTGGAATAGCGTCCGGGCTTACCGGGTTGATTGGGTCGGTCACCTTCACGGGATCGCTGATCGCCGCCGGCAAGTTGCACGAGTTGCCACAGTTCAAAAAGCCTTGGAGTTTCGACAGTCAGCAAATCGTCTGCGCGACGCTCCTAGTGTTGGCTCTGCTGCTGACTTGGGCGATGCAGGACGGGACAGGCATCGAGTATATTTTCGTCGTTGCCATTTCGTTGGTGCTCGGAGTATTGCTCGTCACGCCGATTGGCGGTGCCGACATGCCCGTGGTGATCGCCCTGCTCAACAGCTATTCCGGCCTGGCTGCCGCGGCAGCCGGATTCGTGATCGATAACAACGTGCTCATCATCGCTGGCTCCTTGGTCGGTGCATCCGGTTTGATCTTATGCAACATCATGTGCAAAGCGATGAATCGCTCGTTGCCCAACGTGCTGTTTGGGAAAATGGAGCCTGGCGGTGATTCCGCTTCGGCGGACGAAGTCTACGAGGGCAAGATCAAGAGCACCTCGGCCGACGAAGTCGCGATGCTGCTGGATGGCGTGCAGCGAGTGGTCGTGGTGCCCGGTTACGGCTTGGCCGTCGCGCAAGCACAGCACGTGGTGCGCGAGCTGGCCGATCTGCTGGAGGCGGAAGCCGTGTCGGTCGAGTACGCGATCCACCCCGTCGCGGGCCGGATGCCCGGGCACATGAACGTACTGCTCGCTGAGGCCGACGTGCCCTACGATCAGCTCAAAGAGATGGACGAGATCAACCCGACGTTCGCGCAGTGCGATGTGGCAATCGTGATCGGAGCCAACGACGTCGTGAATCCCGTGGCTAACACCGATCCGACGAGCCCGATCGCGGGCATGCCGATTCTCAACGTCCACGAGGCGCGGACCGTGATCATGATTAAGCGCAGCCTCAGCCCGGGTTTCGCCGGCATCCCCAACCCCTTGTTCGCCGCCGACAACTGCCTGATGCTCTTCGGCGATGGCAAGCAGGCACTCGTCGATCTGGTCGCGGCGCTCAAAGAGAACCAATGACCGCTGCGCCCGAGCCACTGGACTCCAAGTGGAAGCAGTCCTTTCGTCGTCGTCTGCTCGCTTGGTACGCTAAGCACAAGCGAGACCTGCCTTGGCGGCGCTCGACGAATCCCTATCGCGTGTGGGTCAGCGAGGTGATGCTGCAACAAACGCAGGTCGAGACGGTCAAGCCGTACTTCCAACGTTTCATGAAGGCGTTTCCAACAGTCAAGAGACTTGCCGCAGCCGACGAGCAGGAAGTTCTGCGGCTTTGGGAGGGGCTGGGATACTACCGTCGCGCGCGCGGCTTGCATGCGGCGGCACAGGAGATCGTGACTGAGCACGGGGGCCGATTTCCGGGCGACGTCGCGACCCTGCAAAAGCTGCCGGGCATTGGCCGTTACACGGCGGGCGCGATTGTTTCGATCGCCTTCGATACCCGCGCGCCGATTCTCGAAGCGAACACCATCCGCTTGTTCGCTCGCTTGATCGGGTATCGCGACGATCCGACAAGATCGGCGGGACAGAAGCTCTTGTGGCAGACGGCGGAAGATGTCCTGCCTCGCAAGGACATCGCCAACTTCAATCAGGCACTGATGGAACTCGGCTCGCTCGTTTGCAAGCCAACGGGTCCGTTGTGCGAGAAGTGCCCAGTCGCGTCGCTGTGTGTGGCGTGCCAGACGAACGCACAGGAAGCGATTCCTCTGTCGACCAAGAAGACGAAGTTCACCGACGTGAGCGAAGCAGCTGTCGTGGTGCGTAAAAACGGCCACGTGCTCGTCCGGCAGTGTGGCGAAGGCGAGCGCTGGGCAGGCTTGTGGGACTTTCCGCGGTTTCCGCTGGAGAACGAGGGCCCGTTGTTTGTCCGCGAAGAACTGATCACCAAAGTCAAACAGCAGACGGGCGTCACGATCAAACCGGGCGCTTTGCTCAAAACGCTCAAGCACGGCGTAACGCGTTTTCGGATCACATTGGATTGCTACGACGCACAGTTCGAATCAGGACGCGTGCGATCTGGCGGAGCGCAGCCGATGCGCTGGTCAAGACCTGATGAATTGGCCGAACTGCCACTCAGTACAACAGGCCGAAAGCTGGCCAAGTTGATCGCAGACCGCTAATACTCCACGTCGACCCACTGCTTTTCCTTGCCGCTCTTGAGTACCGCGTCGCAGATGGCGATTTCGTTGTGGCCATCGACGAACGTGGCGAAGTCGCCGCCGGGACGGTCGCCGGCCAGAAAGCCGTAAACATTGCGGAACAGATTCTTCGGACCGTCGGGATAAGCTTCGTTGTGGCCACCTGGATAGTGGGCGTAGTCTTGGGCCTCTTCGTACAGCAGACTGGGATCCTTCAGCATGGTCTGATTCGGACCGTCGCGGCGGCCGATCCACAACTCGTTGGGTTTTTCTTGATCCCAAGAGAGGGCCGACTTGCTACCGTCGATTTCGTAGTAGAGCCGATTCTTGCGACCCGCAGCACATTGGTTTACGGTCAGTACACCGTGCGCGCCCGAGTCAAACTCCAACAGGATCGACGCGTAGTCTTCGGTGCCGATCTCGACATCTTCGAGGTCTTCTGGTTTGAGCACTTTGCCTGCGTAAGTTTCGACTTCAACCTTGGGCCGCTTACGTATGGGGTGGATCGTGACCAGATCGGCCATCACGCGGACAATCTTTAGCCCCGTGACGAACTGAATCAGATCGCACCAGTGCGAGCCAATATCTGCGACCGCTCGTGACTCACCGCTGAGTTCCGGCACGAGTCGCCAGTTCCAGTCGGTATCTTGGTGCAGCCAATCTTGCAGATACGAACCATGCACAGCCAGCACGCGACCCACATCGTCGTTCTGTTGGCACATCAGGCGTGCCTGCTGCACCAGTGGCATGTACCGATAGTTGAAATCAATTGCGTGGACTACACCTGCTTGCTCGGCCAGTTTGACGAGTTCTCGCGACTCCGTGGAATTCATCGCTAGCGGCTTCTCCGACACGACGTGCTTGCCGGCGGCAAGGATGTCGCGATTCACTTCGAAGTGCAAATGGTTCGGCGTACAGTTGTGCACGACCTGGATGTCTGGATCGGCGAGTAAGGCTTTGTAATCGCCGTAAGATTTTGGGATCGACAGTTCTTTAGCTTTAGCCGCCGCAAGATCCGCATCGCGCTCCGCGACCGCTGCGACTTCGACATTTCCCAAGCGGCGTAGTGCCTCGACGTGAGCGGGTCCGATGAAGCCCGTACCGATGATTCCAGCATTAATCTTTGACATGGGTGATTCCAATTATGCGATTGTGGTAAGAATTGACGAGTCGCATGCGGTGGCACTGCGTTACTCGATTGATTCAACTTCTGCCCAGCGACCCGATTCGTTCGATTGGTCGACCGCCTCGAGCACGGCGACGCAGCGCACGCCATCAAGAAAATCAGGCGAGCAAGGTTGGTCGTGGGCGATCGACTGCGTGAGGTCATAGACAGCATTGCAGAAGCCGTGCTCGTAGCCGAGCATGTGCCCGGGCGGCCACCAAGCGCTGACGTAGGGATGGTCGCCCTCGGTGGCGAGGATTCTACGGAAACCTTGCTGTGTGCCCGGGTCACTCGTCGAGTAGAACTCTAGGGCGTTCAGGTCCTCAAAGCACCAAACCAGCGAGCCCTTGCTACCATTGATCTCAAATCGGTTGTAGTTTTTGCGTCCCGGTGCCAAACGGGTTGCCTCGAACGTGCCGGTCGCCCCGTTGGCAAACTTCGCCAAAAAAATCGACGTATCGTCGACGGTCACCTGCTCGGTGCCCTCGCCTGCTGTGGCAGTCAGGCCGTCAGAGGTGCCCTCGGCGGGCCGCTCGGTGATGAACGTCTTGGTCATGCCCACAACTTCGGAAATCTCACCCGCCAGGAATCTCGCCAGATCGATACTGTGAGCCCCCAGGTCCCCGTGAGCACCCGATCCGGCGGCATCCTTGCGAAGTCGCCAGTTCATTGGGAACTCCGGATCGACAAGCCAATCTTGCAAGTAGGTGCAGCGAACATGCCTGATTTCACCGATGTCGCCGGATTCGATCATCTGCTTCGCGAGCGACACGGCCGGGCAGCGGCGGTAGTTAAAGTTGACCATGTGCTTGACGCCCGCCTGACGAACGGCGGCTAACATCTGTTTGCCATCAGCGACGGTGAACGTGAGCGGTTTCTCGCAGTAGACGTGCTTGCCGGCTTCAGCTGCCGCGATGCTGATTTCAGCATGGGTATATCCTGGCGTCGATACATCCACCAGGTCGACATCGTCGCGTGTTACTGCTGCGTTCCAGTCGGACGACGAAGACTCCCAGCCCCAACGGTCGGCGAATGCCGCCACCGCTTCCGCATCACGACCGCAGACAACCTTCATCACGGGATCTAAATCGAGATCGAAAAACCGGCCCACCGTCCGCCATGCCTGACTGTGAGCTTTGCCCATGAATTTGTAACCAATCAGGCAGACGTTCAGATTCTTGGCAGCCATGTTCGCTGTTTCCCGCGCTAGAGAGAGTGGTCGAATGAGTTCCCGGAGGTCCGGCTATTTTAGCAACTCATTACGGTGCGCGAAGGCATCGAACATCGCCATCCGGATCGCCGTACACCGGCTAACGCAAAGAGGAGAGGCTCTGCCAAACGCCGATTCCGCTAGTCAGCGAAACAGCCAATAGCACCACAGCTGAGAGGATGCCGCCCAGCAGCATCCACCATCGCGTGCGATAGGCGGGCGGCAGTTGAAAGTTCAAGTAGATTGCCGCGAGCATGGACAGCGCCACCGCCAGATTGGTGGTTAGAAAGGCAACCACTTGGGTTAGTGTGTCGAATTGCATGTCGCTCCAGATCACCAACGATGAGCTTACGATGATGTATAGCGAAACCCAAAGCTGTACGCGATACTGAGACCACTGCCGACCTGGGCGAATTGCGGCGCCGAAGTCGGCGATCACGCGTGAGTAGATCTCAGGAAACGCCTGTAGTGTTCCCCACAGAGCAACGAGCACGCAGACGTAGTACACCCAGATCAACGACTCGTGTACATTGCGCCAAATGTAGGCCTGGTCGGTTAGCAAATTCCAGCCAGCAAACGCGTCATTGAGTTCGCCATTTTCAAGCAACGGATACAACACGGCAGCGCCGGCGATCATGAACGAGGTGCTAACCAACCACAGCACGACCGCGCCGCAACCGACGTCCCACTTCAGCGGCGCGAGCGATTGACGCACTCGCGCGACCAGCGCCGGATCGTCGGGTAGATAGTCGGCAGGGCGACCCGCGGCGGCTCGTCGGCGAATCTCGTCGGCGTTCGGATGGCTGGTTAGCCCCCAACCATGCAGCGAGATCCAGTTCGCGTACACAATGTAGCCAAGAACACTGCCGCCCACGTAGCCAAACGTTGTTGCCAAGGTGAGTCCCCGCTGTTCACGCGATGCCTCGGGGGCCCAGGCGGGGAATTCTGGAATCTGACCGAAAGCTAAGGTCCCTTGAAGCGCGGCAGCGAAGTCGGGTTTGACGAGTAGAGTTCCAACGATCGTACCCAGAACCAAGATGCCACAGATTATCACTTGCTGCTTTTCGAGCTTTTCATAGGTGAGCCACAAACTGAGTATCACCGCCGCGAGAATGAACACGGTCGTTAAGCAGCGCTCGATGAACAGTTCCCGCGCCGTATCGATGGGCGCTGTCGGGTTGCTGAATAGCAAGTGATGTAGCAGGTCTCCGCAAGGCCGCGCAACGGCCGCCCACAACGGACCGGTCGCGGCCATCTCGAGTCCGACGAGAATCAGCAGCACCCAACCTCGCGGGCCCGGAACCTGCGCCAGGCGCTGGCTAATTGGCTCGCCACTGACTGCGGTGTAGCGGCCGAGCAAGTAGGTGACGAAGACACCCTTTACGATAACACTAAGCAGTACCAACCACAGCAGATCGTATCCCGCCCACGCACCAGCACGCACGACGACGATCGTCTCGCCTGCCCCGATCGCCACCGACGCGACGATTGCGGCAGGTCCAAAGACTGCCGCGACGCGTCCAAGCTTGCTGAGCGACCAAGGTTCTGAAAAGACGCCCTCGTAGGGCTCGGGAATGATCTTGCCTGATGACTTAGATCCTGGAGAAGAAGACATGCTCACAGGATCACCGGAACTTGGTGAGTTGTCTAGCTATTCGTTGAACGAAAAGTTGACACGCTGGATTTCCGAACTGGCAGCAGCGCCCGCACGCGCGACCGGCTCGCCCAACATGCGTCGTAGCTCCTGCTCCAAATACGGACCGCGGGCCAACATGTGAACAACTTTGCCCTCGCGGTTCACTAGGATCGCCAGCGGAATGCCCGTAACTCCGTACCGCACTGCCATAGGATGCCGCCAGCCCCGCTCCGCGGCCGCCTTACTAAACATCGTCGGCCACGGAATGTTTGTGTCTTTGATGTACGACTCGGCTTGTTCGGAGGTCTCGTCCAAGCTGATCCCCAGCACTTCAAATCCTTTGTCGTGATAAGCTTCGTACATCTTCAAGATGTTCGGCACTTCGGCTCGGCACGGGCCACACCAGGTCGCCCAAAAATCAACCAACACGACTTTTCCTCGGTAAGACTGCCAATCAAGTTTCGATCCATCCAGAAGCGTGCCCTCAAGCTTGATTTCGTTGCCCGGTAACTGCACTCGTCGATTGACACCTTCGAGCACGACGAGCAGTTGTTGAATCTGTGGATCATCACTTTTCTTGAAATGTGGAATCAAGTCCGACATCAAACGTTTGGCCCCGTCATGGCCATTCACTTCACCCAGGAAATCGACCATCTTGATGATCGTATCAACATGGTTGGCTTCGGCCGGGCGACTAGAAAAATACTTGCTCGCCTTATCGATCAATGCGTTCTTTTCTTCGTCGCTCCAGACCGACCACTGCAGAAAGCCGGACTCGATCATGAACTTCACTCCCACCGCCTGCACGTCAGATCGCTCGTCGGCAAGAGCCTTGTCCACTTCCTTGGAGAGTCGCTCACCGGCCTTCGGATCGCTGAGCCGTTGCAAGATTTGCAGACCGCGGAGTCTGAGGAAGACGACCTCCATCGCATGCTCGTCCGACAGTTCTTTCGTGGAGAGTTTCTGAGCTGCGGCAACGATGGTGCGCGCCGCTTTGCGATGATGAGCTTCCATCGCAACTTGATTATCTTCTGATGGCTCCATGCCATCGATTTCTTCGACGAACGCGATCAGCTGATCGAAGTCGTTGATTTCGGAAGGAAGTTCGTAGATTGCCGGCGGTGCTGCGGCAGCCTCTTTGTCTGCGATCTTCTCCGTTTGTGCGAACACACCATTGGAGAGCAAGCACAACGTGATTGTAGAGAACAGAAACTTTTCGCCGGGAATCGAACTCAGCATAGATTACTCAGGTTCTGAAAGGTGATCGGATTAGGGAAGGCAGCATTTAACGGACGAAGTGCCGGGCAACCTAAACGCGGGAAGGAATTGCGGGGGGATACAGCAGGTGGGAGGTTGCCGTTTGCCTGGCAGCATCTGCAGATGGTTTGGCTACCTATTATGCGGCCCTTTGCCCTGCTTGCAAGTTGGGATGGTTAAGAGTGGCCATTCGGGGGGGCTGCTGGGTTCCGATTCAACGAGTCGAAGAAGAACGTAAATCCAATGCAGTAAAGTGTTAACTGCTGATCGTACGGCCTCCGTCGACCGGAACGCAAGCACCCGTGACGAAATCATTTTCGACCAAGAAAACCACTGCATGAGCGACATTTTCTGGCGTGCCTGCGTGCTTAACCAGTGTGGTCTCGATGATGTCTTCTTTTTCCTGGTCGGTGAGCGTGGGCGGAAAAATGACCGGCCCCGGCAGGATCGCATTCACTCGCACCAGTGGGTTTCGCTGGCTCAGTTCGACGGCGAACATGCGCGTCATCGTTGGAATCGCACCTTTTGAAGGGAAGTAGGCGGAGTACTCGGTGTACGGACGAGCGACCGCCCAATCGCCGATGTTGATGATCACTCCGCCCCGCTCTTGTTGGGCCATCTTCAAACCGGCGTGCTGACAGCCGATGAAAGAACCGAGCGTATTAATCTCGAAGTACTCCTTTACATCGTCACCGGTTACGTCTTCCAGCGGCAGAGGCGAATAAATAGCTGCGCTGTTGACCATCACATCCAACCGACCGAAGTGATCGAACACCTGGTCGATCATGCCTCGCGTGGCCACTTCATCGCGTAGTTCAGCCTGCACGACGAGGGTCGACGCGCCGCGATTGTTGAGTTCACCCGCCAGTTGCTCAGCCTCATCGGTTGAGCGATTTACGTGAATCGCGACCGCATGCCCGCGCTGGGCGAGAGCTTCGACGATGGCCTTGCCCACACGGACGGCACCTCCCGTGACTAGCGCTACAGGTTGTTCGAAAGTGCTCATCGATTGGCGATCAACTCAGGGAATGGAACTCGGAAATGATGCTCCAAGCTTCGGCGGGGGTTTCGGCGAAGTTAATGAGATCGAGGTGTTCGTCGGCGATCACACCTTCGTCGGCCAGGCCTTTGAAGTTAATCAATTTGGTCCAGTATTCCTCGCCGTAAAGAATGATCGGGATGTCCTGCATGCGATCGGTTTGTCGCAAAGTGAGCGTATTGAACAACTCGTCGAGCGTGCCAAAGCCGCCAGGAAACACGACCAAGGCTGCGGCGCGCAGCACAAAGTGAAATTTCCGCAATGCGAAGTAACTGAATTGGAAACAAAGCTCGGGAGTGATGTAAGGATTCGGTTCCTGCTCGTGGGGCAGCTCGATGTTTAAGCCGATACTCTTCGCCCCGATTTCGAATGCGCCACGATTGGCAGCTTCCATGATTCCCGGGCCACCGCCGGTAGCGATGACGAAATCACAATGACCATTGGTCTGGCACGTCGCTGAAACGAGTCGGCCAAACTCCAAGGCATCGTCGTAGAAGCGAGTCTTTGCCAACACGCTTTCAGCGCGTTCGACACTGCGCTGGGCTCGGGGATCTTCCGGATTGCGGGCAAGCAAGCGTTTGGCGCCGGCAAGCCGCGACTCCGCCTGGTCGTGGGGCACAATCTGCGTGCCGCCAAATACTACCACGGTCGAGTGGATATTGTTTTCGCGGAGTGAGGTTTCGACCTTCTGCAGTTCCAACTGCATCCGCACGGGCCGTTGCTCGCCGCGACCGAGGAAGTCGATATCGAGCTCGGCCAGCCGATAGGTATGGGATTCGAGGATAGCACGACGGTTTTTCTCGACCGCCTGCTCGTCGGGTAATTCCGGGTTTGCCTCGTTGGGCAAGGCGGGATTAACTTCGTGAGGTTTCATAAGTGGCTCCGCTTGGTTACCGTGCTGCGGGTGATTATGTTAACTCGTGGGTCTCACCCAAGTCAGGCACATGGACGTCCCATTCGCGCGAGGCGGTCAGCTCGTCGGCAAGTGCTTCGGCACTATCTGGTTCGCCGTGAGTGAGAAAGACCTTTCGTGGGGCAGGCAAGTCTTGCAGCCATTGAAGAAGTCCCGCCCGATCGGCATGGCCACTGAGTCCCGGTACTTTCTCAACAGCCGCATTCACAGGCACTTCCATCCCGTGCATGCGAATCGTTTCGGCGCCGTCCTGAATCTGTCTGCCACGCGTGCCCAGCGCCATGAAACCACCGAGGACTACGGTCGTGCGTTTGTCGGGCAGGCGTCGCTTAAGGTGGTGCACAATCCGACCACCTGTCATCATGCCGCTACTCGAGATGATAATCGCTGGCCCTTCGACATGGTTAAGGCCCTTTGATTCGTCCACCGAACGGCAGAGATGCAACTTAGGTCCACCGAGTACTTGGCGATCAGTCAGCTCGCCCTCGCTCAGGTCATGATCATCGTTGTGTTCCTTGTAAATCGTCGTCGCGTTGCATGACATCGGACTGTCGAGATAGATCGGCAAATCGGGGATGCGGTCATCCTTCTTCAGCAACTGCAACAGATAAATCAGCTGTTGTGCGCGGCCGATGGCGAACGACGCCATGAGCATGACGCCGCCACGCTCGATCGAACGATTGACGACTTCTTCTAACGCTTCCAACAGATCGGCTTCGGGATGATCACGGTTCCCGTAGGTGCTTTCGCAAATTAAATAGTCGCAAGCCGGCGGTGGAGCGGGATCGTGATAGAGCGGACCTTCGTAGCGTCCGACATCGCCCGAGAATAGGAGTTTGAGCGGCGGATCTTGATCGCGGATTTCAACTTCGATCATATTCGATCCCAGCAGATGGCCCGCGTCGTGAAAGCGCATCCAAATCGGTTCCGCAGGCGAAAACCACTTGCCTCGCTCTGTTTCTCGAAACTGCTTTATCGTTTGCTGAACGTCTTGGCCGTCATACAACGGCAGCGCGGGCTTGTGCTTCGAGTAGCCTTTCTTGTTGGCATACTTGGCGTCGTACTCCTGAATCTTTGCCGAGTCGAGTAGGATCAGCTCTGCCAGCTTTGAAGTCGCTGGCGTGCAGAAAACTCTGTTCTGAAATCCTTCTTTGACGACACGAGGCAGGAAACCCGTATGGTCAAGATGCGCGTGTGTGAGTACGACCGCATCAAGCGCCTTGGCGTCGAAGGGCGTTGGCTCCCAGTTGCGTAGGCGCAGTTTCTTGAGGCCCTGAAACATGCCGCAGTCAACCAGCACCCGCGCGTCACCCGCTTCCAGCAGGTACTTGGAGCCGGTGACCGTTCGCGCCGCTCCGTGAAAAGTAATTCTCGCCATGGTCGGATTCTCAAAGTGGAAACTGAAGCAAGCCAAGCCGTACAAGATAGCGGCTATTGCGGTCCCGCGACACTGCGGATTAGTCGCCAAGCATTAAAGAATACCTTGTAATGGCCCGCCCGGCGCGGCGAGATCATCGACCCGACGAGAGATCTCTGGGTCTTCTTCCAGCACCGGCGCGTGGTGCGGTTTGATGCGGGCGTCGATCACCAGAGCGCCTCGGCAGCCCCAGTGCTTTTCTTCCGTGAAGGAAGCGATGCCATAAATGTCGCTCGCTGGGTTCGTCCTGGTGAAGGTGGCCCAAAGAAAATTGCGTAGCGATTCAGCGAGGAACTGACTGTCTTCGGTAATCACGATCCAGCGAAATCGATTGATTGCGTGCTCAGCCGGAAAGCTACTGCAGAACTTCTCCATTGGTCGCTGAACGTCTTCTCGACAATCGCGACGCGCGCGGACTGACACGTCGTAGTCGAACGACGGCGCCGGGCACTTTGGCCCAGAGATCGCCAATACGCCAGGCATCACAACTTGTGGAGCTGAGAATCCCTCGGGCAATTGCAAGTCGTCGGGAATATCGGTAGCGAGCGAGAATCGTGCCGGTCCAACGGCCGCGACGACCACCTTGGAGCCGGCGTTCAGTCCGGCGCCTGAATAGTCGAGCGTGTCCACAGTCGTTTGCGTCCGGAAATGCAAATCACGCGTCCAATCGGCGCGACGCAACACGTGCTGGAAAAATGCCCCCTCGTCGTGCAGATCGAGTTGGGGATCGTCACCATGAGCTGCGATCAGTAGGAACTTCGCTAGTGATAACTGCCCCTGCCCGAGAATTGCATTTGCTTGCGTCAACAGTTCCTGCGGTCTTGCCGCGTCCAGAAATGGCATGTAGCGCTCGCTGCCGATCGCCAGCAACAGCGGATGCACGCCAGCCGCGTCGACCGCATGCACACCATGCACGCCGGGCAACACCACGGGAATCATGGGCCCCGTCATTTCGTGAATCAATTGACCGAACAGGGTATCTTCTTGCGGAGGTCTTCCGACAACCGTGAAGGGCCAAATCGCATCATTACGATGATAGACCTTGTCGACTCGCATGACGGGGAACGGATGCGCTAAGCTGTAGTACCCCAAGTGATCGCCAAATGGGCCTTCCGACAGTAGTCGATCGGGATCGACCGTGCCACTGATGCAAAAATCGGCGTCGGCGATCAGAGGCAAGCTGTGCTCCTGACGCACCAAACTCACTCGTCGACGATTGAGTGCACCTGCAAAAGTAAGCTCGCTCATCCCTTCGGGCAAAGGCATCACCGCAGCAACGGTCAGCGCCGGCGGTCCGCCGACGAAGACATTCACACGAAACGGTTTGCCCGTGCGAATTGCTGCTGCGTGGTGTACCCCAATCGAACGATGGATTTGGTAATGCAGTCCGATTTCTTCATCGGGCCGATAGTCATTACCGTTGAGTTGCACTCGGTACATGCCCAGGTTCGAGTGCTGCCAGCCGGGGTGTTCCACGTCCTCGGTATAGACGATTGGCAACGTCACGAAAGCCCCGCCATCCTCTGGCCAACTCTGCAGCTGCGGCAACTCGCTGATCGATATTTGGTTTGCTAGCAGTGGCCCAGATCGCACGTACTTTGGCAGCATCGTGAGCGCGTGACGTGGCAACTTCCAATACTGCCAAGGTCGCTTCATTGCCAATTGTGGGTTGGCTTTCGCTGCGACCAGCTGTGCGACCGCCTCCAAGCCATCACGAAAGATGACCCTGGCCCGATCGAGTGTCCCAAACAGATTGCTGACCATCGGGAACTTGCACCCTGTTACATTCGTAAACAGCAGCGCAGGTCCGCCAGCCGCAAAGACGCGACGTTGAATGGCAGCCGCTTCGAGATGAGCATCGATGGGCTCATCGATGCGTACGAGTTGGTGCTCCTGCTCGAGCTTGTCGAGGCATTGGCGAAGGCTTGAGTAACCCATGCGGTCGAATCGTGGATGAATTGGTGCAGGTGCTGTCACCTAGCATACCGCCACGAAACCTGGACTGTAACTGGCCGAGAGTCGGTCCTCGACCACTGAATTGCAGCGAATAATGCGTTGCCTGGCCCCCTCGTCGCGTCTAGCGTGGAGCGATCTGATGTCGGCTTGCTCCAGATGAACTGGGCCGCCAGGACCGGCTTCGTCCGATGTTGCCGTTTGTAGGGAGTTTGGCCCTAGTTTCATGGCTCAAATGGCATCGGAAATCTGGTGATTTCAGCTTCCGTCGCTTAGAATGAAGCCCTCGGCAATTGTTAATAGAGGAACGGTTCGACCTGCAATTGAGGTTCACAAAGTATGAATCGGGACCACCACGAGCAAGATCATCGTATTCCGGAAATCGCGATTACGGGGGATCTGACCGAGCACGAGTCTGAATTGACGGAGCGGTTACTCGACATCGAGCCAGGAGGTCAGTGCACGCTGTACTTCGATTCCCCCGGAGGGAGTCCCTACTGTGCGATGTCGCTAATGACGTTGATCCGGCTACGCGGAATTCGCGCAACGGGAATCGTCACCGGAGAGTGTTCTTCCGCAGCACTGTGGCCCTTCGCTGCATGCGAGCGACGGCTCGTGACCGCCTACAGCATTCTGCTATTTCATCCGATGAAGTGGCAAAGCGAGGAAAATGTCGGCCTCGCCGAGGCCGCTGAATGGGCGCGACATTTTGGCCAACTCGAGAAAGACATGGACGACATGCTGGCTGATCTGTTCGGCGTATCTCACGAGTTGATGAGCAAGTGGATCAATCCGGGGCGCTATCTTTCCGGCTCGGAGCTGGCCAACGCAGGACTCGCCGAGCTGCTCACAACGGCGGAAATCCTAAGTGCCAACGGGGTCATGGAGCATGTTATTTCTGGCGAAACCGAGAACTCCGAATCCGGACGCGTGGTAAAGCCAAAGCTGCGTCGAGCTCCGTAGCTTTGAGATAACACGACGCAGAGTTACACGGTGAGCGGTAGTTCTTCAGACTTCATGCTTGCCAGGTACTTCTCGGCCAACTCGATGTCGTTATCGCGTGGCAAAAAAAGCCCTCGAACGCGGAGCCGTCGAATTACGCCTTTCTCCAAGAATTGCCCGCCAAGTTGATGGGCGATCCTGACATGGTCCTGACCGCTTGAGTCCATGCTCCGAAGTGTACCGCGATCTTCCGGTTGTACAGACTCGGCATAACTCCAGGCAGCGTCGCTGCGCAGTAAAGAACCCACTTGCAAGCCGTCAGCAACATTGCCTGGTAAGTTCGTGCTTGTCCAAATATTGGGGAAACTCTCAAGCAAACACGTCTGCAATGAGACAATCGCGTCAAGTTGTACGACATCGTCTCGGTTGTTGCTAACTCGCCAATAGACTTGCAATGCAAACGGTCGCTCCTCCGTTTGTGTGTACGTGACCACTAAATCTGTTCCCCGTACATAGGCATCCGCAATTTCATCGGAGCCGCCAATCTTGTGATCGCTGGGAGAAATACCCAAAGCAATTCCCGCAATCGTAGCGCCGCGGTACTTCAAGTCAGTTAGTCCGCCACTCGGGCGGAGCAAATCCAAGCTAGCGCAGAACCCGGGGGAGTCGAAAGTTGCATCGAACGCCTGCAGTGACCAGCATCCAGACTCTCGAGAATGTGTCATACAGTCAACTTCAAGTGTCATCTGTTTCGTTCACGTAGGTCGAAGACCTGCTGTGTTCGAATTCTATGAGAGTAAAATGGGGCGTTCAACGTTCGTGGCGGCGCGGTCGCGACGTCCGTCATGTTGGCAACGCTTCAGAACAATAACGGCGCAATAAAAAACCCCGCCGAACACCGAGGTGTCGCGACGGGGCCGGAACAGAGAAGAGGCCAAAGTGTCTACTGTGGGGGGATGATAGAAATTAGGCAATTGCCAGTCGCTGATCAGCGCTGTAATTACTCGTAAACCCTCCGGCATCACTCCTTCCATTCATCTATGATCATACTCATTTGCAGCGACATGTCCAGCTTTCTGTAAAGTTCTTTACCAAAAAAAAACTGCCTGCCAGATGCTGGTCAGCTTCGAATCGACGTTATTGCTTGCTAAGCTTGGTTTTACGACAAATCACTGCCCGCCCAGAGCTGCTTCGCAAGGATGAGAAATTATGACGGATATCGAAGGATTGCTGGCCACTTGCGAGCGAGCGGCCGCGGCGGGCGCCCGCGAGCTATTAGATTGGCGGGGCCGATTCTCTGCGGAGGAGAAATCTGCACGGGACCTTGTGACTGACGCCGACTTAGCCTCTCAGAAGGCAATTCGCGGGGTGATCGATGCTCAATTTGGATTGGGTGCTTCCTCAGATCATGGCTTTCTAGGGGAAGAGGATCCCGACCCTACCCAGCTCAACAGACGCTACTGCTGGGTTGTCGACCCGCTTGACGGCACCACCAATTACGTACACGATTTTCCATGTTTTGCAGTGTCTATTGCGGTCGCCAATGAGGGCAAACTGGTTGCCGGCGTCGTGCTGGATCCGATCCGGAGCGAATGTTTCCGTGCCGCAGACGGACTCGGAAGCCAGCTAAATGGCTGCGATATCACCTCCAGCAAGACGACTGAGCTCAGAAAGTCCCTGGTGGCGGTTAGCTTCCCTCCGAGTCTGACCGCCGATTCTCCCGATCTCCAGGCGTTCCTGCAGGTTGCCCCCCAATGTCAGGCGGTTCGACGAACCGGCTCTGCGGCACTCAATCTCGCCTACGTTGCCTGCGGCCGCCTAGATGCCCATTGGGCGCACTTCATCCACCCCTGGGACTCAGCGGCTGGGGTTCTACTAGTACGCGAAGCCGGCGGCGTGGTGTCTGCCAGTCGAGGTGGTGAATTCTGCTTGGAACGAGCCGATTACGCTGTTTCTAGCACCCCTGAGCTTCACGAGGCACTAATGCCGCTGATCAGCCTCTAGCGGCAATTGGGTGTTGATCGTCCTGCAAGCTGCTTACAATAGAAGTTCCTACCTAATCTGCCTCTTTCAACAAAGCTGGTTCTACGTTTCTGCATTCCATTAGGGAATTCCGAGCCAGAAGCTTCTCGATAGGGTTGTTGTGCGTCCTGGGCTGACATCTTGCTGGTTATCACTATGGCTCACTCTGTGCCTGCAGCTCGGGTATGCGCAAGAGGATGCAGTCGCACCGAAGACTGGCACACTGCAGGCCACAGAGTCAGCTAACGAGCAAGAACAGGCTGTCGGGGGTGACTCATCCGAGGTAGATGAGAATCCTACTTCGATGGCTATCGAACAAGTTGCCCCAAGTGTGGGCGAAGACCCAACAATGGTGGTGCCAAAAGAGTCGAGCGATTCCAATTCGCCGTTGGGTTTCCTGACCCGCGGCGCTGATGCACGACCAGCGGCGCCTGACGTTTTCTTGCTGCCCGATGCGACAGGCAAGCTGCGAAAAATCCTTGGCTTTCAGTACGAGGACTTTTTCAACGCTTGGAAACGCGATGCCAATCAATTGGCTTCCAGACCTCCGCGCTATGTGCTTGATCACTGGAGCCTAACGGGTGATGCCGGAGATTCTCTGGCCAAGCTGCACCTTGAATTCGAGATCACGGTGCAATCTTCCGGCTGGGTCGAGATTCCAATTCAGCTGCCTGAGTTAATCGTTCAGAACATCGTGATTCAAGAGCAGCGCGGTGGGGAGAGTTTGATATTCGACAAGGATCAACATGGCTATGTCCTCTGGCTGTCTGGCGAGGGTAGCACGCAGCGAAAACTGATCCTAGATGGCTTGGCGAGATTGAGTTCGAGCGCCGGCTCCAAGAGTATTGAGCTGCACTTGCCACGTGCATCGACCAACAGCTTTCTGATGCGTGTGTCTGCAGCAGCGAGCGACTTGCAATCAAGCAAACAGTTGGCCTTGGAAACCGTTCGGAATACAGACGACATGACGGAAGTTCGCTTGTTGGGACAAGCCAACCCGTTTCGCCTTGCTTGGAAGATTGAAAAAGAACCAAACCAAGCTGCATCTTTGCCGCTTCAAGTTGAAGAGGAGACGACGATTCAGATCGATCGCCGACTGGCCAGTTACGAGACGACATTGCGTATTGACAATAATGAGCGCCCGTTGCAGCAAGTGCGTGTACGACTGCCGAATCGTGCGAAGCTGAAGTTCGCCGACCTTCCGTCGGACTACGATGTCAAGCAAATCCGGTCATCGTCCACTGGCGACCAGCATGAAGAGATTTTGGTTAGCTTGCCGGAACCGAGTCTCGAGCCATGGAGTATCAACCTTTTCGCCGAGGCACCCATCGAGTCATTTGGCGATGCGGCGGAATGTCGACTTGAGGGTTTTCAGGTTTTAGAGGCATTCGATCAGTCTGGGACCGTGACTTTGGAAGTCGACGATCAGCTCTTGGCATACTTTGATCTTTATGATGAAGTCGAACAGATACCGATCGAAGAGACTAGCGTCGCTTCCGACGGACGATCAATCCTTGGAAATTTCCGTTACACGCGATTCCCGTGGCAAATTGTCGTTTTCTCCTCGCCACGGCAGCGGCGGGTAAGTGTGCAGCCGCGCTACGAGCTGAATATCGACGCCGACGAGGCACGTCTCGACGTGCAATACGACTACCAGCTCACCGGGGCTCAGATATTCTCGATGCGGATCGCGCTCAACGGATGGGAGCGAACAGATGCTCCCATCGAGTCGGGCGGAACGATCGATCCCAACAGCGTCGTGGAGAGACGCGATGGACGATTGTCGCTTGGGTTGGTCGACCCGAGCACACCACAGCTTTCGTTGAAGCTCAGTTTTCGCAAGGACATTCAGCTTGGCGAAAACACATTCTACTTCCCTGAACCCATGGAGGCATTCATGGTGGATGGGGAGTTGCGAGTTGGCTCAAACGATTCAATGCTGCTGGCATCGCGATTTGAGGAATGCGAGGGACTTTCGATACTCCCAGTCGAGGACGATGATCTTCTTGATTTCGGCGAAAGTGAAACGCTGAACGCCGCAAAACAAATTAGACTACGCACGTTTCTGCCTCAACCAAAATATGTGACAGAGATTTCGCGACGAGAGCAAGAAGTCAGTGTTGCTCAGGCCACAGAAGTTGAAATTGATCGAAGTAACACTCGAGTTTTGCAAAGATTTGATTACGTGGCAAAATACAGCGCTGTATCGCAATTGACCCTACGCTTACCCGATCGGCTTTGGCAGAACAGTTCGCTGAAGGTAACACACGATGGTGAGGAGTTACCGTTAGGACTGGTGAACGCTGTTGATGGTGCGGGCGATGCTGGCGCGAACGACGCTGAGGACGCACTGCAATCTGTGATCGTATCGCTACCGAGGCCAATACAAGACGAGATTCCTTTAGAGCTGACGTATCAAATTGCAAATCCACCTTTGTCAGTCGATGAATTGGAAGCAATAACGCTACCGCTCGCATCGCCTCTTGATCAATTGCTGCGACACGATGTGGAAGTGCGTGGGATGCAGTCTGTGTTGGTCTCAGCCAATCAAGCTTCGGAGATCGAAGAATGGAATGCGATTTCAAGCGAGGGATTGGCGGAGAACTCAGCCGGAGCTCTCAATCTATCTGCAAATGCGAAAACGTCGTCTCTTTCGTTCTTCGCGAAGCTCACATCGGCCGAAGAAATGGAACTTGCCACGATGGAGAGAGCCTGGTTTCAGACCTGGATTACTCCAAATCAGCGACAGGAACGTGCCGTGTTTCGCTTCCATACTGCTGGTGTGAAGGTATTTGTCCAAATGCCGTTTCAATTGGACGGTACCGAGATGGAAGTTCTACTCGACGGGAATCCTTGGGCCTACGAGATGCTTGACGATAATCGAGTGTTGGTCTCGCTAAGGTCTCCTGACCCACAAATAGGGTACACGCTGGAACTCAGATACCACGATCGTGCTGGCTTGCCATCGGTTGGGGCATTACAGACTGACCTACCCCAGCTAGAGTGCCGTGTTTCAAGTGCGCCGATCTATTGGCATCTGGTCCTCCCACAACGTTGGCAACTAGCGAGTGCGCCTGAGCAGCTGATTCCAGATTATTGGCTGGGCTGGCGGAATTTTCGCTGGGGGCGGCAGCCCACATTGTCCCAAGCCGATCTCGAACAGCACACGAACGCTAAATCAGAAATGGCGCCACCACCATTATCGAGTCAGTATGTTTTTCGCGCATTCGAGTTGCCGAGCGAGATTGAATTTGTAGTCATTCGCCAGCTGTGGGTGTTCTTGGCGTGTGCGGTGGGAGTGTTTGGTTTGGGGCTGCTTTGCATCTACACGCCGATCGCGCGAAAAGGATATTTTTGGCTTGGCCTGTCTTTGAGCTTGCTAGCGGGGGGCCTGCGCTACCCGGAGTTCACAATCTTACTGATAGAGCTAATTTTGGCCGGCGGCCTAATGACTTTGATATCCCTAGTGCTAAGGCGGGCCTTGAACCAGGCAGAGGAACCATCATCGACCGAGATCAACATTCGTCTTGAGCCCTCGGAATTCACGCAACCTTGGCCCGAACAGGTTCGTGTGGGGGGAGGCTTCACAGAATCAACGACCGAGTTGAAAACTGGTGGGCCAATGCCATGATTCGTGCTCGCACTCGGTCATGCGGCGCGCTACTGGCCGTTCTGTGGTGGTTCGTCAGCGGAGCCCTTGGATTCGACGAACACAGCGCGTGGGCTAGGGAACCAGTCAGCACGGAAGCCCAGCTGGACGATGCCAAGTTCCGACGTGTGTTTGTTCCTGCTGATTCCCCTCAGACGTGGCCGATAGGTGCCGATCGCTATCTGCCAGTTGCTAACTCAACGTTCGCCCGCCTGACGCGCATCCAGAGCCAACAATCGAGCGAGTCTTCACATGTGGCCGTTGGCATTCAGCGCGGCGTCTATCGCGCCGAGCTACGTTCGGCAGCGACGCTGGAGATCGAAGCGGAACTCGACGTGAACACCCTAGGCGGCGAATCGCAGCTCCTGCCAATCTCGCCGCTCAACATGGCAATCCAGTCGGCAAACTGGAAGGAGCCTTCCGAGCGACGGGCAGTGGCAGGGCTGTGGGAACAGGACGGCGCCAAAATGACTCCGGCGATCCTGGTGGAGCGACCCGGAGTACTGATGATCGAAGGCCTACTTCCCGCTTCCGAAGTGACTGACGATCATGTTGAATTTCTGTTCAAAGCCCCCAGCATCGTACCTGCGACGTTTGAGCTAGTATTGCCAGCCGCCTACTCCGTCGAGATCTCCAATGCCGAGCTATTGAAAACCGAATCTGCCATGTCCGGTGCTGGACGATGGCTGTTTCAACTAGCTCCACATGAGGTTCACCGCATCACCGTTCGCCAGGTGCGCGAGACGCGGGAGGATCGTAGGCCGCCGCTCGGCAGCCAATTGACGCACTACGATATCGACTCCACCGGAATCGAATTTGTTACCGAATTGCTGACTGATGGGTTGCAAGCGACGAACACGACGGCCAGGGCAGAGCTACCAGCGGGCACGCGCGTGATCGACGTGACGCGGGATCAGGAAGGTGTTGAATGGAGTGTTGTTACTGACGAAGGCCGGCAGCATCTGGTTGTCGCACTATCTGAGGCAGATTCTCCCCAGCTGGTCCGGATTCATTGTTTGGCGAAACTCCGAATGGATTCGTTGTGGGAGTTGCCAAAACTACGGTTCGAGACTATTGCGTGGACAGAAGGGACGAGTCGGCTCCTCATCTCGCCTGACTTAGAGCTGCAGTCGCTCAACCCAATTCAATGCACGCTTCAGCACATCGTCGGGATAACGACCGATACGAACGAGGGTGAGGTCTATCGGTTTCAAGAGTGGTCCCAAGAGGCTGCGCTTGAAGTTAGAGTAACTCGCCCGCAGACGCAACTTGAAGTACAGACACTGACCCAGGTTGAACTTGCTAGTGGGGAGGCTCAAGGCACAGTCGTTGCGGACTTCGCGAATTCTCGCGGGGCGGTTTATCAAACGCGGGCCGTGATTCACCCCGGTTGGCAGGTTAACTCTGTGACATCTAGTCCAGAATCTGCGCTGCGTGAATGGCATGTCAACAGAACTGATGCTTCGTCGATCCTTCATTGTCAGCTGGATCGTCCTGTTTCTGCCGAGCATCCTGTGCAAATCAGAATCGAAGCGCGCAACACGACCGGTCAGTTGCAACTACCTACCGCTGTGGGGCGATTTAGGGTGTTGCGATTTCTTGAGGCGATCCCCACGGCTGAGTGGTTGAATCTGAGCACTGCCAAATCAGAGCAGATCGTTTTGGCGCATGAGTCCACGAGTTCGTTGACCAATCCATCGGCGGGTACAACTGATATCCCAACCGGACTTCTCGACGCGATGCCCGAGAGAACAGGGAGTCAGTTTATTGAGATTTCGCGTTTGCGCGATGCGGATCGCATCGAGATTGGTCAGCAACCTGCGCGTTACTCTGCCAGGGTCCAGGTAGCAATCGACGCTGAACCTGATCAAATCTCCCACACATACAAGCTTGACTACTTCATGGAAGCGGGGGCGATTTCCGAGTTGATCCTGGAATCCAGTGTTCCGGTCCCGGAATCCATGCAATGGATCGTAGCCGATAAGAACGTACAGGTTACCACTAGGCGTGTCGTAACTGCGAATGCTGTTGATTCTGACAATCTTAGTACTGAGAAGTATCTGCTGAAGTTCTCTGAACGGCTGGAAAGCGATTTCCAATTGCAAGCGAGTTACTCTCAACCGATTGGATCGCTGCAACTGTGCAATTTGCTGCGATTGACAGATACGCACCGTTGGACGGAACAAGTTCAGGTTCACGGAGCACTAGAGGACTTTGAGCTCATTGACCAGGGTTTGACACCAAGTCTCACAAGTACACTTGGTGTGAATTCCGATAGCTTGCCTCTTTTAGGTGCCTACAGAATCAGCCCGCAGGAATTTCGCCGCGAAGCCAATCCTGTGAACTTGTACCTGAAGCGACGGACGACACCGCATTTGATTCCCAAGTTGGTCGCCTGGGTTGGTGAGTACCAGACTGTCCAGGCCGCAGACGGAGCCGCACTTCATGCCGCTAACTACATGCTCGAAAACTCTGGTGAGCGAGTTGCATTCCTAAAACTCCCAGGTGACGCGGAGCTTCAGGACATTTGGCTGAACACTCAGCGAATCGACACGAACCGGTCGCGTTCCGCGGACAACACTTACAAGTTCAGTTTCAATGGGCCAAATAGATGGCATCGCTTGAGCCTCAGGTACTCCACGCGCACTACCGCCCTAGGTGGCTCGGCGAAGATTCAGCCAGTGCTGCCCGAATGTTCGTTTCCTGTGAATCTGGGACGCTGGACGCTTTGGGCACCAGAGCAATACGAAATCGACAATGCCCTGCAACGATACTCTCCCCAGAGATACCATTGGTGGAAGCGATTGTTCGGACCGCTTGCGCGGCCCCGGGGGGAAGCGCGGTTTAAGCCGTTTTCCCGCACAGCTTGGACGACGCTCTGGTCTACGCCCCTGGCAGTCCAGAACTCCAGGCAGTTGACTGGTTCATTAGCGAACCAACTATCTGAGCGTATTCCAAAGGAACCTGAACGCCCGTTCGGGGCGATACTCGCCGAGCTAGTGGACCAAAATCGTCTTGAGTCGCTTTTTTGTATTGATCGAACCGCAGTACTTGCCAGTGGGTTGCAGGCGAATACGCTCTGCGGAAGTCTTGCGGAGAGTCAACCCGATCCGAGCTCTATGATATCGCGCGCAAGACCACTCTCAAGCTACCAACTTGCGTTGATCTCGAGTCCCAAGGCAATTGTTCTCTCGACCGCGGAGCGAGTGGCACACTGGCGCGACCAGATCAGGCCGACGAGGGTCTCTGGCGTTTATCTGGTCACTGCAGACGAGCTTGCCGATCGTCTGGCGGAGTTGCGGGGCTCTCGATCACCGGACTATGTCTCGGTCGTGGACTGGCTGGGAATCCCTCCACCGACCGAGGTGCTCTGGGATGCTTCGGATCGCACCAGTCTTGCAGATGTGGGGCGACAAGCTCAATCAGTTGAGTTCTCAAAATCCGTGCCAACTTTGGTTGTTCGCCAAGCTTACGTGAGTCGAGCGGTGTGGTATGCCGTCCTCCTCTTGTCACTAGTAATTGGGCTCTGGAAGATCGGCCATTTTCCAAATTGCATGCTTCTCATCGGAGCTGTCACTGCTGCCGCCTGCCTCGTTGTTCCACCACACTTACTAACGATTCCACAGGCAATCTTCCTCGGATTGGTCGCCGCAGCATTGGTGCGTGTCGTTTTGAGCTCTACGGAAGTGGGAAGCACACCACATTCTGCCACTGAAAAGCTCGCCACGTGTCTAGTTGCATTTGTGATTGTCCAAGCAGGACCCGTAGGTGACGTCGTTGCTCAATCGCCGACAGTCATCAGTGAGATGGGCACGCAGGTTGAAAGCCTGCCCAAAGTCCTGATACCGATTGACTCAGAAGGGATGCAGCAAGGTGAAGATGTGTACCTGCCAGAGAGGTTTCTCAAGGCTTTACAGGGATTTAACGATCAACAGCCTACCGCAGTCGGCCGCGCTGTGATCTTGGCGGCTCAGTACGATGCCAACCTGCAAACGAACTCCGTCGACAGCATGTCCTCCGAAGCAGCCGCTGCGGCGCGACCGTGGACACTGCGGTGGAAGCTTGAGACTTCGGTCCCAGACCTGGAATTGTTTCTTCCGCTACGGCAAGAAGAAGCGATCTGGATCGCGGATGCCCATCAACTAGACGGTCTACCGGTCAAACTCAATTGGCATCCGAATGACGGTGGATGTTCCATTGTGATTCCCGAGCGCGGCGTTCACTGGCTCAATCTCGCATGTCGACCACGTTACTCAGGAACGAATGGTGCGAAGCGCCTCCAGCTACACGTGCCGGCCGTTCCGGAGGCACGTCTTGAACTCACTTACCCAGCCGCTGACGTTGACGTCTTGCGAGTGCCAGGCGCGGCACTACTCACGGAACAGAGTACGCCGAGTGCGAAGCAATACCTACTAGGTTTGCAAGAGAAGATCGAGATTCACTGGGAGAATGACTCATCGATCAAGGAAGTTGAATTCTGGGAGCGGCTTGAACAGTCGTCTTGGCTGTTTGTCGATGGTGCTGCTGCCCGTCTCGAAGTGCAGTTTCACTTCGTCGGGCGGCGCGGTTCCTCACAGGAATTGAGTTTAGAGTTCTCGGACGAACTAAAGTTTATCGACCAGCAGCCGAATCTGCAGGTCGCCGAGGTGCTTGAGGCAGACCCAATGTATCCACGGCGAGTTCGGCTCAGACTTGGAGCAGACGTGCCATCGGACTTTGTACTTCCACTTCAGTTCGAACTCAAGCGTTCGGTCTCAATCGGCAAGATCTACTTTCCGGAAGTGAGAGTTGTTGGAAGTTCGCCGGAGCTTAATCGCTTTGCCGTCTCGGTTTCGTCTGGCCTTTCGTACGACGAACGTGGTTCTGGCGATCTCCGCGGTCTGGAGCCTCGCGAGTTCCTGGAATCGTGGGATGATCCAGGAGGGGCACCGCTATTTGCCTACGCACTCGATCGACAGTCGCCCGCTTGGTCACTTATGGTTTGGCCCGATCCGTATTCATTGGACGCGCGTCAGGCACTTCGGATGCATTGCTCGTCGAAATCGGTGGACGTTGAATTTGAAGCAGAAGTACACGCATTGACGGGCTCTTGGCATTCGCATCGCCTACTGATTCCCGACTCCATTCAAATCGATGAGATCTTGGTGATTGAGAAGAATGAATCTCGATCCGTGCCGCTACGTTGGAGTCGCTCAAGTCCGACCGAAGTGTCGGTCTTTTTGAGTACACCCGTCGAGCGACCTCAACGTGTTTCGATTCGAGGGCGCCTGATAGTCGCGGCGAATGGTCAGTTCGAAGTACCACAAATTCGACTTGCATATGTCAATCGCGGCGAAATTCGCATGGAGCTGTATCGAACCGAGGACATTGACCTGAGTTGGGTAAGCCCTGTGCTTGCGCCGCAGCAGAACCAAGATCAGACCATACCTCGGTCCGCAGATGAGCTCCATGTCGGCAGCTTTTCGTGGCGTGCAAATGAAGCGGATTCTCTATCCGAGTTGCGGATTCGGAAGAACCAAGTCGCTTTCGGTGCCGAGTCGGTTACGACGATCGAGCCAGCAGCCGATGGTTGGCGATCCGGAGTAAGTAGTCGGATCCTTGTCGGACGAGGAGTGCTAAGTCGACTGCGACTTGACGTGCCGCCAACAGTAAGAGCGCCCTTCCAGTTGACGCCCGAGCATGCGGGCGTAATAGGCGAGGTCGTCGAAAGCACCGCAGGCAAGCAGATTACGGTCCTGCTGGCCGAGCCAGCTGCGGCAGGTGATGAGATCAAGATTGGACTCAGTGGCAAGTTAGACCTCCCGGTCGACCAGCGATTGGTGGTGCCCTCGCTTCGATGGAGCGGTGCATCCCGTAGTGAACGTTACGTGCTCTTGCCCACTCTTGTTGACGCTGAATCGATAGCTTGGCATCGCAGCGGTCTCAGGCGTCAATCGCTGCCATTGAGGCTGGTTGAATTTGCGACCCAAGAAGCGCCAGCGCATTGTTTTCGGATCGAGCAAGAATTGTTTGAGGCTGAGCAACGTAATGCCCAAAGAGTGATGCGTCGCGCGAGAGTCCGCCATGCCAAGATAACTGGATTACTCGATACGAAAGGGGACTTTAGTGCGACGGCGGAGTTTCTATTGCAGCCAGGCCGGGCAAGCTCCTGTACGGTTCAGCTACCGAGGAATTCTGAGGTCCTGCAGCTCGTTGTCGGCGACGCGCCCGCTCGACGTGTTCGACTCAGTGATGGGAGTTGGAAATTGCCCATTGGCCCACCTTTTTTGCCTCAAAGGATCCTGCTGAGCTATCGATGCAATATGTTGCAGACGAGTAACCGACTGACGTTGGATCCGCCGAAGATTCTGCTGGGCGATCAAGTTCTTCCAGCCGAGAAGACTTGGTGGCGAATTCGCACACCTGTAGAGTTGTCGTTACACACCGACGAGACGAAACATCGGACAAGCGCGCGAGAGATTGCACGTACAAGTTACGAGGTCCCTCTACAAATCGTTCAAGACGCATTTTCGCAAGCACTTGATCTGCCTCAAGAGGAGGGGCGCGCGTGGACTCGGACATGGCGCGGCATCATACGTCGTGCCGAACGAGAGTGGCAAGCATTCGGTTCTTGGAATGATGAGAAGGCTGGCTTGCTGCCAACGAACGAGACGCTGTTGGCGATCGAAGATGCGTTTGCCGAGGAAGCAGGCTTCGATCCAACAGGTTCGGATCTGCTCACCTATCCAATCCTACAGCCCAGCAATCTCAGTATGGACGCGACACGAACCGAGTACTGCTTCGTCAGTGAGTCGAGCGACCAGTTAGAGCTGACAACGACTCTTGGTCCGCATAGGGGCGTATGGCGCTGGCTAGTTGCCTTCATGATGATCGGCGGCGTGGCAGCCGCCGTTTCACGGCTTAGGCACCGACCAGAGGTTTACCAGAATCTCAGTCGCCATCCGCATGGTCTTGCACTGCTAATTGGACTCGGCTGGTGGCTGCTATTAAAGCCGAGTGCCGTGGGCATGCTCATCGTTCTGTTCGCGGTTTTCTCACTGGCCATGAGAACATGGCGCTGGCATCGCCACGAGAAGTCAACGAGTCGAGAAACTCCGGTAGCAATGATGCCAAGCTAGCTTCAGCGAATCTGGGTAGTTGTATCAAGCAGAGCCATCGTTGAAGAAACTATCAGGGATTGAGCGTTCGACGATTCGACCGACCTCCTCCTGAGTCCGACGTTGGCCAACCGTATGCCAGGCCGAGACTTCCGCCAATTCAGGCATAATTTGGATCAGCTGTTCGACGAGCATCTTCGCCAACCGATTGACAGAATCGTCCTCTGCCGATTCGAGAATCGCTTTGGCTGTCTTCATTACTCGCAGCATACTTGCTCGTTTGCCGACAGCCTCTGAGAGTGGACCTTGCGTGTCGACGAGGAGATCTGCCAACGGCACGTCAAGGATCGCTTGCCACTTCAATAAATCTGATATTCGCAAGTCCGCGCTTGGTTCTTCTTGGGCGCGAACCTCTTGCATCGGCAGGTTGAGTTTCCTTGCCACCGACCGCAACGATGTGCCCTGTTGCTCGCGGACTTCGTGGATTCTCTGCAGGTTTTTGCCGTTTGCGACAGCAGGATTCGCTCGCCGCGAGATGCTAATGCCTTTCATTTCAAAGTCATATTCAACCGTGCTCACCTCAATCGCCTCCTAACTCTTGGCGGAATCGTATCAGCCGAGGAGTTACAATGATTGAATTCTACTAGTCGGCGTCCTGAGCTGAGTGATCATGCACGCGGCACAATGGATCGCCGTAGAACTGGTTCCGTAGCAGTCCCACGAATGCTGGTAAATAAAGAAAAGGACACAACAAACGGCGATCAATGCCCTTAAGTCGTGATTGGTTGCTCTCGCCAAACCTACCAGCCGAGAAAGGTCTATTGCCCCGGCAAGAGCGAATTTTGTTGTGTTCCGTGCTCCTTATTTGTCGGAGGAGACACCTCCCCGAACATCCGAATCATAATCAGGCGGATTTCCAATGGCAATAGCTTGCGCAACGGGATAAATAGGGATTGCGGCTATTACCTGCGAAATACGTCCGCAACAGACCATGGGAATCCAGGCGTCACTTGCAGACCAGACCAAACGCGGCAAACTCGACGGAATACGCTTGCCAAATAGGCGCCCTGTGATGCGTGTTCCGGAATCGTCACTTGGACACTTGGAAAACGCGAATTTGACGCATCGGGCCGATCAATCCACCAATGCTCGCAGAACAGCGGGCTAAAGTAGTTGTCCACCCTCGCTCGACTCAAGATGGCGTCTGGAGGCCAATTCCCGGGGCAGCGGCAGTCAGCGGATTGATACTGACGGTGGTCGGCAAGCCGACCGTGGGGCGACGGCGTGGCACGAGCAGTTGGTCGAGCTTGATCCAGCGAAAGCTAGAAACGGCGCGATGTGCTTGCTCCATGCGGTTTTGCCCCGCTCGTACAGAAGGGAATCTACGAGACCCAGTGGACTCCGCAATCGGCATCCTTGCAGTGCCCGCTTGTTCAAGTGCGTCGTCTTGGTTTGTGGGAGTCTGCAGGATTTGTTGCAACTCCTTCGTGTTGATGGCCGAAACTCCGTCGTGCATGAGTACTCGTTCGGCCGAAACGCGATTGCGGATCATCGCCAGTATCGTGCCCAGTCCCTTACGCATTGCTTGACGCATGACGGTGATCTGTGGGTACCGCCTGGCGATTTCACATGCGGTCTCATATGTGTCGTCGGTCGAGCAATCGTCCACGATGACAACCCGGATTTCTCGTGTGCCAGTTGTGGTCACGTCCAGAATGTCCCGGACATTGGAGCGGAGCTGCCGCTCGGCATTATGTACGGGCAAAACAATGGTTATCGGTTGATCCAACGCACGACCTCCCTGGAAAATTGACCTGCTAACGTTCCCAGCAGGAAGAACTGCTGTCTGCAGGACGCATTTGAACGTGAGAATCCTGTCGACGGAAACGGGATCCGCCACTGAAGATGCATCGGCGAGTCGGCCGATCGGACTGCAAGAATCGACAGCGATTACTTGCCAGATCGGTCTCTCTGACTGTAGGGATCTTGCGGTCTGGGTGGACTACTTGGTGGTCAGGTGAGCCTCGGCTCACTATGCTGGAGGGGGTTGTAATGCTAATTCACCCAAGCTTAGGCACAAGCTGTTGTTAGAAGATCGAATCAACGAGAACCCGAAATTCGCCAACGCCGAGAGTCTGCTGCCGGTAATCGCACAGGATTTCGCTAGCGGTGAAGTGCTGATGCTGGCCTACATGAACCAAGAGGCCTGGCAACAGACACTGAGTTCGGGGGATGCCGTTTACTTTAGCCGGAGCCGCAACCAGCTGTGGAAAAAGGGTGAGCAGAGTGGCAACGTGCAAAAGGTGCGAGAGATCTATGTCGATTGCGATGCTGACACGATTTTATTGAAGGTGGAGCAGACGGGTGGCGCGGCGTGTCACAAGGGCTATGTGAGTTGCTTTTATCGACAGTTGATCGATGGTGAACTGAAGACAGTCGGCCGGCGAGTGTTTGACCCCAGTGAAGTCTACAGGTCTTAGACTTGCCCTAACGAGGGCAGAATTTCCTCACCTGAATAGGAAAACGTTGCAGTGAAATCCAGGTTTATCTTGCTACTAGGCACGACAATTACTTGTGGCCTTCTGGTCGCGAACGACGTTCATGCTGTGGACGAGATTCGCGACTCGGTCGTCAAAATTCACACGACGAGTCGCGCTCCCGATTACTCCCGGCCGTGGACCAAAAACAATCCTACAAAATCAAGCGGCTCGGGCGTGATCATCGAGGTCGATTCCACCCGCTTTGGATTGGACGCCGACATCCCACTGATTCTCACCAACGCTCACGTCGTGCGCTATGCCAGTCAGATTTATGTACAGCCAAATCAAACCACCGACCGCTATCAGGCTGAGGTCGTTGCAATCAGTCCGGGGATGGACCTGGCAGTGCTGAAACTGAACGACTCCGAGGTGCTCGCCGAGAATTCATCGCTAGCCCTCGCGGAGGATTTGCCCAGCGTGAAAGATGCCGTCAACGCATATGGATTTCCATTGGGCGGGGACGATCTTTCGGTCACCGAGGGGATTGTCTCGCGAATCGAGTTTGCCAAGTTTTATTTCGACGCAACCGGGGTGCGCATCCAAGTCGATGCGGCCTTGAACCCCGGCAATAGTGGTGGGCCCGCGATCGCGGACGGTGTCGTCGTCGGATTGGTGTTCAGCGGGATTCGTACGGCGGATAACATTGGTTACTTGATTCCTGCCACTGAAATCCGAGTGTTTCTGGAGGATGTCGAGGATGGCAAGTACGATGGCAAGCCAAAGCTGCTCGACGATTTTCAATCGGCGGAGAACGAGGCGTTGCGCGATCGCGTCGGTTTGACGAAGGAGACCGCCGGCATCGTGGTGACGCGACCCCACAAAGATGACGAGGGCTACCCGCTTAAACGGTGGGACGTGCTCACCCATATCGGTCCCCATGCGCTTGATAATCAAGGGATGGTTCGCGTACGCGAAGATCTGCGGCTCCGCTTCCCTCACTTCATTCGGGAAGTTGTCGTCGATGGAAACATTCCGATCAAGATCCTGCGGCACGGAGAGTCGCTAGAACTGAGCTTGCCTGTAGTTTACGAGCGCGAACGGCTGTTGCCACAACTGAAGTATGACTATCCCGAATACGCAATCATCGGACCGCTGGTCACGAGCACACTTTCCCAAGAGTATGCTCGGGCCGCACTTCTGAGTAAGCGTGGCATCACCACGCTCGCTTATCGCGAAAACCCGATGCTCAGCCGGTTTTCCGATGCACCCGCGTTTCCAGGCGAGGAGCTGGTGATTGTCACGAATCGCATGTTTCCACACCCGATCAAGAAGGGTTACGACAGTCCCACGCTCAATGTGATTGCCCAAGTCAACGAGATACCTGTGAAAAATCTGGCTCACTTCGTCGAACTAATCCGAGACTCCGAGGGGGAGTTCTTGGAGATCGAGTTTGCAGGTCATACAGAGACCCTTGTGTTCAACCGCGAGGAGTTGCTCACAGCCAATGAATCGATTCTTGAGTCCGAAGGAATTCGATATCAGTTCTCACCGCGTCTGCGGAAGATTTGGAACGCAAGTACGCAATAGCACAGGATTCCAGGAAGCTACCAACATGAGCCACGAAGCACGCTTTTCCGCGCTGAACCTAGAACTGCCTCCCGCTCCGCCAGCCATGGGCTTATATCGCCCAATCATTGTGGTCGGGAATTTGGCGTACCTGTCCGGGCACGGACCGCTGAACACTGACAAATCATTGACCTGCGGTCGGTTGGGTGACGACATGGATGTGGAAGCTGGCTATCAGGCCGCCCGCCAAACAGGTTTAGCGACATTGGCAACCCTGAAATCGCACTTCGGAGACCTTAACGGCGTGAAGCGCTTGGTAAAGACCTTCGGCCTCGTGCAGGCAGTTCCCGAGTTTACGGATCAGCCGGCGGTGATCAACGGATTCAGCGAGCTAATGCGCGACGTGTTCGGCGAAGAATGTGGAATCGCCGCTCGCAGTGCTGTGGGGACCGCCTGTTTGCCGGCCGGCATGGCCGTAGAAATCGAGACGATTTTTGAAATTGAATCCTAGTTCGAAGCTTGGGATTCGGACACTTCAGCGTCGGCGGTGGCTTTGTCCGTCGGCGGAGAGTTTTTCGTCTCGGCGAGTTGCGAACGAAACGCTTCGATGCCACTGAGAATCTCGGGTGCCACGGCGTCGTCGTTGTCTGCAGTCTCCTCGGAGGCGCTAACTGTCGGTTGCTGATTCGCAGTGGCTCGCTGCTCCGCTAATTGCGTTTGAAATGCTTCGATGCCCTCCAAAGCTGACTCGTCCAGCTCTGTCTCCTCCGACTGCTCTTGCTGCTGGTCTGGCTGATGTTGAGACGCTTCAAGGCCGTTCATTTCATCGACGTCAGACTCAGTTAGCGGCTCGACGCCTAGGTCTCCACTCCGTTGCTGTTCAAGTTGCGTCTGGAAGGCTTCAATGCTATCGAGTACGGATTGTTCGGGTTCCGTTGATGAGGCCTTGGAATCATCGGACAGTTCCTCGGATTCTTGCGCAGACGCCTGGGACAGTTCGGCATTTTCAAGTGCGTTTGCGTCTGACAAATCGCTGTCGTCGTGTTCCGGCTCGCCCGACTCTTGTTCTCGTAGTTGAGCCTGGAAAGCCTCAAGGCCTTGCAGGACTTCTGCTTCCTGGGAACCGATGGCTTGCTCGCTCGGATCATCCTCACTAGCGCGACCTTCGCTGGAGGGCGGTTCTTGAGTCATGTTGGCTTGCTCTTGCGACGTTGATTCGCTTGCTTCCGGGTCAATCGGAGCAGCTGCGTTGACCACTGGCTCTACGGCTGGTTGCTCGACGGCCGCTGCAGACGCTGGTTCGTCACGTGCTGGCAACTGTTGCGGAACTTCCTCCGCATCGTCTGTTAGTTCCTTGGTTGATTCAGCCTCGGCCGTTGTCACAACCTCCGGGATAACGTTCTCGCCGCCATCCTCATCCGTTGCTGCCGACGCGTCTGGCTCGTGCTCTTCGGCCGACGAAGGGACTTCCGAGGACTCTGTGTCAGCCAGCTCATTGGGTTCGTCGGTTTCGTCAGCGGTCTGCTCAGACTTGGCTGCAGCTGATTGCATGATCTCGGCGAGCGAATCGAGATCAGTCGCCGGTGGGTCTTCGCTTACCGCCTGCTCGCCATCGCTAGCCGGTACTTCCTCTGTGAGATCACTCGACGTCACGTGCTGCTCGGGCGAATCCGGACCGTTGTCGTCCGCGGATGCCTCCGATGGTGCGGTATCATCCGCCTCCGCAGCGACCATCGTCTCAGTGGCTTGTGCCGATCCCTCAGATAGTGCTTCGCTCTCTTCTGATGCACTCGAGTCGGCACCAGCTCCCGTCGTGGGTTCAGACTCACCTTGAACAGGAGTTTCCGCCGTTTCGACTGGAACTTGTTCCTCCGCAGAGGTCGCGTCGGCGACCTCTTCCGGCGACTCCGATTGGCCGACTTCTTCTAGCGGCGCTTCGGCTGGTTCCGCGGGAGTTTCTGCTTGCTCACCATCTGGTTCCTCCTCAACCGCGTCGCCGCCCTCGGCTTCGTTGGTGGAAGTTTCCTGATTTTCGCCAGGCATCAAATCTGCGACATCGAGCTGTGGCACCTGCTCAGGCAGTTCTCTTGCGGTGGGCTCCTGTGTGTCCTCGGCAGGTTCGTCCGTAGAACTGTCAGATTCCGAGTCCGTGGATGGCGGCTCTTGAGTATCAGGGCCCGGCGGAGCGGAGGCCACGTTCGTACTGCGCGCACGCCGTCCCGAACTGATCTGGATTGACGGCTGAGCGTTGCCCAAATAGACGGCGAGCGCGTAGCCCGCTGCCATGTTGATCAGTGCCAAAGTGGTGATTAACAGAGTCACTCAGATACCCGTGTGCTTTCAACTGTTCATCGAATGCTCGGAACACAGTTCCAGAGACCTGTGCGTACATGCGCTTGAAAGCCTACGTTATCGAGTGATGAAAAGCTCGAATCTGACTAGAGCTATGGGTTATTGAGTGGTCACCTGCCCCACGTGCCTATTCCAACAGATCGGAATATGCTGATTGGTCAGATTGTGGGGGGTGCGACCTGCCTAACGCAGGATTCCGCCAGCAACCGAGGCCTGTGGAGTGTTCGTCGTAGCGCTCGGATTCGCCAGCGCGCCTACGAACGAAGACGAGACGTTATTCAGCGTAATCACTTCGCTCTTCGCCGTTGGGTCCTGCGGTCGGATAATGCAGATGACCTCCGATTTGAGGCCGCGACGTTGGATTTCCTCTAATGCGGCCTGTTCGGCGGGTGGCAGTGCGGCCATGACGGGAGCCACCGACTGCTGTGTTGGCAATGGCGGAGCGGGTGCCATGCTGGCCAGTTCCGGCTCCTGGCCACGCACTGAAGTCACTTGTCCCGCTGCAACCGTTTGCAGCTGCGGTTGTGGCACTACCGCAGTTGGTCCGCCCGCATTTTGCGGCGACCCTGCGCTCGGTTGATACACCATCGATAACTGTAGCATGTCGAGTTTGGCGTAGATTGAGGGCAAGCCCGCGTAGAGGCCTTCGTTGCTCTGCGGGTCGGCAGCATAGCAGACCCCAACCAGCTGGCCTTGAGCATTGAAAAGTCCACCGCCACTGCGACCCTCGACCGGCGCGCCTTGGACTTCGACGTTGGGTGGACCTTGATAACGATCGATCGAGGCGACGCGTGAATCGATGACCGTTGGGTTTTGACCGTGGTTGCAGCCGACGGACGTGACCGCAACGTTCGGTGCTAGTTTTTGAACCGAAGTATCGGCAACGGGGACAGCTGATACGGGCGAGGTAGGCCAAATAGTCAGCAACGCTAAATCCCGCTCAAGATCGTAGTCGAGCAGCTTTCCTGTGTACGAAGGGCCGGGGACGGCACCGGAAGCGGATGGCTGAAACGTCGTTACTGTGATTTCCCCCTGCCCTTGCGACGAACGAAAAAGGTGGCCACAGGTCAGCACGAGTGCTTCGCCACTTCTCGCGTCAACGATTGTCCCAGTGCCGACGGACTTCCCGTCTGGATCGTTGACCGAGATCTTCACCGTGGCAGCCAGCAGTCGTTGATGCAATGAACTAGGCGAACCCTGCGGCGATGCATTCTGTCTATCTGGGGCATTACCGAACGGATTGGCGATGGCTTGGGGGCGGGGACGGCGTGGGTTGGGATCCTCCAGCGAAACGACGCGACCTGCTTGAGGACGAGAGAGGTCCGTGTTCGTGTTGGCGAAAGTAGTTGTATGCCCGGGCGATTGCCCGATCGGCATCACCGAACTGCGCGGCGAGGACGCTGGCATGTGGCGACGCACCATGCTGCGTAGTTGTGCGTACGATGTCAGACCAACGGTCTGTTCAACCGGCTGGCCGTTCGCGACGACGATGAACGTAGGTACTTGCGTCACCCCGTACTGGGCGGCGAGCCCCGGTTGACGAGTAATATCCACCTCGCGGACAGGCAACCCGTCGGCCACCAGCCGCTGGACGATGGGACGCATTTGTTGGCAAGGTCCGCAATTCTGCGAACTGAAGTCAAGCAGCACCGTGTCGGCGAGGCAGCAGAGCGGACAACAGGCAATCAGAGTGGCGAATAGAATACGTACGTTAAGCGACAAGACCATCGGTTCCCTCCATGGATACCCTCGTCGCAAGAGTCGGGACGGGCGTGGCTCCGATTCGCTCTTCGGTCTGCGACAAGTTTTTTATTTGTTTGCGAGACTTTCGTGTCTCGTCGAGTGTCTACGAAGATCCTTCTTCGCAGCTAGCTAGTCGGCAAGTGCGACAATTTGCTCCAGAATCGTAATTGTTACAAGTCCAGCCTTTAGCATTTCTCGGAAAAGCATACAAAATTAGCGTATTGAAAATGCTAGCGACTGCTTCAACGATTCCTTTCGGAACTGGCGAAGACAATATGCACCTAGCGTGCCAATCGTGGGTTTTCGGCAATGCTCACGGCTCGTTAGAATGAGGCACCTCGCATTTAACTTCTAGCACTGCTTGCATACCTAAGTCGCAAGCACCAACCACGATCAACCCACTGATAATGACAAAACGCCGCCTACTCGTGACCTCAGCGCTGCCCTACGTCAATGCTGACATCCACCTCGGTTATATGGTCGAGGCGATTCAGACCGATATTTGGGTGCGTTACCAGCGTCTTCGAGGTGCCCACTGCGTCTACGTATGCGCCGACGACACCCACGGCACCGCAACGATGATTCGCGCGCGGAAGGAAGGCCGTAAAGAAGAAGAACTGATCGCCGAAGTGCAGGCGGCACACGATGCCGACCTTCGTGAGTTTGATATCTCGCTCGACAACTTTGGTAGCACGCACAGCGCAGAGAACCGCGCGCTGTGCGAAGAAATCTGGCAGTCGATTCGCACGGCCGGTCTCGTCAAAGAGAAAGACGTCGAGCAGCTATTCGATCCGGAAGCGGGAACGTTTCTTGCGGATCGATTCGTACGTGGAACGTGCCCGAAGTGCAATTCTCCCGATCAGCCCGGAGATAATTGTTCCAAGTGTGGCACCACGTACAGCCCTGCGGACCTCATTGATCCCAAGAGCACCATTAGCGGCGCGACGCCCGAGGTCAGATCGGCAAAGCATCTGTTCATCGAACTTGAGCAATTGCATGGTTTTCTGGACGAGTGGACGCAGTGCGGGAAGTATTTGCAACCGGAGATCGCGAATTACCTGAAAGGACATTTTCTCGGTGATCCTCTGCGAGATTGGGACATCTCACGCCCCGCGCCGTACTTCGGTTTTGAGATCCCTGACGCTCCGGGGAATTTTTGGTACGTCTGGTTCGACGCACCGATTGGCTACATGGCCTCGACCAAGCAGTGGTGCGACAAACACGGCGAGAACTTCGACGATTGGTGGCGCAGCGATGATTGCGAAGTGCATCATTTCATCGGCAAGGACATCACCTATTTTCATACGCTATTTTGGCCAGGCATGCTCAAGACGGCCGGCTTCAGTTTGCCCACCAGAGTGCAAGTGCATGGCTTCTTGACCGTCGATGGCGAGAAAATGTCCAAAAGCAAAGGCACGTTTGTCAAAGCGCGCGCCTACCTCGATCATCTCGATCCATCGTATTTGAGATACTACTATGCATCAAAGCTCTCCAGTCGTGTCGATGACTTCGATCTGTCGCTGGATGAGTTTGTGACGAAAGTCAACACCGACCTGATTGGCAAGTTCGTGAACTTGGCGAGCCGGTCCGCGAAGTTCGTCGCCAAAACGGGTCTCTCAGCCGAGTATCCCGATGATGGCGGATTGTTTGCCGAAGGGGCGGCAGCGGCGGACGAGATCGCTGCAGCGTACGAAACCTGCGATTACAGCAAAGCGATGCGGCTGATTATGTCGTTGGCGGACAAGGCGAATCCCTTCGTCGAAGAGAACAAGCCGTGGGAATTGCGAAAGGACCCCGCCGACGCTCAGCGTCTGCAGGACGTCTGCACCGTCGCGCTCAACCTGTTTCGGCAACTGGCAGTCTATCTGGCTCCCGTGCTACCCAAATTGGCCGAACAAACGGGCGAGTTGCTAGGCGATCCGATTACGAGTTGGGATCAAGCACAGACGCCTTTGGTTGGTACGCCCGTGGCCAAATTCAAACACATGCTCCAACGCGTTGAAGAAAAGGACGTAAAGAAAATGATCGAAGATAGTAAAGAAGCCACCGCTCCCGAAGATTCCGAATCAGCGGCCGGGGAATCTGCCAGTGCTGCTGACACCTGGAAAGACTCCGGCGATGCCCTCGAAGCAGAGCCGCTTGCCGATGAGTGCACGTTCGACGATTTCATGAAAGTCGACCTACGCGTAGCCCGGGTCGTCGCGGCCGAACACGTCGAGGAAGCACGCAAGCTGCTGAAACTACAACTCAGTCTGGGCGGAGGCGCGTACCGACAGGTTTTCGCCGGCATCAAGGCCGCTTATGACCCCGAAAAACTCGTTGGGAGGCTCGTCGTCTGTGTGGCTAATCTGGCCCCGCGAAAAATGAAGTTCGGCATGAGCGAAGGCATGGTCGTAGCCAGTGGGCCCGGCGGCAAGGACGTCTTTGTCCTATCCCCCGACGAAGGTGCGGTACCGGGACAACGGGTACATTAATTTTGCAGCAGATGCTCGCCCAAGTCGAATCGGTCACTGTCGTCGCTGTCAGTTAGCGTGACCGGGAGTTCTTCAAGTTTGAGGACGTCCTTGCGATTCGGATCGTCGGTGGGCTGGGCGGGAAGCACCGCTGATAGTTTGTACTGGCCGGGCGGGACGTTCTTGATTGTGAACGACCCGTCCGCGTCCACCGTTGCGACATAACGCACCAAGTAGTTAGGAATACCCGACGGTGGAACACGCTGCTCGGGTCGATACACATTGGACTGGCCCAGCAGCTTTCCGTACTCGAAGATCGCGGTCCGAAACGCGAGTTCAAACGCGTTGTTCTCCGTCAGCTGAACATACCCCGATTCCCACAAAATGGTGCCTGCGTAGCTGACCGGCTTAAACAATTTTCCGGTCGCGTGTTTTGATGCGTTGCCGAGTACGATTTTTGTCTCTTGATCTGATACAAGTGTGGAAATCAAGCCGTGGGACTCCAGCTTTGTAGTTCTCAAACCTTTGGTCGCTCTTGGTGTGACGACGCGATACGCCATTGCCGTGCCGGGAACAACGCGATCCCATCGAATCTCGCCGCGATCGTTGGTCTTGCCTTCGTACTCCCAGGTCACTTGCCCACGATCTTTGTCCTGAGCACTGACGAACTGTAGACCAACTGTCTCGTCAGTTGGGCTTTCTTCGAATACTCGCGTGACCAGTTGCACTTTGGCCCAAGGCGTCAAACGGATCTCCAACGGTTTGCCTTCTCGCTTACTCGTCATGGCGAGCTTGGACCAACCTGCGTCGCTCAGACAAGCGATGGTCGTGCCAATTGGCTGCAATGGAAGCGTGAACTTGCCATCGGCATCCGTGGTCGTGGCTTGCTGCTCCGACTTGGGCGGATTCTCACCGTTAACAAAGAGTAACGATTCCTCCGGCGGTGCCGTAAACACCTCGGCCCCCACGATCGGTTTCCCTGCGCTGTCGAGCACCAGACCCTCGATCGGTTGCCCGACGGTCATGCGGAAGGAAAACTCCTCTGGCACTTCAAAGCCGCGACGCCAGCGTTTGCGCTGCGATTCGTAACCCGCGTGTCGCACTCTCAACTCGACAGGCGTGTTGCTCGCCGAAATGTTGAGCGACACCATGCCGAGTTCGTCGGTTGGCATGGGGAACTCGAGACCATCCATCTCGATTTCGACCGACACCTCTGGCATCGGCTTGCCGTCTTCATCGAGCACTTTCACCTCCAGGAATTTGAACTCCTGGGCGAAGTTCAGGCTCGACACCGTGAGCAACAGTGCAATGCCGAGGAGAAAGTTGCTGATGCGACGATGTAGATTCATAGCGATGAAGCGTGCTCGGCGAGAGTTCGATGAACTACTCGGCCGCTGGAATGGAGTAAAACTGGGCGCTGGCAGGTCCCGGCACTGCCGGTTTCACCATCTGCAACATGAGTTCGCCCAGGTCGACCGGATCTTGATCATTTTCTTCCTCGATCTCTGGAATTGTAATCGATTTATTCAGCGAGCCGATCTGTTGCCAGTTGAAATTGTCATTTTCTCGGGGTGGATAGAGCTGCACGTCGAGCCGGTAAGCTCCTGGGGCCACATCCGCGATGGCAAAGTTGCCCAGTTCATCCACTGTTGAGGCGTAAGTCCGCACAAATTGCCGTTGCCGCGGCGCGCGTTGCTGATTCCCGAGTTGACCAATGGCGCGCCCCAACGCCTTGAACAAACTGTCCGGCTGTGCCTGGATCTGCTCGGTGATGCGGACTGACGCCATGCTCCAAGTGACGTGTCCGGTGTAGTCGTCCGGTACCGTTAGACGCCCCTTGATCGCACTTCCCTCGCCTCCAAGTTTGACTGTTGCCGTTTCACCGGGAACGAGCTTCGCCTGCTGGGTATGCGAAAAGACCGACATGAACGCCCCGTTTCCTGTGTCGCCGAAACGAATGGTTCGAGCCACATACGCCTCGTCGCAGACGACGCGGTCAAATCTGAACCTGCCCGCGTCGTCGGTTTGTGTATTGTAACCCCAATACAATCGCGGCGCGCCCCGCACATATACTTGGTTGAAGTACAGTTGCACAGGTTCGTTCGCCACGGGTTGATTTCCCTCGTAGACCGTCCCCTCGACTGCTGCCCATGCCGTCAAGGTAATGTCAGGTGATGTTTCGAGAGTCTTGCCATCGACTTGTGCGTAGCCTGAATCGTGCCGAACAACGACAATCGTGGAGGTCGCGTCCAAGAAGGGAAGTTGATAGTTGCCGCTGGCGTCTGATTCCGCAGAGGGGCGGCCTTCGTGCTGCTGGGCGTGCCCGTTGTAAATGCTTACCTGGTCTTGAGGCGTCGCCACCAACAGTTCCGCGTCAGCAGCCGGTTTGCCATCCGGCGTGAGAATCTTGCCTTGCGGACCCGAGCCTTCCTCCATCTCGAAGTTGATCTGCACTTCCCCCTCTTCGCTCGTGATCTTTCGCGACACGCCTGGGCGGTAGCCGTCGGCTTCAACCCGCACATAGTGTCCTTCGCGCGGTTCGTTGATCTCCATCGAGTACTTACCGTTGCTGCCTTGCTGCTGATTGTAACGCTCCCAGTAGATCTGCTGCCCGTTGCCCCAGTCGATGCCTTGCACGACCGTGAAGCTCTCCAGCGGCAAACCCGACTCGGCGTCGACAACTTTCCCGAAAACCGTGAGCGGCCAGGCCATCACGATCGTATGGGGCTCGTCACCGGGTTTCAGCAGGTTGTTCCGCGACGACATATGCCCGCGTGCAAACAAGTCGAATTGCATTGCTTCGTCAGGCATGCTGTCGCATTCCCAGATGCCGTCCTCGTCGGTTTGTCCGCGATAGATGGTGTCGGGCAAGCTGCGGTGGCCTCGCCAGTTGTCGCCGGCAATGCCCACGCCCGGGATCGGTATGTCGTCCGGGTCGGTCACGCGGACGCGAATTGTGTTGCCAGTTTGCAGCTGAAAACTGACTGGTTCAGCGTCGCGTGATACCGCCACGGTCCGTAACTCTGGCGCCCTCCCCCATGCCGCCACTGTGACGACCGTCGGTCCCGGCGTCACGTTGCCGAAGTGAAACTTGCCTTGCTCGTCCGTTTCTCTGGTCAAGCGCGTTCTGTCTTCGGTGCTCACATATCGGGAGCTACCCAAGAACACAATCGCTCCGGCGATTGGCTCACCTTCGGGGCTGGTGACGGTGCCGAGCAACTCGATCCCTTTCTCAATCGAGAACACGTGGTCGAGCGTCTTCAACTGATCCCAGGTGGCGAGTTGTGAAAAGGAGTTTCTCGCGATGTAGTCCTCGTGGGTCAGCTTGAGCAAGAATTGGCGCGTGGGTTCATCCTTGGCCTGCGCCCGCCAGCGGCCCTCGCTGTCTGTTGTGGCGATCTCGTCTGCCTGAATAACCGTCACACCGCCGGTCGTCTGCGGAGTTGCGGCGGTCACCTTGACTCCTTCGACCGGATTGCCGTCTTGGTCGTGAACAATTCCGCCGATCGCGATGCCCTTCTCCAGCTTGATGGTATGTTCTTCCGGAATCGAACCTCCGCCCTGCCAAGACACGACATCCGCGACGTAGTCCTTGTGTTTGACTTTCACTCGTAGACGGCTGCTAGCGCCGCTGGGAACATTCAGCGCGATCAGCCCTTCTTCGTCGGTGGGCATGGGAAACTGCATGTTGTCGAGGTCCACATCGACCTCCACATCAGCCAGCGGCTTGCCGTCGGGATCGACAACCTTGATCTCGATAAACTTGAACCCCGAATCGCCCTGGGCAATAAGCTCATTCGCACAACCGCCGCCCACAATCAGAACAAGAAAGCAACGCAATAAGTGATTCGTACGGTGAAGGTAATTCACGTGGAACTCCCAGTTTGGAAAGCTAGCGGTAACAAGTTGATCCGGATTGCGCCCTAGTCGATAAGTCGCTTGTAGCGCCGAATTCACGCCAAACTACTAGGCGATTGTTAGGCGTCGAGAAAGTAGCGGTGAAAAACAGCCTGGGCATCGATATCTGATATACTCGGGTTTGCCTGCCGCCACTTCTCCAGGAATCCGTACGATGTTGCACGTTCGTCTCAGCATATTGCTGGCCTGCCTAATTTGTCCAGCTTCCGCTGTGTTGGCCGAATCCCAGCCGAGGCTGCGGGGCGAAACGCCTGTCGCGGTGGGATCGCAGGTAACAGACTTCACGCTCGACGACTATCTGGGGGCTGCGCACTCGCTCGCTGATTGGCACGACAAACGCGCAGTCGTGGTGGTATTTCTGGGCACGGAGTGCCCATTGGCGAAGCTTTATGGCCAACGGCTCGCAGAAATGGCTGCGAAGTATGAGCCACAAGGCGTGCAATTCGTCGGCATCAACGCTAATCGGCAGGACACGCTCGTCGAGATGGCCCACTACGCCCGTGTGCACAAGATCGAGTTCCCGCTGCTGAAAGACCCCGACTGCCGTGTTGCCGATCTACTCGGGGCCACACGCACACCGGAGGCGTATGTTCTCGACGACCAACAGACTATCCGCTATTGGGGTCGCATCGACGACCAGTACGGCGTCGGCTATTCCCGCGGCCAGCCGACGACTCGCGATTTGGCCAACGCACTCGACAGCCTGCTCGCTGACAAACCGATCCTCGCGGCCCAGACCACGGCCGTCGGTTGTTTGATCAGTCGACCCAATCCGGTCGAGCCTCATGGCGATATCACCTACAGCAATCAGATCTCGCGCATCGTGCAGCAGCATTGCATCGAATGTCACCGCGACGGCCAGATCGCGCCGTTTGCGCTCTCCACGTACGACGAAGTTGCGGCTTGGTCGGAAACCATGCTCGAAGTGATCGCGGATGGTCGTATGCCGCCGTGGCACGCGAATCCCGATCACGGCAAGTTCCTCAACGACGCGCGCATGCCGGACGAAGACAAACAGCTACTCGCTCAGTGGGTCGCCAATGGTCTTCCAGAAGGCGATCCGCACAACTTGCCCGCACCACGTGAGTTTGCCGAAGGCTGGCGGATCCCCGAGCCCGATGTGGTCTTCAAAATGCCCGAAGCTTTTGAAGTGCCGGCCAAGGGCGTCGTCGACTACCAGCACTTTGTGTTCGACCCCGGCTTTACTGAAGACAAGTGGGTCATCGGCTCGGAGGCTCGCCCCGACAATCGCGCCGTGGTGCATCACATGATCCTGTTCTACATTCCGCCTGGCCAAGAGACCTATCGCCCAGAGGATCCGCTGTTCAACATTGTGGCTGCATTCGCGCCGGGGATGCCCGCCGTCATGGGGCCAGATAACCTAGCTCTGCGGATCCCGGCGGGCTCGCGGCTCTGTTTCCAAATGCACTACACCCCCAACGGCAGCCCACAGACAGACCGCAGCGAGGTGGGCCTGGTATTTACCGATGCCAAGAACGTCGAGAAGGAATTCATCAATCAGGCGGGCTTGAATTTTCGCTTCGCGATTCCACCAGGGGTCGAGGACTACCGCGTCGATGCCAGCTATTCTTTCGGGCACGACTCGTTGATTTACACGCTCACCCCGCACATGCACTATCGGGGCAAGTCGTTCCGCTTCACCGCGCACTATCCCGACGAGTCGACCGAAATCCTGTTGGACGTGCCTCGTTACGATTTCAACTGGCAGAACGTTTACATGTTGGCCGAACCCAAGCACATGCCCGCCGGCACCAAGATCAAGATGGAAGCCCATTTCGACAACTCCGCCGATAACTTGCTCAATCCCGACCCGACGGCGATGGTCCTCTGGGGTGATCAAACCTGGCAGGAAATGATGCTCGGATCGATCACGATGAGCCGAGCCGATCAAGATCTCCGCCTCGGCCCACCGCGCGTCGAAACGACGGCCGACGGCCGCCACCTCGTCCACTTCCGTTACCGCCCGACAGACGCCGTCGAGACGGTGCACGTCGCTGGCACATTCAACAACTGGCACCAAACGCAAGATCAACTGGCTGGCCCAGATGCCGAGGGTCTCTACACACTCGCGATGCCACTCGACCCAGGTGAATACGAATACAAGTTCGTCCTCAATGGCACCGACTGGCGCAACGATCAGGGCAATCCCGAGACGGTTGGTCACTACAACAACAACGTGGTGCAGGTGAAGTAGACCCAACGATCGCATCTCACGACTTGTAGCGCATGCCATGAACAGCCACCTGCCCGTCACGCACTTCTCCGCTCAGCTGCGCCGAGGTAGTACACTGCTCGCTGTGTTCAGTTGCTGGCTCCTGTTCGGGGACTTGTCAGCTTGCCAGGCGCAAATTCGGTATGTCTGGGTTCCGGAAGCAGAGAGTCGAGGAAGCGGCTATCTCCTGTTTGACGACCAACATATCGCGGCCACCGCCAACGGCCAGGAGACGCGCTTCGACAACGTCGAAAATTTCGTCGCGCAGTTCGATCAACCCTCGGTGTTGCAAGTGATGTTCGGGTTTGACAATGGATTCATCTCAGAGCATGCTCTCAATTTTTCCGGTGACACGACACTACAGTCAGGGATTCTCACGACCCGGCAAGTCGGGGCTTCCGCAGGTAGGATTCGCAACTGGAGTTTTGAGTACGTGAATCAGGGTGGGAGTTTTCTCTCGCTGTTCAGCAGCGTCGATCCCAACGACGTGTTTTGCGTCGTCTTGCCATGCCCCATCTTGGGAGCAGACGTTACCTTCACTGGGGCAGGCGCCAGTGAGTTGAACGTTGGTGAATTCCGCTATCAGCGCTACCTTGCCGATTTCGATCTGGATCAGGACGTTGACCTGGCGGATCTCGCGATCTGGCAAAGTGGCCATTCGCGGCGTCCGGCCAATTACTCAGACGGCGATGCCGACGGAAACCTCGCCAGCAACGGAGCCGACTTTCTAATCTGGCAACAGCAGTCAGGCTCAGACGTTGCTCCGCTACAAGCTGCAACCGCGCGCATCCCCGAGCCATCGTCATTAATGCTCGCGTGCTTCGCCGCCTATGTCGTGCCTGGGCTAATAAAAGGCCGTCGGTAGATCCAGTTTTTCGTCTGTTTCGTTGCGTTCGTGGTTCACAATCACAGCCGCCACTTCGTCTTCCGTTGAGCCACATCTCTCATTCCACAAAAAACGAGTTTTGCTCACCGGAGTCGACTCGTTTTTCACCGAGCAAAACCCTCCGCCGCACCCCTGTTTTTATAGCTTCAGGCCATGAGATAGCGCAAGCAAAACTCCCGCCGGACACTACTTGCACTTAGAGGCAAGCCACACCGCAGCCCCACTCATTTTAGAGATTGCCCCGGCCGATTCCACGACAAGTTTTGGCCGGGCGCGGCCCAGTGCCAAGGCGGGTGCATCACTTCCCTACGGCATCACGCTTCCCAGAATCCGGTCGGTTGGATTCACCGCCGGCAATTAGGAAGTCGCAGATTCCAGTGGAGGCGAGTCTCTACTTTTGTGGAATCTGTCTGGATCCGGAGAAACGGAATTTGCTTCTGATTCGGGTACACTAGAACTTCGGTAAGACAGAGCCAGTGCAGGCGAACTATTAACGTGCGTCGTTCATGCCGTGAACTCCTTTAAGACATCGACGAGAAGGCTATTCCTATGATTCGATACTTGCTACTCGGCGGGACTATGCTTCTGACAAATGCACTCACACATTTCTCAGAAGCCCATGCTCGCACAGATATAGTTATTCCCAATCCCAAAATTCTTGGAACGAAACTTGGAACTGAATCACCGCTTCAGACGAGCAACGTGGGAGAGAATGCCATTTACCCGAAGAACATACATTTGGACCTTGATGGACCGAGAATTTACGGCATTATGGCCACCTATCCGGACTCGGTCACTTTTGAATCGATAGTCGAGTGTGTCAATCTTACACATAAGAAATGGTCACGGGACCCCGATGGCGAGATGGCCAAATGGGGCGTTACAGTTTGGAGGAATGAAGAGGACCGATACGCTGTTCAGGCATCTGACTCGAGGCTAATCTTCATATGGCTTGACAGAAAAATAACTCAAGAGGAAGTGAACGCAACGACCAAACTGTTGTTTGAAGACGCAGTGCAGAGTGTATTCGAGCCCAAAGAAGTGCCCGCCGCTGATGGAGAGAAAGACACGGCAAAAAAGGCGCAACGGCACGCCGAGAAATAACCCTTGTGGGCTAGAATTGCGAAACCAGATTCCAAAGTCGAAGTGAACCTTCTACCTTGGAATCTGCTCGACGATTCCACAATCGGCGAGTCCCACCTCTTGTGGAATTGGGATTCCGAGAATAATACACATGTCGATGAAGCTGAAGCAGTTCCGGTCCGCACTCATCAACGTGCAGATCATGTGACGGCAAGTATCAATCTCGTAGGTGCGCGTCTAAGCCTCTCGTTTAGCATCATCAGCCATATCGGGCTGACCTTCCGCTTTGGAACGTAGTGTAATACCCTCTCGTAATATGCCGACAATGCCCGCCAGGAGCCCGCTACCACACGCAGCAAAGGCAAGTTGTTCACCAACAAGCGACAAGCTTCTCACCCCGTGTAGTCCGTTCGCGTAGGAATACACAAACGGTAGCCCGGGGCATAGCCACGCTCCCAAGATGCCGCCGCAGATAGCTCCCAGTAACGAACTACGTTGATATCGAGCTGCAATGGCAATCCCAAGGAAAGAACCGATTGCCCACGGTAAAAGGAACAGTGCGAGCCTTAACATCGGATAGAGGCGCGACTCATCGAATGTAAGCATCCATCTGGCAATGAATGCTACAAACGCGATACCTGCCGTGACCGCCAACAGTGTTCGCAAACTGTAGTAGCCCAATAGCGAAGTCCGTCCTGAAGATTGACGCATCATACGGTTTTCCTGCTTGGGATCGCTAACAGGAAATCTCCACGCGTACTTGGAGATGTCACGAATGACCAAAATTGAATTTTAGTATCTGTCGAATAACGGTTGCAATGTGACTAGCATAATTCTAGCGTGCAGCGTTGAGAACCAGCGAAGTCAGCAAAGGTTCTCGAAGCGCGGTCGGCTACATCGATCACTCCCATGAAGCCGTTGGAAACTAGCGGATTCCACAATCGGCGAGTCCAACCGCCTGTGGAAACTGGATTCCGAAAAAACTACACAAGACGACGAATCCTGGCAGCGTGAACTAACGAACGTCGGCGTAATGCTCCCAGTAAACTACCGTTTGCGAATCTGGGTCAACGTAAACTGTGTAGTCGTCAGGACCGCACTCGATTCTTCCATCAATCAATGCAATGTCACACCATTTCGCGAGCCCTAATTTACGTTCATTAAGACGCTTTGACCACTCATCTCCGCGTGCATTGAGTTCTATCTGTTGTGTCAGAAAATCAATATAAGTTGAATCAAACGATGATTGTTCAATTGCGATTGCCAGCGATGCAGCGTTGCGAACAGCAACCGGAATATTGCTGCATTTCCTGACTGCATGAATGAAAGTGTCGCGAATAGTCAAGTTGAAGGGTCCCGAACGGATTGAGCCGCGAGTTTCCGATTTCAGTATTATATGTTTTACGGTGAGCGTTCGCAAAACTCATGATCGACTAGATTGGCTCAGCGTGAAATGCTGAGGCAGCCCGGCAACTCGCCGATTCCAAAAGAGGTGAGTCCCTCCTCAGCTGGAAACTGGATTCCGAAAAAACTGCGCTGGTCGACAATGAATTCGTGTAACCTATTCCGATATGTGTTAGACCTCCAAACGGAACATGCCGCATCTAAATGACGGTAGCAAATGGCATCGTCGTCCAGTAACTGACAGGTAATTCATTCTATCTGAGAAAGCCGATGGCAATTCGCATCAGTGACAATCCGTCAGACTGGCGGACTGACTTTACAATTAAAGAACTAGCGTCCCGAATGCGTGAACTTGGCTTGCCTGAGCCGTTGGTAAAAATTGCGATGGGTAAAGCCCCCTACGCGTTGGAGTTCCGTTGCGAATCGCCATGTCCCAGTGGCGTATGGCCGCTACAAGATGATTATGTTCCAGTCTGGACGTGTAATGGCACGTCCTCAGTAGCATTTGAACCCTCAACCGGCCATTTCCACAGCCAGCATATTGAAGACGTACCAGAACAGAATCCAGAAGTGTTCGATTCGTATTTTCATCTGTCTGCCTGGGTGATAAGACAACTGATTGAAGCTGGTCGCACCGACGAAGACGTAGAAGAAGCGGCGGACTTCCTTGAATTCAGAGAAGTCAGCGGTCTTAAGGCTGCCGCGTCGTTGGATAGCTTTATGAAGGGCTGTAGACCTGAATAGCTGAGGTAAGCAGCGAAACGGAGAGTTAGTCATCACTGGATCGAACTTTACACACGGCGATTTGTAATTGTTAGTGGGTGCCGTTCGAGGCTTCGACCCAGCGGCTCGTACAACGTAGGGATTTGCCTCGACTCTACCAATCGTGTTTATCGCTTTAGGCAATTCTCAATCTGAGATGCGCGCGTCGGTGTGAACCTTCTCTGTTAGAATGATCACCCAAATTCTGCTGCCGTAACCGCCGTCGGTGAGAACGCCCGACGTCGTTTTTCCGCAGCTCGCTTGCAGTATAGCCTCAGTCGGAGTTGCCCCTGGTAGCGCAAATGCCGGGACACGCAGTCACAGCCACAACTTCAGTCGATCGTCAAGCATGCCCGGTAGGGATTTTTCGACCATGCGGCGCACCGTGTTGGGGTGGTAGCGCGTGCTTAGGTGTGAGGCGATCACTAATTCGTTTTTGAACTTGTCTTGGCGGTCGACGAAATCGTCGAGGTGCATGTGGCCGAACTTGTGAATTTTTTCTTTGCGATGCTCGGGCGACACAAACGTCATCTCGCAAATGAGAATCTTGGCCTGGTACATCTCGGGGCAGTTGTCGAGCCCTGCTGGTGCCGTGTCGCCTGCGTAGGCGAGCAGCGGGGTGCGATGCTCGGCGGAGACTTCCGTACCCGCAAGGCGTAGATCGCGGATTTCTTCGCCGGCAAGTCCCTGATACTCTGGCTTCAATTTCAGGCGGCGATCCCACACGATGAAACCCAGCGCCGGCACACTATGCTTGCACTCGGAGACAGTGACCACCAACTCACGTGACAGCTCGATTTCGTCGCCTGGCCGCGCTGCTCGCATTTCACAAGGCATGCGTCCTCGGTCGAGACGCGTGAAGTTGCGCAGGATGTGCTGCATCGGCTCGATCGTTGCCTCCGGCATGTAGATCGTCGGTGGATCCATCTTCATCATGCGCCGCCGCGCCACGTAAACGGGCAACGCAACAATATGGTCAAGGTGACCGTGCGAGATGAACCAGGTTTCGGTGCCCATGAACGACCACGGCTGCCCACCCAGATCGAAGCCGAGCTTCAACTCCGGAATCCGCCAGTAGCTCTGGACGGCCGCGCGCGAATACCCCTCGATGGTGAGGCCCGCATGCTCCAGCGTTTGCACAGGTGCGTTTTCGATCATTGGTCGCTTCGTCTTGCCTTGAGTGGTCTCGATGGGCCGGCCCACAGTTTTCTGCCAAACTCCCCATCGTAGGATGACAGCACGCGTTCGGGAAGGACGCCCGGATTTCCTCCGACCGCATCGCCGAGGGGTGCGTGAAAATCTAGATGCATCCGTTCAGCCATATTGCTAGAATTGACGGACACGAAATGCTGACCTAGTGTTCATGTAGCGCGGTCTATGCTTTGTTTAGTCATGAGGGGAACCGAGATGAGAAGTTCTGATCTGCTGAATTTTCGCTCTGTCGTGAAAATGCATCTGGTCCTGCTGACGGCGCTTGCGTCGGTCAGCTTGCACGCCGCGGAATCTGCGCCGACGAAAAAGAAGAGCAAGTTCGCCGACTTCACCAAAACCGTCGAAGACGCGAAGAAGTACGAAGGCCTGTTCACCCTCTATGAAAAAGACAATCACCTCTACGCGGCGATCAAGCCCAGCCTCTACAAGACTGAGTTGATCGCGCCGATGGCAATCGCTCGCGGCCTGGCGTCGGCGGGCACGCCGCTCAACTTTGGCGACGAGTGGATTCTCTACTTCCGCCGCGTTGGCGATCGCATTCAACTGGTGCGCAAAAACATTCACTATCAGGCGCCCAAAGGCACACCGCTGGAGAAAGCCGTCAAGCAGAACTACACCGACTCGGTGCTCAAGTCGTTGCCGATCATCAGCATGGCACCCGGTGGGGCTCCGCTGATCGATCTGTCGAGCATTTTCTTCACAGACTTCGCGCAGTTGGGCATCGGCAGCCTCGACCGCAGCCGCACTTCGTGGCACCAAGTGAAGGCATTCAAGAACAACATCGAACTGCAAGTCGAAGCCACATTTAGTTCTGGTCGTTTTGGAGGATTTGGCGACGACGGTGTGGCCGACTCGCGCGGTGTGACCGTCATTCTGCACTACGGACTGACCAAACGACCGCCTTCGGGCTACAAGCCTCGCTACGCCGATCAACGTGTCGGCCACTTTATCAGCGCGACCAAGGATTTTGGTAGCAAGAAATCGGACACCACATTCGTTCGCCGCATCAATCGTTGGCGACTCGAAAAGGCCGATCCGAAGGCCAAGCTTTCGCCGCCAAAAAAGCAACTCGTTTGGTGGGTCGAAGATACCGTGCCGCATGAGTATCGTCCCTACGTCGAAGAAGGCATCCTTGAGTGGAACAAAGCGTTCCGCAAGATCGGCTTCCGCAACGCAATTGGTGTGCGGTGGCAGAACGAGGGGGACGAGTTCGACGCTGAAGACACCAACTACTGCACCTTCCGTTGGATCACCACTCCGAGCACCTTCGCGATGTCGGGCCTCCGCGCCGATCCGATTACCGGCGAAATGATCGACGGCGACGTGATCTTTGACGCGAGTTGGGTTCGTGTATGGAAGGACGAATACGCCCTGTTGATGGGCGCGCCAGTCCCCGCTGCCAATGGTGATTCCCAAGCCGCGCCGCAATCGGCGCTGCTGGGCGTGGGGGAGATTCTCAGCCCGATGATGGCCGTGAAACAGGGCTACGGCCTGCCCTACACACCGCAGAGCTACCAGCTCAGCAAACAGTTCAACGAGCACGGCCAATCGGCGCCCATGCTGGTGCCCTCTGACCACGGTCCGCTGCACAGGCAGCTGAGCAAGCGCCTCACCCGTGGCAGCTTCAATGCCTGCCAGTGCGCGATCGCCAAGCGGCACGAGTACCAACTCGCCGCCATGGTCTTGGCCGCCAATGCGACCGACGACGATGCTAAAGATGACGATGACGAAGACACAGACGACGAGGACAAAGACGGCGACAAGGACGAAGACGACGAGAAGGTCGCCGAGAAAAAGGACAAGGAAATCACTCTGCCAGAGGAACTACTTGGGCAAGCCATCAAGGAAATCGTGATGCACGAAGTCGGCCACTCGCTGGGCTTGCGTCACAATTTCAAGGCGAGCACGATGTTGTCGCTGGAGGAAATCAACGATCCGGAAATCACTCGCGTCAAAGGCATGGGTGGCAGCGTGATGGATTACAATCCGCTGAATATCGTTGGCAAAGGCAAGAAACAGGGAGACTACGCTACCACAACGATCGGACCGTATGACTATTGGGCGATCGAATACGCCTACAAGCCAATTCGCGGCAACGAAGAAAAAGAGTTGGAGAAAATCGCCGCACGTTCACCCGAAGGCGATCTCACTTATGCCACCGACGAAGACATGTACGCCAGCAACGACCCACTGGTAAACGCCTACGACCTGGGCGACGATCCTTTGGCGTATATGAAAACTCGGGTCGAGTTGGCCGCTGAGCTGATGGACGGTCTGGACGACAAAATCGTCCGTGACGGCGAATCGTGGGCGCGCTTGCGGCGAGCGTTTTCGGTCCTCGTCGGCCAATATGGCAATGCGGCGTTCGTTGGTTCGTCGTACATCGGTGGTCAGAGCATCTCGCGAGATCACAAAGGTGGTGAGGAAAGCCGAGACCCGTTTGTCCCCATCAGCGGTGCAAAGCAGCGCGAAGCGCTGGACTTCCTGGTCGATACGATCCTGTCCGACAAGGCGTTCCAGTTTTCGCCCGAGTTGCTCCGCCGGATCAAGAGCGACCATTGGTATCACTGGGGCAGTCGGATGTCGATGAATTCCGGCGAGGTGAATGTTTACGACCGCGTGCTGCGGATTCAGCAAATTGTCCTTCGCCACTGCTTCGATGGGTCGGTACTCAAACGACTGCAAAATCAGCAATTGCTAGTCGGAGAGGTCGAGGACGAGGCAGACGAGCCGCTTCAGATGAGCGAAGTCTTCCGCACACTGACCGACAGCGTCTGGTCGGAGCTCGCCAAGCCTGATGGCGAGCTGGAATGCTCCGTCATCCGCCGCAATCTGCAGCGTGATCACCTCAGCCGACTCAACAAATTGGTGCTCGGCGATAGTCGCAACCCGTTCGGTGATCTGTATGGCTTTGTGATTATGATCGGCGGCTCTTCCAGTTACCCCGCCGATGCCCGCAGTCTGGCAAGAATGCATCTGATCGAGATCGCGGAGCGAATCGAGGGTGTCTTGGAGAACGATGACCTAGAAATTGAAGAAACGACCCGCGCCCACCTTTCTGAAAGCCACGACCTGATCGAAAAAGTGCTGGAGGCAAGGCTCGAGTCGAATCGCTCGTAGCGGACAGCCGTGATTCACAAGCTGCTTCCGTGCTAGCCTGTTGGCGAGTCGGCCCTTCCTTTGCGCGTGGATGGTTTGGACGGTTCGCTTGGCAGTCCGGCCTGGATGGTGCCGTCGGCAAGAGTGATTTCGTCCATCTCGGTGGCGTCCACCTGGCGACGCAACACGAGATAGATCCCTACCGTCATGGCCCAAAGCGACGCAACCGGAAAGCTAATCGCGACCGTCTGAACGGCCCACTTCCAGTTGTTGATTAAGCGAGTAGCGATCGGCGCGGGCGAAGCTTCGATGTCGCTGGCGAAGAGTTGCAGTGCGCGATCGGTCCCTATCCCCCAGCTCAGCGCCCATTCACTCAGTGATACGGTCACGACAGAAAAAAACGTGACGACCACGTCGCCTGCTAGGCCCAACACGGCGGCCAGCAGCACGAGCAGGCCGAACTGAAGTGGGCGTTGATAAACGTACGCATAGCACCGCGACACGCCGTCGAAGGCGTCGCTGCGCTCCGTGGCAAGACACGCCCACATCAATGGCCAACCCAGCAGCAGTCCCACAAGTATGACGGCCAGCATCAATCCCCAGGCGATCACGAAGCCCCAGAATATTGCAGCGAAAACAGCGAACAGGTCGAATCGGAGTAGTGCTCCCAAGAGCAGCAGCGGAACGGAGTGAGCAATGGCTGCCAACAACACGACGAGTGGGCTACCGATCGTATCAAGCCACACCGATACCGTTTGACGCACAGCACGCAGTGGTCCGAGGAGTTCTCCTCGCGCCAGGTAGAGCGAGGTGATTCGGCAAATCGCTCCGCCAAACAGGCCCCAAACGAAAATTGCCCAGATGCCAAGCATAGCAGTGCCGATCCACGCCTGCCAGGAAAGCTGCTGATCGCCCAGCATCAGAAAGGGCTTGGCCAGCCAATACCAGCCGCTGATGAGCGTGCCACATTGCCAAGCACTGGGCGCGGAATCAGTTATCGATTCAGATGCGTTCAGATCGATTTGCAACACCGGCAGCGCTTCCCGCAGCATCGGCGGCATCGCGAGTGGCGGATCAAACCACTGGCTGATCACCGCCCAACCTCCATGCGTCAGAACCACGCCCACCGACGCGAGTACCAGCACTCGTAGGAGCAGAGCCGCCCGCAATGCTTTGACGAGGATCAGCCATGGGCAAATGTCGAGCCAGCGAATTTCATGCACCACACCGGCAGCGCTGGGTGATCCAGGCTGAGACGACGGCGGCTGAGACGGTCGCTCAGGCATCGGTGGGCTTTTCTATTTCGGTCAGCGCTGTAGTATCGACCGGCAGCGTGCCTTCCCAATCATCTTCGGGCGTCTCGTCGTCCTCCGGATCGGGAACGTGCGGGAGCGAATACGACTCATCGAGCCAGCGTCCTAGATCGATCGTTTTGCATCGTTTGCTGCAAAAGGGCTTCGTAGCCGAGGACGCAAGTTCGAATTCGACATTGCACACGGGGCAGCGCATAGAAGTTATCTTGAGCGAGAACGACGTGAAAGAAGTTCAACCACGATGAGCCCAAACTACCCAACGCGGCATTTTTACTATTGTGACTTGTGGTGTCGTCTGTGGCTAGGAGGCGTGCCAGAGTGCTAGTCGGACTTTTTGCCGGAAGTGTCAGAGTTGGCAGCTTTCTTCTCGCTACCACCTTTCTTATCCGCGCTTTTTTCAGCGGACTTTTTGGACTTTTCAGTCGACTTCTTCGCGTCCTCAGCACCTTTTTTATACGACTCGCTGCGATAGTCCGTTTCGTAGAAGCCGGAACCTTTGAACACGACCGCGGCTCCGGTGCCGAACAATCGTCGCAGCTTCGGCTTTTTGCATTCGGGACACGTCCGTTTGACGTCCTCGGTAATCGATTGGAATAGTTCGAACTCGTGTCCGCAAGCGTCACATTCGTAGTCGTAGGTAGGCATCTCTGCTAGTTCCTGGTCACAGCTTCCCAAATTAAGCTTCGGCGGGGCCGGTCGAAACGATCACCTGCGACGCACGCACGACACGATCATGCAGTTGGTAGCCGACTTGCGTTTCTTGCAGCACATGATTCGCCGGCTGCTCGTCGGACGGCTGTTGCAAGATGGCTTCGTGAACTTGTGGGTCGAACGGCTCGCCAACGGCGGCGATTGGCTTGCAGCTGTGTTGCTCGAGTACGGTGAGCAATTGCTGGCGCACAAGCTTGAAGCCTTCGAGCAGACTGGTTGACTCACCGGACTGCTCTGCAGCTTCGATCGCGCGGTCGATGTTGTCTACCACGGGCAGCAAATCGCGCACGATATTCAACGGGCCGTAACGGCGCTCATCGTTGATCTCTCTGGCCGTGCGCGAACGGAGGTTCTCCATTTCCGCCTGCAACCGGAGCACGCGATCTTTTTCGGTGGCCAGTTCGACAGCCAATTCGGTGCCAGGCTCGTCGGTTGCTTCGGCATCGGCGCAGGCCTGTTTGATGGCATCCGCAATCGCATCTGCTTCCTGGTCGGTTTGCTGTTGATCGTTGATGGGGATGTTCTTGCCCGTAGCGCTTTCGTCAGTCGGATTCGCTGCCATCCTTCAATTCGTCCTCAAGCTTCTTGTTCGTCGGGGCTAAAGTACTCTTTCACTTTATCGAAAAAACCTTTGCGTTGGGGAGCAACGTTTTTGTGTTCTAGTTCGGCCAGTTGGCGAAGCAACGCTTCTTCCTCGCTACTCACCTTCGCGGGAACCTCGATGTTCACTTGTACCAGCAAATCACCTAGTCCGACCATCCTGGGGTCGGGCATGCCCTGCCCTTTGAGACGGAAGACATCGCCCGACTGCGTGCCGGGTGGAATGTCGACTTCGCCGGGACCGTTGAGGGTAGGCACTTCCAGCATGGTGCCCAGCGCAGCTTGCGAATAGGTGATCGGCACACGGCAAATGAGGTGTTGGCCTTCGCGCTCAAACAACGTGTGTTTGGCAATCGCGACCACGCAGTAGCAGTCGCCCGGCGGTCCGCCGTTGGGGCTGGGTTCGCCCTGTCCGGTGATCCGCACCTGCATGCCATCGTCCACGCCGGCGGGGATTTCAACTTCGGCTTCCACTTTCTTGAGGATGTGTCCCGAACCGCGACACGGCCGACACGGTGTGCTGACCGACGAGCCCTCGCCCTTGCACGCTGGGCAGGTCGTTTGCACACGCACGATGCCTGCCTGCTGGACAACCTGGCCATGTCCGCCACAGTAGGAACATGTCTCGCGCTGGCTGCCTTCGGCAGCCCCAGAACCCTGGCACTTGAGGCACGGTTCATGCCGCTGGAACTGAACGGTTTTGCGGACGCCTTGGGCCGCTTCTTGCAGTGTGAGCGTGATGTCGCATCGCACGTCACGTCCTTTACGCACCCGACGACGACCTCGTCCGCCACCTCCGCCGAACAGATCGCCGAAGATGTCGCCAAACGCGGAGAAGATGTCTTCGACGTCGGAGAACCCGCCGCCACCCGATTGGCCGTTGACGCCAGCGTGTCCGTAGCGGTCGTAGCGTTGGCGTTTGTCGGGATCGTTGAGCACCTCGAACGCTTCAGAGGCCTCTTTGAAGTGCGCAATCGCTTCTTCGTCACCCGGATTCTTGTCCGGATGATACTTCACGGCGAGCTTACGATACGAAGTGGCGATCTCGCCATCCGATGCGGTCTTGGAGACCTCCAGCACTTCGTAATAGCAACGCTGTTGGGACATGGCACACTAATGACGAAACTCGAATGACGAATGGCGAAAACTTGTTCGACATTCTCATCTCGGCATTCGTCGTTTCTCCAAACACACAACCGGGCCACTGGCTAGGTTAGCCCAGTGGCCCGATGCGAAAAACAACAGTTTTGATCTATCCTTAGCGGATACTGCCGACGACGCCCTTCTTGTCCTGGTCCTTCGAGTCGAAGTTGGTAACCAGGGCTTCGGTTGTTAGCATCAAACCGGCGATGCTAGCGGCATTGGACAGGGCGGTTTTGACGACCTTCGTCGGATCGATGATGCCCGCCTTGAACATGTCGACGTACTCGCCGTTGTTGGCATCGTAACCAATCTTTTGGCCCTTCTGGCTGATCTCATCGGCAACCACGCTGCCGTCGAGGCCGCAGTTGTCCGCAATCTGCTTGAGCGGTGCGTCAAGCACACCAGCCACAATCGCGATGCCGATCTTCTCGTCGCCTTTGCCTTTGGCACCTTGGACCACTTCTTTGCAACGCAGCAACGCAGTGCCGCCACCAGGCAAGATGCCTTCCTCAACGGCCGCCCGTGTGGCGTGCAGGGCATCCTCGACGCGAGCCTTCTTCTGCTTCATATCGGCTTCGCTGCTGGCACCCACGGACACGATCGCCACACCACCGGTCAGCTTGGCCAACCGCTCTTGCAGCTTCTCGCGGTCGTAGTCGGAAGTGCTGGCTTCGATGCCCTTGCGAATCTGTGCGATACGCTTTTGCACTTCTTCGTTGCTGCCGCCACCTTGGACGATTGTGGTCGCGTCCTTAGAGACGGTAATCTTCTTGGCACGGCCCATCTCGGCCAGCGTGATGCTCTCGAGCTTCATGCCGAGGTCTTCGCTGATCAGCGTGCCGCCGGTCAGCGTGGCAATGTCGCCCAGCATGGCCTTGCGACGATCGCCAAAGCCAGGGGCCTTCGCCGCACAGACGTTGAGGATGCCACGCAGTTTGTTCACGACCAGCGCCGCCAGGGCTTCGCCTTCGATGTCTTCGGCGACGATCATGAGTGGCTTGCCCTTCTGGCTTACCTGCTCCAAGATCGGCAGCAAGTCGCGCAAGTTGCTAATCTTCTTCTCATGCAGCAGGATGTACGCATCTTCGAGCACACACTCCATGTCGGCCGTTTGGTTGATGAAGTACGGCGACAGGAAGCCCTTGTCGAACTGCATGCCTTCGACCAACTCGAGAGTCGTCTCGGTGGAGCGACCTTCCTCGACGGTGATCACGCCGTCTTTGCCCACGCGTTCCATCGCGTCGGCGAGCAGGTCGCCGATCACGCGGTCGTTGTTGGCACTGATTGCACCGACCTGAGCAATCTGCTCCTTGTCGGACACAGGCTTGCTGATCGAATCGAGATACTCGACCGCTGCGTCGACTGCCTTGCGAATGCCACGCTGCACCGCCGTTGGATTGCTCCCCGCGACAATGTTGCGAGTGCCTTCCCTGAGGATCGCGCGAGCGAGGACAGTGGCCGTGGTGGTGCCGTCACCGGCGAGCGACGACGTCTTGTCAGCCACTTCGTGCACGAGCTTCGCGCCCATGTTTTCGAACGGATCTTCCAGCTCGACCTCTTTGCTCACGGTGACGCCGTCTTTGGTGACGGAGGGGCCGCCAAACGACTTATTGATAATCACGTTGCGGCCGGTCGGGCCCATCGTCACGGCCACCGCGTCGGCCAGTTTATCGACACCCTTGAGCAGCTTGCTGCGAGCGGTGTCGTCGAACATGAGTTGTTTTGCCACGATTGCTCTCCTTCGGAGAAGTTGTCAGCCTTCAGCACTCAGCTGTCAGCTTTAGTTGCATGAATGAGTTAGATTTAGTTTGAAAGCTGACGGCTGATCGCTGACAGCTGATCGCTAACTACACTACCTTCGCGAGGATGTCGCTCTCGCGCAGAATTTTCAGTTCTTGGCCGTCCACTTCGACGTCCGAGCCGCCGTACTTGCCGTAGATCACTTCGTCGCCGATGCCGACGGAAAGCTCGCCGCGGTTGCCACTATCGAGCAGCTTGCCTGCGCCCACGGCGACGACCTTGCCTCGCTGTGGTTTTTCTTGAGCCGCGTCGGGCAGCACAATGCCACCGGCGGTGACTTCTTCGGCATCAGAGGGTTCGACAACAACGCGATCGTCCAACGGACGGAGATTGATTTTGGCCATTTCGTGATTCCTTAACTTGGTTGCTTCGATGAAGCGAAATTATTGTTCGAAGTTGGTTCTTATTGGATCAAGGCTATGAGCTATGGTCTGAGAGCCGTCGGCTATTGCAGCTGTCAGCTCATAGCCGACAGCCCAATGCCTACGACCACTCCTACATCATTCCAGGCATGCCACCCATGCCGCCCATGCCACCCATACCTCCCATGCCGCCGCCCATTCCGCCCATGCCACCCATCCCGTGGTCGTGGTGGTCATGGCCGGCGTCTTCTTCTTCCTCTTGTGGAATGTCGGTCACCAGCGAATCCGTGGTGAGCAACAGCGACGCCACACTGGCCGCGTTTTGCAGTGACGCCCGCACAACCTTCGCGGGATCGATGATGCCCGCAGCGACCAGGTCGGTGTATTCGTCCTTGTCGGCGTTGTAGCCGTCGTTCTTGCCCTTGGTTTGACGGACGCGATTGACAACAACCGCACCGTCGACGCCGGCGTTCTCGGCGATGTAACGGAGTGGGTAATCGAGCACCTTGCGGACGATCTCGACGCCGAGCGCTTCGTCGCCTTCGAGCTTGACCTTATCGAGTGCCTTTTCGCTACGCAGCAGAGCGACGCCACCGCCCGCGACGATGCCCTCAGCCAAGGCGGCTTGCGTGGCAGCACGAGCATCGACCAGCAGGTCTTTTCGCTCTTTCATTTCGGTTTCGGTCGCGGCACCGCAGTTGATCTGAGCGACGCCACCGGCGAGCTTCGCCAGACGCTCTTGCAGCTTCTCACGATCGTAGTCGGAGTCGGTCGTCTCGATCTCTTTGCGAATCTGATCAGCACGGCCAAGGATGTCGTCCTTCTTGCCGCCGCCGCTCACCATGGTGGTGTTGTCACTAGAGATGATGATCTTCTTGCACTTGCCCAGGTCGGACAGCTGCACGCCATCTAGCTTGATGCCCAGGTCTTTGAAGATCGCGGTGCCGCCGGTCAGTGTGGCGATGTCGCCTAGCATCGCCTTGCGACGATCGCCGTAGCCGGGAGCCTTCACAGCACAGACGTTGACGATGCCACGCATCTTGTTGACGACCAATGTCGCCAGGGCTTCGCCTTCGACGTCTTCGGCAATGATCAAGAGCGGCTTGCTCGCCTTGGAGACCGCCTCGAGAATAGGCACGAGGTCTTTGGCATTCGAAATCTTCTCTTCAAACACCATCACCAAACAGTTTTCCAACTCCACGAGTTGGTCGTCTTCGTTGTTCACGAAGTGAGGTGAGAGATAACCGCGGTCGAACTGCATGCCCTCGACCACTTCGACGTAGGTCTCGTTCGAGCGGCCTTCTTCGACCGTGATCACGCCATCTTTGCCAACCTTGGCAAACGCGTCGGCGAGCACTTTGCCGATGGAGGGGTCGTTGTTGCCGGCGATCGTAGCGACCTGCTCCAGGCTTTTCTTGTTTTTCACATCCACTGGCTCGGCCAGTTTTTCGATCGCTGCCGAGACGGCTTCGACGCCCTTGGCGATGCCGCGGCCTAGCGCCATTGCATCGGCACCCGCGGCCAGCATTTTGAGGCCTTCACGAAAGATGCCTTCGGCCAGCACGGTGGCGGTGGTCGTGCCATCGCCCGCTACGTCGTTGGTCTTGCTTGCGGCCTCTTTCACCAGCTGGGCACCGAGGTTCTCGTAGGGATCTTCCAGCTCAATGTCTTCGGCGACGGTCACGCCGTCTTTGGTCACTTTGGGAGAGCCCCATCCCTTGTCGAGTACCGCGTTGCGGCCGCGTGGCCCCAGAGTGCTGCGGACGGCACGGGCCAGTTTCTCGACCCCCGCAGCGAGAGGCTTGCGGGCTTCGTCCTCGAATACCATTTGCTTGGGCACGTTTTGACTCCTGATTAGTGTTGAGTAAGTGCGTATGTGAGTGAGTGACTCAGATAACCGCGATCCACCGGATCGCCGGAGTAATTCCCATGAGGCTGCCAATATTGGCAGCTAGACAGTGATGTGGAGGGGCAATTAGGCAACCACCGTGCCAACGAGCGAAGATCGACGTAAGTCGTTACGCAGCAAGCCAGATAGGCTGTCTGGCGCGGGCTCGCTCGGAAGTGGCCGTCGGGCAGGAAAGTGCCATTTTGGCAGGAGCGACCTCCACGCCTCGAAACGCCCGGTAGCTTCGCTCTGCCAGATCTCATCAATCAGCCGCTCGGCGGCTCAATTAGCCCATCGACGCCGAACGCCACCAGTCGTAGTGCTCAGTTTCGAGTGTTTGGCTATCCGGGAACGGGTAAAACTTGACGGCCGAAGCGTCTCCCAGATAGAAGCCGCTGGCAATGGTGCGGTAGAACGCCAGCAGCGGCGGGTTCCGATCGACCGTCTTCGCCAGTTTGTGGGGCTGCTCTTCGACCTCACGCACGCAGTCTTCGAGGTGACCTGGGTTGCGATAGGGGAGATAGCCAGCCAGCTTGCCTTGGCTGTCGACTTCCAGCTGCGTTTCGACAAAGAAGATGCGCGGCACGTAGACCGTCGTCGTGGGATCAGTGATCCGCTCCGCAAACGCTTTCGGGCTGTATCGCGAAACGATCCGCGATGTGAGCGGACACAGCTCGGCGTACATATAAGGTCGACGGTCGGTGGTCTCGCCATCACCGTCAACGAGATCGTGCCCATCGAGGCCGAGCACACGACCATCGCGCGTCGTGAGATACAACTTGCCATACGCGGAGTGTGGAATCCGTTCCATGACGCGATACAAACTCATGTACTTGCTGCGCCGCGGCGTACCGTCGGGACGTGGTTGGCACTTGGCTTCCACCTCGTCGAGGTGCAGCTCAGGTGACCGAAAATCGGGATCGATTTCGAAAAACACGACGTTTCCAAACGTCTTTTTCTTAGTGCCGACCGCCATGTACGAACCAAACTCTTCTGCTTCGAGTTGCGATGCGACCAGTGCTTCGGTTCGGTAGCACATCAGATACAAGTGAATGCTCATGTTCAATCTCCTGCGGTGCCACACCGCTTTGTCGTGTTACTGGCCCATGCCCAGGAAAGAGGCGATCGCCGGCGCAAACTTCACCACAAGCCCAGCGAACACGATGCTCACCATATTCATCAGCTTGATCAGGATATTGAGCGACGGTCCAGTTGTGTCTTTGAACGGATCGCCGACAGTGTCACCCACCACGGCCGACTTGTGGGCGTCGGACCCTTTGCCGCCGTGCTCGCCCGTTTCGATCAGCTTCTTGGCATTGTCCCACGCCCCACCAGCGTTCGCCATGAACACGGCCATCGCAAAGCCGGCGCACAGCCCGCCGACAAGCAGACCTAATACGCCGCTCACTCCCAGCAGCAAACCCACAACCACCGGAGCAGTGACCGCCAGCAGTGACGGACGAACCATTTCGTGCTGAGCGCCGGCCGTTGAAATTGCCACGCACCGCGCGTAGTCGGGCGTCTCGGTGCCGAGCATGATCCCCGGCGATTCACGGAACTGACGACGTACTTCTTCCACCATTGCCATTGCCGCCCGTCCGACCGCTTTCATTGTCATCGCGGCAAACACAAACACCATCAGCACGCCCGAAAACGTGCCGACCAGTACTTTGGGATTCATCAAAGTGACCTGGTAGTATTCCATGAAATCAAACAAGCCTGCCGACTTCGAATCGACGAGTTGCTGCACGCTCGGATCGGCTCCGTCTTTCGGCACGGCGGTACCTTTTTGGTTTACCAGGACCGCAACCGTTTTGTTGCCAATGGGAAGCTTCACGGCATTGTCCGACTTGCTCCGGAAGGCGCTAATCGTGTAGCCCTCCTCATGGCTGGCGTCGGCACCAGGTAGGTACACTCCGTACTTTCCATACCCGAGATCGACTGCCGTGTAGGGCTGACCTTCCACGATTTCGTAGGCATCGGCGGCCTCGCGATGAATGCCGACGCGTACTTCTTCCACATACGCGGCAAGCAGCGCCAACGAAGTCAGCGCTGCGGACCCGATCGCAAACCCTTTGCCGATGGCTGCCGTTGTGTTGCCCAATGAATCGAGCGCGTCGGTTCGCTGGCGGACCTCTTTGGGCAGGCCCGCCATCTCAGCGTTTCCGCCGGCGTTGTCGGCGATCGGACCATACGCGTCCGTGGCCAACGTGATTCCCAAGGTCGACAGCATACCGACGGACGCCATGCCGACGCCGTACAACCCGAGTGCGAGATTCTCGGAGCCGTCGCAAACGCCGAACGCGACCATCATGCCCAAGCACACAGCCGCGATCGGAATCCATGCGGACATGAGACCGGCGGCGATTCCATCAATGATCAAGGGCCCAGTTCCCGAAACGGCTTGATTAGCGATGCCCGTGGTGGGGCTGTATTCCGCGCTCGTGTAGTACTCGGTGCCGTAGCCGATGATCAGCCCGACAGCCAATCCGACGACCACCGCCACAACCACTCCCCAGGCAATGCTCGCGGGTAGCAGCATGGGTAGCACGATCATGGCTGTTAGCACCACGAGTCCGCTCGAGCCCCAGATGCCCCTGTTCAGCGACCACATCAGTTCCTTCATCGATGCGCCTTCTTTTGTGGTCACCAGGAACACACCTGCGAGCGACAACAAGATTCCCAAACTGCCCAGCACCATCGGTGCACCGATGAATGCCATCTGGGCGGTCAACTCGTCGTCGAAGCCGGTGGGTACTCCGCCGAAACTAACGGCTGCGACCCCCAACGCCATCGTCGCCAGGATCGACCCGGCATACGACTCGTAGAGATCAGCACCCATGCCCGCCACGTCGCCCACGTTGTCGCCGACGTTGTCGGCGATCGTCGCTGGGTTGCGTGGATCGTCTTCAGGGATCCCTGCTTCAACCTTACCCACTAGATCCGCACCGACATCAGCGGCCTTCGTGTAGATGCCGCCGCCAACACGGGCGAACAACGCCTGCGACGAGGCCCCCATCCCGAAGCACAACATCACGACCGTGATGGTTTCGAGGCTCATCGGCTCGCCGCCGAAGATCAGATGATGGAACTTGTACAGATAGACAAACCACAAGCTGATATCGAGCATGGCCAAGCCGACCACAGTCAGGCCCATGACGGCTCCGGCGCGAAAAGCAATTTTCAAACCTTGATCAAGCGAGTTACTCGCTCCCTGGGCGGTCCGCGCCGAAGCGCTGGTGGCGGTCTTCATACCGAAAAACCCGGCGAGGCCAGAAAAGAATCCCCCGGTTAGGAAGGCAAACGGCACAAGTTTGTGTTGCACGTTGAGCCCAAAAGCCATCAGTGCCAACAGCACTGAGACGACCACGAAGAACACTGCCACTACGCGGTACTGGCGGTGCAGGTAGGCGTAGGCACCTTCGCGCACATATTGTGCGATTTCTTGCATCCGCTCATTGCCTTCGCCCTGCTGGATAATCCAGCGATAGAATCGCAGCGCGCTGAACAACGCGATAACTGCACAGATCCACGTTGCATGCCACCAAAGTGGAATGGCGCGGCTTGCCATCTCTGTGCCATTTGCCGCAAGAACTCCATGAAACGTCGTCGAAAAACCAAGCGAGAGAGCAGGTATCGTCAGGGTATTCATTCGGTGCCTTGGGGAGTTTGCTTCCGTCGTGGTGAGCAGTGGGCGGGCCAGTTGTGCGGAGTCGCTCAGTTGCCCAGTGAAAGTGTGTGCTAGTGAGCGTATTGGGCATTCATATCCAGGTTTCGCGATACTTGCGTCGCAACTCCTGGACCAAATTCAGTGTCCGCGAAAAGCGAGTGAACTCCGTCGCCTGAGATGCGGCGCGGCTCTTGCAGCTTACGGAGCCAAGACGCAGTCGAGAACAATGCGATTGAAAAGAATCTTGTGCACGTTCAAGCCGCGTGAATGTGGCAGCTTGGACTGTGGAGAGTCGGAAATCTTTCAGCCCGCCATGTTTGGCAGACCGTGGATTCGCAATCAAGACGGCGTCAGCACGGTACTTGGAAGGTCATCGTACTTCGACCCACTCGATGATCCGCACACCAGCGGGGCGACCGCCTTTGTAGATCGGGAATACCTCTTCCGGTTTCAAGGCACGATCGAAGACTTGCACGTCGTCGAGGCGGCCATCGAAGTAGTCGCCGAATCCGTTGAAGACTCCCTCACCCAGCTTGAACGAGTCGGTGCTCGTGCCGTAGGCGGCCGTCGGGGAGCCGCCGGTGGCGTTCTCCCGACCGTTGATGTACAGCTTCAACTGGGTGCCGTCTCCTGTGACGGCGACATGGGTCCACTTTCCGACAGCCATCTGATTAAACGCATCGATATAGCCACCGTTTTCGGTGTAGAGGTGCAGCTGTCCCGAAGTGTAGTCGAGTCCAAACTCGATGACGTTATTCTGGCCAAAAAACGACTGATTCGCTGCGAGGCTATCGGCGCGCACCCAACCCAGCATCGTGAACGCTGCCATGTTATTGATGAGCGGCTTCCCAACGTCAACGTACTCGGATGACCCGTCTAGCGCGACTGCTGTGGCAGTACTAGCGACAAACGCTCCGTTGACCCCCAACGTCGGTATTCCCGTGTAACTTCCATCGTTGCCATGCTGCGTAGCATCAGCAGCAACACTGCCGCTGGTCTCATCGAGTTTCCAGTAAGCCAATCGGCCATAGAGATCATTGATCTCAGCAACTGACAACCAACGGTTGTAGATGCGAAATTCGTCGAGCGCGCCGTCGAATCGTTGCGTGCTGCCGGTGCGTGTGCCGAAGCTCAGCAGGTTTGCCGTCTGTTTTTGAATGTCCCAGGTGGAAACGCCGCTCTTATGAAGTTCACCGTTAACATAGATTTCGAAACTATCGGTTGTGGAATCATATTGTCCGACCAGGTGATACCAACGCCCAGCCGTATCGAGCGCTTCGTCAGAAATGAACCCACCCTGAAAGCCATCCGTCGAGACATCGAAACTGATCAACCCGTCGGTGTCTTGCCATGTCTCGTAATCTGCCCCCACTCCCCAAGGCCGCTGCCGTGAAGCAGGCGGACCATCGCTACGGAACCAGAAGGAGACCGCTCCCAGTTCCGGAGGATCGAAGTTCGCGCCGGTCGTCGCGTCGTTGGATCCGTCAAACTCCAGAGCCGTCCCGTAGATTCCATCAACCCAGGCCGGCGCTCCGGTGTTGAATGAGGCATCGTTCGCATTCAGAGAGGAATCCGCGATCGTGGTGCCGGCTCCTTCATCGAATGCCCAGTGACCTACCAAGCCATACAAGTCCGCCACCTCGGAAGCACTAAGTTCCCTGTTGTAGACATGCACATCAAACATCTGACCATCGAAGGGTTCATTCCAAACACTGGTTCCAATGAAGTTCTCAGTGCGGTCCACGTTGCCCGGCAAGCTGACAAAACCGCTGGCAACCTCGACTCCGTTGCGATAGATCTTTGCATTGCCCGACGAATCCACTGTGGCAGCGAAGTGCTGCCATCTCCCCACTTCCGGTTCGACGTTGTCATCAAGCCATCGAAACGAGGCACTATCGACGGTATCACTGAAGTAGAGTTCCAATCCCGTTCCTGGAAGCCAGCCAATCCAAATGTCGTCGACGTCCTGTCCATTGCTGATTCCCAGCATGTCTGCCTCAACGGCCGGCGTGGAGGCTGGGTTGAACCAGAACGCGGCGCTGAAACCCTGTGAGAAGTCGAAATTCATATCCGGCAGATCGACATGGTCATCCGTGCCGTCGAAGTTGGCTGCGACCGCACCAGTGCCTGGATAGGGCCCGCTGGTGTTGATCGCTACGCCATTGGTATAGGTTCCGTCCAAGCCTTCCCCAGACGAATCCGCCGCGGTCGTGCCACTTGCTTCATCGAGTTTCCAGATGCCCGTTGTCAGCGTTGGCGAAACGGTTTCAACGAAGGCAACAGCATCGATGTCTTCATCTGAATTTGAAAAGCTCGCCCCACCATCAAAAATGATGGTTGCCACACCAGTACCTGGATTGTATTCAACGAGATCATCGTCGCCGAAACTGAGGCTTCCGATACTGGCGGAACTGGTCGTCGAAATCACGATGTTTCCGCTATCAAGCAATGCTACTGCGTTGACATCCTCATCGCTGGAGAAGATCGTGCTGCCGTCAAAATACATCGTGGCAGTACCTGTGCTCGGATCGTACTCGACGACATCCTCGTTATTGAAACTTAAGCTTCCGATCGTCGCGGACCCGGTCGTCGAGATGAGCATCTTTCCATCGGACTTCAGAAAGAACGCATCAAGATCTTCGTCACTGGAAAACACGGTACTGCCGTCGAAAAACATCGTCGCAGTACCTGTGCCAGGGTCATACTCAATCACGTCCTCGTCATTGAAACTCAGGCTCCCAATCGTCGCGGAGTCGATGGTTGAAAGCAGGGTCTTGCCGTCGGAACGCACGTGAACGGCGTCGATGTCCTCGTCGCTAGAAAAGACTGCGCTACCATCGAAGAGTATCGATGCCGTGCCGCTACCGGAGTTGTAGTCAACCACATCTTCATCGTTAAACGACTGACTACCGAGTGTTGCACTGCCAAGGGTCGACAGATAAATCTGCGTTGCGGAACTGCTGCCTCCAGCACCTTCGTAACAACCGAGGTCCCACAGGCTGTCGATGGGTCGCGCGTCGCTATTGAAATCATCATCTACGGTGCCAGACGCGTTCGTGCCCGCATCGATGGCTGGTGACCCGTCCTGCAATCGAAAATCGAATCCGCCTGCATTAAAGAACAGCGGGTCGCTGGTCAGCTCCCCTGTACTCTGCGAAGTACCTTCAAAGCCAGAACCGGAGTTTCCGTAGATGATGTTGTACGTATGAGTGAGCGTGCCACCATCGCGGTCGAATCCATCATCACCATTCAGTGCAAGGATGGAGTTAGTGATCGTCGTCGTACCTGACGACACGCGCACCCCGTCAGATCCGTTATCAGCGATCGTCGAATTCCATAGGGTTACCGACGAAGAACTGCCGCTGATATCGATGCCGTGGGAGCTGTTATCGTAAATCTGGCAGTTGATGATCTCGACCGATGAGTTGTAGATATCAATGCCTTCCGCACCGGCGTTGTAGATTCGACACTTGGACAGCTTCACGCCTGTACTGTTGTCGATATCAACGGATTGCGCCTCATCGTTGTCGCCTTTGAATGTGAAACCAATGAATTCCAAATAGTCGTCGGAGCTGATCTGCAGCGCGTCACTTTCTTCCGGAGCATCAAGAATTACCTCGCCTGCGCTGCCAAAAATCGACCCGTCCGTATCGGCGATGAACTGAATTGGCGATCCAGCACTACCATCAATCGACGGAGTCACACTCCCGTTATACGTGCCGGCCATGACGTAAACCCGATCGCCGGGATCGATGGCTACCTTGTCAACAGCGGAAGACACGGTGGCCCACGCCTCGGACGCTGAAGACCCGGTTCCCGAGTTACTGTTGTTGCCGTCCGGCCGAACGTAATAGGTCGTGCTGGAGAGATACTCGACGTGCAATACGGGCGCGTTGGACGAACTGCCATCGCGCGCCCAAGGCAACCGCTTGCCGTTGTCATCATCGGAGCGTATGAGAATCGCCAGGCTGTTGCCGCTCGACCAACCCCCCCGATCCACAATTTCCTGTACGATGGCGCTGAGTTCCGGTGTTTGATACGTGCTGCCACCGGACCAGTTTGCGACATTCTGCCATGAAGCGGAAGCGGATGTCTTCGTACGCGTCGAGAGTTTGTTGGAGTTACTGAACGTTACTGAACTGTCAGCATCGTCACCAAAGACCGTCAGGTCGGTGCTTTCAGTGTTTGAGCTCTCGGCTCTGAATTGGACATAGGCTGACGTGATCGTTGCGCCTTGCGGAATCGTCACGTTTTGGAACCGAAAGCCAGCCCAGGGCATTTGCCCGAGCTCAATCTTACTGTTGTTCAGCTTGACGTCGGCGCCGGAATCTTCCTCGGCATCGTCACTGTTCGTCGAGATGCTGATATCCAATGTCGTCTGCGCAGAGCCGAGCACTGGCACGACGGCAATTAGGATCGTTAGCAGTAACTGATAGAGCAATCGATGCATAGTTGCTGCAGCGAGTTCGTTGATGATCTTCAACAACAATCACTTGTTCAGTTCTGACGCGATGAAGTTAGGCTAGCGTTGGCAGAACTTGGAGTCGTCAAGGCAACCCTCGTCACCCAGCTAGGGCTCAGGTGCCGCTTCACGACGATCAACGGCATTCGCGCGTCCCCGAGAATCGCAAGAACGGGCGACAACACCAGCGGTGGATTTAGCCCCGACCATCCTGAGGTTCAACATCACTTCGGGGAACTTCCACCGGCTCATTGCAAGCCGGGCAGTGCACGGTTTCAGTAGTGCCGAGATCGAGAACAGTGAAGTCCAGACCGCAGAATCCACATTGAGCTTCTGTAATCATGTTATGTCCCTGATAGAAACTTCGGATTCGCCTGAGCAAATCTACGTTGCGGATTACCACCGCCGAGGACAATTTATGGTGTTTAACACCTATAAAATATGCGGCTATTTCCGGGGCCCATAGGACAATCGATACAAGTGGTCGCTACCACGAATTTTCCGGAAACAAGCGATGGAAATAATTTGGTGTAATTGGCCCAAATTCCTCAAGGTGAGGCAGTTGGTGCAAAAATGCCACCAGATGGGGGGTGCACCGAAGGTGTAGAGCTTTGGTCGAGATGTGCACCGCGAGGGCGCTGTAATCGGGGCGGCTCCGTGAAAAACGGGGCCGGCAACACGCCGCAGCTGCTGAAGACGCGCAGCCGCGAAAAAAGAACGAGCGGAGAGGACAGGATTCGAACCTGCGGTACAGTTTGACCCGTACGCCGATTTAGCAAACCGGTGCTTTCGACCACTCAGCCACCTCTCCAGGGCGACTTTCTCAAGTCCAGCATCTCATTTTAGGCGATTCCAGGGTGGCTGCAAGGTAGAAGTGGCCGAGTTTGCTCACAGCTGCGCAGCCGCCGGCACGTGATATCTGTTCGGCTTGCCTCGGTGAGGAGGTGTCCCTCACCGTCTGGTTGGCGAGCGACGGCAAATCGTTGAGCAGCCCACACCCATAAGAAGCAGTGCAACGCCAGTCGGCTCGGGGACGAAATGCTGCATCGCGTATTGAAATGCCTCCTGGCCGATCGTCGAGCCCATGATGCGCCCCGCAAAGTCGTCGGCAGGGACATGGATGCCTCCCCATAGACGCGATATCCCCGCTTCGTCGGCCGCGTCGAAATACGACACCCACTGCAGCGTGATTTCCTCGGTCGGCCCGACCTCAAAGTCGAGGAAGTCGGTATCGAACGTCATCTCACCCAACCCACCGGGGAAATACTCGCTCCCGGTAAACAGCGCCATCACCTCGGCGGCTGCGCGGCTAAAGGTGCTATGCCCCGAGACATAGGCAGCGAACGCAGGCGTGACGAAGTTGTCACTTTGGTATGGCACCCAGTTCTCCGCGAGAATCCAATCGGTGCCGCTGAGCTCGGTTTCCGGATCGGCAGGTTCGTGATTCCACGCCAGTACGGTAATCTTGCCGACCATGTCCACCTCGGCGATGTTGAAGTCGGGTACGAAGAAACCGTCGATCGTATTCGCATTCACAAAGGCGTTGCGATGTTTGCCGCCTTCGGCAATCGACTCGGCGGTGATCAACTCGATCAGGCCGTCTTCCAGTGGCAAGCCATCCGGGTGATACGATGGCAGATTCATGTCGGTTGATTGCCCCATGCTGCCCTGATAGCGAATCTTCGTGATGGGCCGCACATAGTCGTAAACCGC
>JANQQA010000128.1 GCA_028285205.1 Bythopirellula sp. | reverse complement strand
GATCAGCAAGTGGAGGTGTTCGGCGCTGCCGAATCCCGCGCTGCGCAAATCGAAAGGCTTCAGCAACTGCAGAATCTGCAGCGCCGCGATGCCTTGGCCATTGGGTGGAAGCTCCCACAGGTCGTAACCGCGATAGTTGACACTGACGGGTTCGACCCAATTGCTGCGATGGGCGGCGAGATCTTCGTAGCGCAGGAAGCCCCCGATGTCTCGCATCTGTTGGTCGATAACACGAGCGATCTCACCGCGGTAAAAGGCGTCGGCTCCGCCGCCGGCAACTTTCTCCAACGTGTCGGCCAGGCCCGGATTGCGAAAGATCTCGCCGTGCTTTGGTGCACGACCGCCTGGCATGAACACGTCAGCGAATCCCGGTTGGTCGCGTCGACTGGCGATGCCGCCGGCCCAAGCGAGCGCAATCACCTCGGTGAGTGGAAATCCCTCGCGAGCGTGTTGAATCGCCGGTGCCAGGATGTCTGCCAGTGATGTGCGACCAAAACGCTCGTGCAGCGTACACCAGCCATCGACGCAGCCCGGCACCGTGACGGGCAACGGTCCCAAGACCGGAATGAAGTCGAGCTTCCGCCGCTGAAACTCGTCGAGCGTCAGCCCGCGCGGACTGCGACCACTGCCGTTCAAGCCGTAGAGCTTTTTGGTTTTGGCGTCCCACACGAAGGCGAACAAGTCACCGCCAACGCCACAGCCGGTCGGTTCGGTGAGGCAGAGCACGGCGTTCGCGGCGATCGCAGCATCGATGGCATTGCCGCCCGCCTTAAGGATGTCGATTGCCGCGACGGTTGCGAGCGGCTGACTCGTGGCGGCCATGCCATTCGCGCCGACGGCGGGTGAGCGGGTGACGAACGACCGTCCGGACGGTCGATCGGCAGCTTGAGCGAGCTGAACGCTAGCGAGACAAATGCCAACGACTAGTGGCAACGCGAAGGCACCTGGGAGCAAACGCATGTGGATTCCTAGCCCCGATTCCAAGGTGGAGGGAACTTCGAATCCTCAGCGTAAGTTAATGGGCGTGCCGCGAAAAGCCCTGGGAATAACTGGCCACTCGCTCGTCAGAAAGTACGCGTAGGTGCCTTCGGGAAACTCGGGCGTTTTGCAGACTCGGCCATTGCACTCGTCGAGATCACCGATGCCTTCGTCGTATTGGTAGTCTTGGACGAACGTACCGTCGTAGTTGCCACCCGGACCGCTGGGCGCACTGGGGCGGTTGCCATCTTTGACGCCGAAGCTCGAATGGAGTTCGATGATCTTGGAGCTGGCATCCTGCGGATCGCGATAGCCGTATTGGCAGTAGATCGGAAACCCGTCGGCTGCCCAACCCACCAGCGGTGAGTGCTTCGTCGGGTCATGCCCCAGTTGCTTCAGCAACAGAGTTGGCAGTCCGTGGTAGTGGTAAGCGCCATTAGGTTGGACGTGCGCGTGGTTTTCATCCACGCCCAAGGGAACAGCTCCGCCCAGCGCTTCGTAGTTCCAGTCGGCACTGCGGTCGCCGTTCCAATACTCGGCCGTGCCTGGGTCGAACAGCACGCCATTCACAGCGATGCCAAACGGCAGGTTCGGTGGACCAAACCGGCGTGTTTGGTGAAGCGAGGTGATCGCCTCTGCTGGTTGCGGATCCGCGGGCAGCTGGAAACGATATCGCTGCGTGCGAATGGAGTGGGGATTGCCTCGATTAGGAAACCGGCCCACGTCGTGCGTGGGAATGCCGTTGGCAAGCACGTGCCGATGCCCGTTGTGCTCCTCGAACGTGTGCTCGCTCGCGCTCGGCGGATTTTGGTCGGCGGGCACGAGCCTGAGGGGCCTCTGCTCGATGGCGCTGTGGCGGCGCATGTGCCGACCCTGGGCCCAGGCGAACAATCCAACGCCAGCCACGACCAGCACGATGGATGTTCGCAAGGAGAGTTTACCGATCATAGTTTGCTTTTCCGGACATGGCAGGTTTCCCGCTTGCCTGTTGCAGGCACCTGCGAGTGAAACCACGCGCAGGCGACGAAGTTTCGCTGAAATCGTGAGACGATGGTCGACTTCGCCGTGCCGCCTGCCCTCCGCATCATCGGCACGATCGTCACAGCTGCACATCGAGGTTGAGATCAGTGCCGGGGCGACGGCTCACATCCGTCGCCAGAGGCCTGGCGAACTAGAGTTTCGATAGACCGGCGATGCGATGGCATCGCGACTTTTCGCAACTCTTTTTGGCTGATCCGCGATGTTTGAAACGACGAGTTTCGACGGCACCGTTCCAACTTCGACACTTGTGGGACCACTGCCTGGACTCCCGCCGCGCGAGGAAGACCGAGCTCAGCAGCCGACCCGCGTCGCGACGCAGCGTGTGCTACACGTCATCAACGGCGAGCACTATTCGGGCGCGGAGCGGGTGCAGGACTTGCTGGCGTTGCAGCTTCCCAATTTCGGTTTTGAAGTCGGCTTCGCGTGCGTGAAACCGTACCGTTTCCCCGCGACGCGGAAATCGCAAGACGTGCGGCTCTACGAAACTCCGATGCGGGGACGTTTAGATCTGAATTGCGCCCGACGGATCTCAAACTTGATTCAGGCGGAGCAGTACGCGCTGGTGCACGCGCACACGCCCCGTTCGGCGCTGGTGGGGAGTATCGCGGCCAAGTGGGCCGACGTGCCGTTGGTGTATCACGTGCATAGTCCGACGGGCAACGACTCGACGCGACGGTGGCAGAACTGGGTGAATGCGAAGCTTGAGCGTTGGAGCATTCGCCACGCTGAAAGGTTGATTGCGGTTTCGCCGAGCCTGAAACACTTGATGGAAGAGCAAGGGTTCAGGTCGAAGCAAGTCGTGTATGTGCCCAACGGTGTGCCTACGATCAAGGTGCCGCCTCGCCGACGACCTGCCGGAGCTTGGACCGTAGGAATCGCGGCCCTGTTCCGACCGCGGAAGGGAATCGAGGTGTTGATCGAAGCGTTGGCGGCGCTGCGCTCGAAGAATATCGAGGTGACGCTCCGCGCCGTCGGGCCGTTCGAGACGCCGGAGTACGAACAAGAGGTAATGCAATTGGTGCGTCGCCTGGGAGTCGGCGACGCGATCAAGTGGACCGGCTTCACCAAGGACATCGCCGCCGAGCTGGAGCAGATGGACCTGTTCGTGCTGCCCAGTCTGTTCGGCGAAGGCCTGCCGATGGTCGTGCTGGAAGCGATGGCTGCGGGGTTGCCGGTGGTCGCGAGCCACGTCGAGGGAGTGCCCGAAGCGATCCGTCATCGCGAAGACGGCCTGCTGGTGGAGCCCGCCAGTGTGAGCCAACTCGCCCTGGCAATCGAAGAACTTATCGACGGCGACGACCACGACTACGAACTGATGAGCAACAGCGCCAAACAACGACACGGCGTCTGCTTTTCCGATCGCAGCATGGCGGCAAATGTCGCGAGCGTGTACGACCAGATCCTCGGGCACCCGCTTGTGGATTAGCCACGTACGGATTCTCGAGCAGCAGTCACCTGACGGCGGTCGGCTGCGGATTGGCCGCTTGCGGAGCGTCTTGAGGCCCGGCCGGTGGATTCTGCACGACTCGTTTCCAGCCCAATGGTGTTCGCGGTGCATTGAAGAGGTTGCCAAACACGGCATCGAGCCTGCTGTTGACCTTCGGCTCCTCGAACATGTAGACCGATTGGCTTTGGTTGTTAGGCGCGTGGACACGAATCGCCTTGGGTTGCATCGTCTTGCGTTCCAGCATCACGTCGACATGATCGTAGTTGGCCTTGTCGGCTTGGGTGCGCGGATAGGCTTCTAGCCAAATTGTCGCCGGTCCGCCTTCCTTGCTGTAAATCCAGTAACGTCGTTTGAGCTTCTCCGCCTCGGCACCAAACAGAAACGGCAACGGTCCATCGACGATCGCCTTGCCTTGCAGCTGTGGCGGCAGCGGCTGTACGACCAACTGCTTCTTGTCGTGCTTGTACTCATAGACGGCTTTGCCGTCGCAGACCCAGTGCTCTCCGACTTCGTCCTTTTGCAGCACCCAGTCGCCGGGTTCCCACGTTTTTTGCTGGGGGTTTTGCTTCGTCCATCGTCGAATCTCTTCGATTTTGAAGCTCCCCTTATCGGGGTTTGAATAGGTGACCTGTCCGACGCTCTTGATGAACGGGATTTTCAGACCTGGGCCAAACACGAGGTCGTACTCCCAACGCTCGAACCGACTGTTGAAGTTCTTGACTTTCGCGCTCTCGGTTTCCCACATCACGAGAATCTGATCCACGAACTGCTGCTCCACCTGCGTAATCGGGCGCGGCGGACCCGTTGGCTGTTGGGGCGCGAACTGTTGTCCGGGTTGCACGGGCTGCTGCTGCTGAGCGGCGGCTACCTGAGCTACCGGAGCGCTGGCAGTTTGTGTCTGTTGAGGTTGAGCGGCAGGATACTGAAGCGGCACCGTTTGATCAGCGACCGTTTGGGCGGAAGTCGTCGTGCCGAGGCCGCTGCAGGCCACCAGGACGCACGAATACAGCAGTCGCGAAAGTGATCGAGGCATGAGAAATGCTTTCGTGAAGGGTCTTGTCAGCAGTTGAGCCAGCTGGAGCTGCGCCGGTATCGGTCGCGGTGGGTCGTACCGCTGGCGAAAATGGGCGAGAAGCATAGCAGCGGTCGATGCAGCTGGCCATAGCGCCTTGACGAGACGCTAGCACGACCACGACGATGAGTTATCGCGTGGATTGTATGTGTGTTTGGGAGGATCTTGATGATGCGACTCCGTTGGAAGGCCAGCTTCTCCGCCAGCTGCCTGCATCTCGCGGCGAGTATGCACGAAGGTCTACCAATCGCCGATAGCACGATCGGGCAACAGCTCCAACCGCCGGTGGAAGCGCTGGTCGACGGACTCAACTCCTGCGGATTGCCCGCCGACACCACACTGCCAGAGCTGGTCAGCCTCGCCGCCGACTATGAAAACAACCGTCAGCTCGTCGAAATGGCGGGCACTCGCACGCTTGGTGCCGGAGCGTTGAACGCTTCGTCGATCTCGCTGCTCGCCGGCTGCCTGTCCGACTTGGAAGCCGCTTGGCTGCGCGTCGCCCCCAATCTTGTCGACGAATTGGCTGTGCGAGGTCGGCCGCTACGCGAACAATGGGAGGCGCGCGGTCCGGGGCTGCTGCGTGCCGTGGCGCGGCTGGCTGGAGAGGATTTCGTCGCACCGTCGGCCGAGGTCGTGCTCACTAGCCCCGTGGTCGGAGGACACGGCCGCGCACATCTGCGCAACAACCGCGTCACGCTGGAGGCGGTGCTGACCAATCCCATTCCGTCGCTATCGGAAGTCGTACGGCTTGGCTGGTTATTGGCACAACTGCAACTAGATCTGCCAATCCTAAGCGAATCCGTGTCTCAAGCTCGTCTGCCCCAGCTGGTGAGCTTCGCGGTGGTGCCGCTGATTTTGGCAGCCGCGGAAATCGTGGACTTGGCTGCGCTTGACGAAGCTTCCGTGGGCCTAGCGCTACAGGCTTGGCACTTGCCATCCCAGTCGGTTGAAACAGGGGGCAAGCTGCTGGACTGGTGGCAAACGCTTAATGCGAGCAACACGCGGTGGCCGGTCGCGCTGGCGGCGCTCGATCAGATGTTCAGCGAATAGCGAAACCGTGCCGTGTATCAAAACGAATAGCAGACGGCTAGCTCGCTTCTTCGTGCTTGACTGACGACAGCGCCGTGAGCAGTTCCTTCATCGACTGAGTGCGTTTCTCAGGATCGGGAATCAGGCACCTCGCGATGACCTTTTCAATGGTCGGGTGCAAATTAGGACAATGCTTCGTTAGCGGGGTCGGGTCGGATTGCCCATGATGCATTGCGGCCATTCCGTCGCCGCTACCGCGCTGCCAAGGAAGCTCGAAGGAGAACATCTCGTACATCGACACGCCAAACGAAAAGATGTCGAGTCGTTGGTCCGTCTGCTTTCGGCGCACCACCTCAGGAGCCATGTAGTTAGGCGTGCCTGTGCGAATACCCGGTTGTTGGAACTCTGGGCGTGCCGGAACCGTAAGTCCGAAGTCGATCAGCTTCAACGAGGTGACGTCTTTTGAGCACACGAAGTTCCGTGGGCAAATGTCACGATGGATATAGCCAGCTTCGTGCACCACTTGCAGGGCTTCGGCGGCCTGGCGCATCAGAGCCAGACGATTGCCGTCGAGCAACTCACTGCGCGCGATGATCAACGAGTTCAGACCCGGTCCATCCAGAAACTCCATGACGATGAACTGCTCGCCCTTAGTCGTGATGCCGTAGCCATGCGTCGTGACGATGCGTGGATGATCGAAGGAAGTGGCAATCTCGCCTTCCGAGGGCTTATCGAGACCGCGGAAGCGCATCTCCAGCTGGTCATGCTTCTTTTTGTCGAGGATCTTCAGTCCGACGATTTGATCGGTCTCGCGATCGCGGGCCATGTGAAAGTCAGACATCGTGCCCGACACCGCGTCGCGCAGCTTTTCGTAACGTCGGCTGACATCGACTTTGCCGCCCTCAAGAATCGATTTGAAGAACGAGCTAATGCCCATAGGTTTGCCTTGAGGGAGAGGGGAAAATGCTACTACATTCAATCTAAGCTAGACACCAACCAAGGGCAAGAAAGAGCGGTCGGCAATGGGCCACGCGGTGCGGAGATCCGACAGTTTGTTTCGGAACGGCAACGAGTTTTGCTCATTGCCCACAGCTCACAAGCCGTAGCCACCTGCCTATTTCCCACAATAGTCGATTACCCGGGCGATTTCGCTTTTGAGATCGGCCCGCTCGACAATGCGATCAATGTAGCCGTGCTCAAGAAGAAACTCGCTCGTCTGAAAACCCTCAGGCAGTTCGATGCGAATGGTGGCCTTGATGGTTCGTGGACCGGCGAAACCGATGAGTGCCTTAGGTTCGGCGAAGATAATGTCTCCCAATGACGCGAAGCTGGCAGCGACTCCACCCATGGTCGGGTTGGTGAGCACTGAGATGAACAACCCTTGGGCTTCACTGTAACGAGCTAGCGCCGCGGAGACTTTTGCCATTTGCATCAAGGAGAAGATCCCCTCGTGCATCCGAGCACCACCGCCTGAGCCACTAATGATGATCAGCGGCAACTGGTGTTCTGTGGCGCGCTCTATGAGCCGCGCTAATCGTTCACCTACGACCGATCCCATGCTCCCCATGATGAACTGCGAGTCAGTCACTCCCAGTGCAACGCGACGAGCGCGAATCATTCCGCTGCCGGTCAGCACGGCATCGCTTAGCCCGGTCTTCTGCTGCTCCGCGGCGAGACGATCCTTATACTTCTTTTGGTCTTCGAAGCTCAGTGGATCCAGCGGGGCGAGATTCCCGTCCCACTCTTCGAACGTCCCCTCGTCCAGCACAGCGGCGACGCGATCGCGGGCGCTGAGGTACATGTGAAATCCGCACTCGGGGCAGACGTTCATCAGCCGCTCGACTTCTTTGCGGAAGATCATCTTCCCACAGTCAGGGCAACCGAGCCACAGCCCGCCAGGCACGCCGCGTTTTTCTCGCATCGGTTTACTTTGCCTGTCTGAGATTTCTGTGTCGCTGGTAGCCATTGCCGAACGCTTGGACCAAGAATCTATGTGGAGAGCTGCGGAGTTGTCTTAGCAAGCTGCTACGCCGCCCATAAGTATATCAACAGCTCGAATCGTCAGCCATGCCGCCTCTTGATACTTGAGCTTTCGGCAACGCGCGAGTGCAGAAGGTCAAATGGTCACCGCAGCCGGGGAGACATCGATCAGTTCCCAAGACGGGTCTTGTTCTCCGTGGGATTCCCAGAGATTTCCCAGTGCGTCGTCTCGCAGGCCGCTTCTCAGCACGCTGGCGATCGGACTGGCAACAACCACCGCGACAGTCCCGGCCTTTTGCTTTTTCGTGATCTTCGTCACCGCGCGTTGCAAACGCTCACGCACTACCTGTAACGATTCTCCTTCGGGCGGGCAGACGGTTTCAGGGTGTTCTTGCCACTGGCGGTAGACTTTCGGCTGCTTTGCTTTGACGTCGCTGATGAGCATGCCTTGCCACAAGCCATGATCCAGATTGCGCAGGTCGTCCATCGTCTTTGGTTTCAGCTTCAGCTCATCCGCCAGAATCTCCGCCGACTGTTGCGTCGCGCGGCAGGGTCCCACAAAGCAGGCATCGATCTTCAAGTCACTGAGCTCGTGAGCCGCTTGTTCAACTTGTTGACGCCCGTCCTCGCTGAGCGGAATGTCGAGGGTTCCCTGCACCCGACCTTGAGCTTCGTACTCTGTTGTGCCAGTACGAATTAACAACAGCTTTAACATGTCCATGGATCTCTGGGGTCTTGCTTTCATCGACCACTGCGGGCTAGCTCGGTGAGCTTGGCAATGCTCTGGTTGTAGTCGTCTTCCCGAAATATGGCGGACCCGACAACCAACAGCTGTGCGCCTGCCTCGCCGCAATCGGCAATCGTCGTGGCGTTCACGCCACCATCGACTTCCAGGAGCACGTCTTCATCAACTTTCGAGCGGAGTGCTTTCAGCTTCGACAACGCCACGTCATCGAATGCTTGTCCGCCAAAACCGGGCATGACGCTCATCGCAAGGACGAGGTCACACAACGGCAACGCTGCTTCGATGGACGCTACCGATGTGGGCGGATTGATTGCCAACCCAGCGCTGGCACCGAGCGAGCGTATCTGCTGGAGCAGTGGACATGGATCGTCGACTGCTTCGGCGTGGATGGTTAGTAAATCGGCACCGGCATTGACATACTGAGTGACGTAGTCTTGCGGATTCGAGATCATCAGATGCACATCCACCGGCAATTCGGTCAACCGGCGCACGGTCGACACCATCGTCAGTCCGTAGGTCATGTTCGGAACAAAGTGCCCGTCCATCACGTCCAAGTGCAATCCCTTGACTCCAGCGTCTTCCAGGTGCCGAATCTCCTGTTCCAAATTGCCAAAATCACACAACAGCAGCGAAGGCAGCACGATTGGCGCTGCCGAGCGCAATTCACTGAGATGATTCTTGGAAGACGTCGAAGGCATAACGAATCTATTGAATCCGTGGCTTGAGACCGAACGAGCGCACGCGCATGTGCTAGCAAAAGTGCGAAGACAGCTGGTTGGCGTCTCGCGACCGAGACGCGATCATGCAATAGAGGGCCGTGTGCAGCAGTGTCCGAGTGATTAGCCTTGAAAGGCAAGGAATATCAAGTTAGCGCGCTGAGTAGTCGTTGATTGTATGGCGAATCAACGTCGCCGCCTGCCTCTGTATTCTAGTCCCTCGCGAATGCAGGGCGAGGCGAGATTGTAGCAGGCCGTACTGGAACTACTAGGGCCGTTTTCCCGCAATAAGTGTGCAACCTATTGCAGGCAAAGAACTTAGGGCCGTTGCCGCCTGGAATTCGCCCCCCTCGACGAGGTTAGCAGTCGTCCAGATCTTCGCTGTTAGGCAAATCCTGCGGCGAGCTGATTTGAAACAGAGCATTGAACCGCTCGGTGGTGCTGTAGAGCGGTTTTCGCGGAGCGTGCTCAGGTCGACTGAGCTGCAACAGCCCGCGCCGGACCAAATTTGCGATCAAGGCGTGACTCCGACCGCCGCGTAGGCGGGTCACGGTTTCCGCGTCGATCGGCTGGCGATAGGCGACCACCGAGAGCACTTCGATTGCCTGGGGCGTGAGCTTTGCTTCGCGCACGCGACCGAAGAACCGTTGACGAACAGGTTCAAACTTGCTGTCGAGCCCGAACCGATATCCTTTGCCTACACTCTCGATGCGATACGGCGCGTTGGACTCGGCGTAGCTGGCGTTAAGTTGTTCTATCAACGATTCGATTTCGTGCGGCGAGACATCACGGATGTGCGCAGCCATCTCGCGACTGGTGAGCGGCTGACCATCTTCCTTGCCGACAAACAGCATTCCCTCGACGATCATCTTCGGCGACAGGGCTTCGGCACTCGGATCACTCGAGAATTCAAGTGTGCCTGCCGACTCGTTTTCCTCAGCCGGCGGCGATTCCTCCGTTGCCGCGCCCGTCAAGCGCGCAAAGGCAGCTGACAGGTTGTGCAGAGAAAAGCGACCCGTTTGCGCGCCGTCGTTCGAGTTGTTGGTATTCGCAGAATCGGACACGTATCAGATCGTACGATCGCCTCGAGTGCGGGAGCAAGGTCGAATCGATGCTAGCACGATGTCTCGCGGCTGATCTCGACATCGTTGCCAACAGAAGTTACTTAGCGGCTTTTGTTCCCATGCGTGTCTTGCCTCGCACACGAGACTCCTTAGCCATGTTCCCAATTCTCCTTGCACAAGCGTCAGCAACTCCCGACGCACCGACCTCGAAGCCTCCATCGACCAAGGACGAGCGGTGGTTGCAGCTCAAAGATGAGCTACTTAGCGGAAACTGGGAACTCGATCGCGCGGATTGGTACCTGCTGCTTGAGATCACGATCTTTAAGGCCCTGCTGGTACTGATTCTGATTTTCATCGCCTGGACCGTCTCGGCCTGGCTGTCGGGGATCGTGTCACGTGGTTTGCGTCGCGTGAACTTCGACGAGACGCTCACCAAGTTCATCGCGAAGCTGGTGCGGTGGGTGATATTGCTCCTCGTGGGCCTGATGTGCCTAAGCTACTTCGGCGTCGAGACCACCAGCTTTGCCGCGGTGATCGGTGCCGCCGGTTTGGCGATTGGTCTGGCGTTTCAAGGCACGTTGTCCAACTTTGCCGCAGGCGCGATGCTGCTGATCTTTCGCCCCTACAAAGTGGGCGATGTGGTGAATGTGGCGGGTAATCTCGGCAAAGTATTTGAGATTGAGCTGTTTACCACCGCAATCGACACGTTCGACAACCGGCGGTTTATCATCCCCAACAGCCAGATCTACGGAGCAGTGATCGAAAACATCACCTACCACCCGGTCCGCCGGGTCGATGTGGAGGTCGGCACAGCCTACGAAGCCGACATCGACGAGACGCGCCGTGTGCTGGAACATGCCATCACGACGGTGCCCGAATTCCTGAGCGATCCCGAACCGGCGGTGGTGCTCAATGCCCTCGGCGGATCGAGCATCGATTGGTCCGTTCGCGCTTGGGCGACCAACGACGACTTCCTCACGGCCAAACAGGCGCTGATCCGTGCCGTCAAGAATGAACTCGAACAGGCCGGCATCGAGATCCCCTATCCGCATATGGACGTGCAGATCAACCAGGCAGCGTAGGCGTTCTCTCGACCGAGCCCTGACGGTGAGAGAGCGACCTAGCAACGTTGGGCGTCATCAGATCGCACACTCGCGGTCGAGGCCCGATCATTATTCTCGCCGAGGATTGCCCATCAGCGTCTTCGCGCGTTAGCCTATCGGAATGGACGTCAAGAACATTGCCGAAGTGCCCGCGTTTACGACCGTCGACAGCTCGGAAATCCGCGAGCTGTTGGCTCATCGCAACTCGTGTATCGTGAATCAAAGCCTTGCTGAGGCACGATTGCCAGTGGGTGGTAAGACGCTTGCACACTACCACCCCAAGTGCGAAGAAATTTACTATATGCTCGAAGGCACGGCACAAATGCAAGTGGAGGACGACGTCCGCGACGTTGGCCCCGGCGATGCGATCGCCATCCCTCCGGGAGCACGTCATCAAATCATCAACACCGGCGATGCGATCTTAAAGTTCCTCTGTTGTTGTGCTCCCGCGTACGAACACGAAGACACCGTGATGGTCACCGATTGGCCGGAGAAGTAAACAAACCCCAAAACCGAGCCGCGCCCGACAGCAAGCGTGCAGACGCACCAACGATGCTTGGTCGCTCTCAAGCGGTGGCAGCTCGGACACCTGAAACACGAGAAAACACAATGAGCGAGACGAGAACCGAACGCGACACGATGGGCGAAATGCAAGTTCCGGCCGATGCGCTATATGGCGCGTCGACAGCCCGAGCCGTCGAGAACTTTCCAGTGGCCAACCGCCCCTTGACTCCGGCGGTGATTCACGCGTTTGGGCATTTGAAGGCCGCTTGCGCGCAAGCGAACAAGGACTTGGGCAAACTCGACGCGAAGCTGGCTGACGTGATCATCGCGGCTGCCGACGAGGTGGCACAAGGCAAACATGATGCGCACTTCCCTGTCGATGTGTACCAAACCGGCAGCGGTACGAGCACGAACATGAACGCTAACGAGGTGATTGCCTCGCTAGCCAACGAAAAGCTGGGCCTGGGCGCCACCACGAAAGCTGAAGGCGGTGTGCACCCCAACGATCACGTCAATATGGGCCAGTCGTCAAACGATACCTTCCCGGCCGCCATGCACATTGCCGGCGCGCTGTCACTTAGTCGCTCGTTGAAGCCGGCATTGTCATACCTAGAACAAGCCCTCAACGAAAAGGAGTCGGCCTGGGACAACGTTCTGAAAACTGGTCGCACGCATCTGATGGACGCGACTCCCATTCGCATGGGACAGGTCTTTGGCGGCTATGCCGCGCAAATCCGTTATGTCCATCGCGCGATTGACGAAGGCATTGAAGTGGTGCTCGACTCGATGCCCATCGGTGGTACGGCGGTCGGCACCGGCATCAACACCCATCCTGAGTTCGCTGCGAAAGTGTGCGACGCGCTGAAGCAACGCACTGAGCTCGAATTCGTTGAGTCCTCCAATCATCCGGCGGCGCAAGCGGCGAAAGACGTATTTGTGTATGCCCACAGTCATCTCAAAACCACGTCTGCCAGCCTCTCGAAGATTGCCAACGACATCCGTCACCTCGGCAGCGGTCCGCGCTGTGGCATCGGCGAGCTGAACCTGCCGGCGATTCAGCCTGGCTCGTCAATCATGCCGGGCAAAGTGAATCCGGTCATCTGCGAATCGGTGATGCAGGTCTGTTGCCGCGTGATCGGCAACGATACGACCGTCACGACGTCGGCGCTGGGCGGCGTAGGATCGATCTTTGAGCTGAACGTGGCGATGCCTGTGATGATCGAAGCGTTTCTTGAGTCGGTGACCCTGCTGGCAAACGTCTGCAACGTGTTTGTCGATAAATTGCTCAATGATCTGGAAGTCAATGAGGAGCGGTGTGGTGAGTTGCTCGACGCGTCGTTGATGACAATCACCGCGCTCGCGCCCGAAGTCGGCTACGAACGGTGCGCACAGCTGGCCAAGCAGGCACACAAAGAGGGCAAGACCATCAAGCAATTGGTCGGCGAGCTAGAACTCATGCCGCCCGAGCGGCTCGAAGAGCTGATGAACTACGACGCGATGACGAGGCCATCAGCATGAACTGAGGGGCTGGGGACTGGGAATTAGGGACTGCCGAGCTTTTGTCTGCCTCTAACCCCGAGCCCCCTCACCCGCCTTCAGGCGAAGTAAACTCTTCCCACTCGCTGCGAATTCGCGCCAGTCGTCTTGCGACGGAGCGTTCGACGATGTCGAACTCTTGGGCGATTTCGCTGTTGGTATAGCCTTCCAGTTTCATCACGGCAATCCGCCGCAGCTGCTGATCTTCGAGCATGTCCAGCAGCGATTGCGTTTGCTCTGCCACCTCGGCGGCGAACTCGGGCGTCGGCTGCTCGCCTACCAGCTGCCCCAAATCGGCTACGTATTCCTCGGCCTTGTTAGTGCGTTTCTTAGCCTGCTGTCGCTTGATTTGATTGATCGCCTTGCGCGCGGTGATTTTCATCAGCAGCGGCCACAGACCGGTGCGATCCTGCAGGTCGGGGAATCTGCCGGCTCGCGCCCCGCGAAAGAAGCTCTCGAACACGCTCAGCACAACATCTTCTTCGTCGGCATCGCGCTGTGGCACACCGGTCAGGCGGGCACGTGCCAGCGAAGCAAGTTGGCGGAAGTAGCGGTTCCAGAGCTCTTGCTGAGCGCGGGATTCTTCGTCGCTGCTGAGTTGGTGCAGCCAATGAGTGACCGACTTATGCGATTCGGAGTCCATGCGATTGCGTGAGAGCCTACGGATGAGCTGCAGGAAAGGCCATACACCGAAGATGTCTGGCTGTGCCTGGAAATCTTGATCTCCATGATAGCCGATCGCGTTCGCGACTTGCAACGAAAGACCAAACTGCCTGCGCGAAGCAGTTCTGCTAAGATGTCGATGTCGTCGCGGATTTGCTGCAGCGCTCATCGACCGTGCCTTTTGGCGGAGCTTATCCACATGCCACCCACGCCCTCGCAAATTCGATTGGTCGATGATCTATGCCACCAATTCGAACAGGCCTGGAAACAAGGTGACGCGTCACTCGAGAATTTCCTGGAGCAGGCTCCACCCGACTGTCGCGAGCTGCTGCTCGAAGAGTTGGCCCCGATCGAGCTGCACTATCGCGGCGATCCTACCGGCGACCAGACGCCTGCCGAGCTGCTCGCAGCAGCGCATCCGCAACTGGCCGCCGAGTTAGCGCAGTTCGCGGCAACCGATGTGGCTCCCTTGGGTTCCACGGTCAAGGCGACTGCGGAAGCTGCGAGCGATGTCCAACTCGTGACCCAGCGCGAGACGCACGGATTGCGGATTCGCTGTCCCCACTGCCGCAGCGCGGTTGAGCTGTTGGTCGATTCTCCGTACGAGGAGATGACGTGCGATTCTTGTGGCGGGGACTTCAGTATTGCGGGTGGCGAGTCCGCGGCCGGCGCGACGTCCGTCTTGCCGACGGTGGGCAGGTTCGAGCTGATTCGTCGCTTGGGTGTCGGTGGTTTCGGCACGGTTTGGGAAGCACGCGACCCGGAACTCGATCGGGTAGTGGCGCTGAAGATCCCCCGCCAAGGGCAACTGGGTCCGACTGAGATCGAGTACTTCTTTCGAGAGGCGCGCGCCGCGGCGCAGCTCAAGCATCCAAGCATAGTCGCGGTGCACGAATTGGGACGCGACGACGAAACGGTGTTCATCGTCAGCGACTACGTCGAAGGCGAACCACTTTCCACATGGATGAAGCAACGCAAGCTCAGCTATCCAGAGATCGCCAGCCTGTGCGTCATGATTGCTGAAGCGTTGCATCACGCACATGAGCAAGGCGTCGTTCATCGCGATCTGAAACCATCGAACGTAATGATCGATCAGGACGGGGACCCGAAGCTTATGGACTTCGGCCTCGCCAAGCGCGACGTCGGCGAGGTTACGATGACTGCCGACGGCCAGATTCTCGGTACTGCCGCCTACATGTCGCCTGAACAGGCGGGTGGCCACAGCCACTGGACCGATCGGCGTACCGACATCTATTCGTTGGGCGTGATGCTGTTTCAGCTCGCCACCGGCGAGTTGCCGTACCGAGGGAACCTGCAGTCGCAGCTGCTGTCGAAGCAACTCGACGATGCCCCCAGTCCGCGCACACTCGACGACCACATCCCACAAGACTTGGCCACCATTTGCCTTAAGTCCCTGGAACGCGATCCCAACGGTCGGTACGCCACGGCGCAGCACGTGGCCGACGAACTGAATCGGTTTCAGCGCGGGGAACCAATCCGCGCGCGGCCGATTTCGCGAGTGATGAAATCCTGGCGTTGGGCGAAACGCCGCCCGTGGACTGCAGCGGCGCTCGGGTTGGCGGGATTTCTTGCCATTGCGGGGCCAATCGCAACGGTCGTGATCAGCCGGCAGAAGCAGGACCTTGCCGATCAGCGCGATGAATTGATGAACGAGATCGCGGCAGCGAAGAGCCAAGAGATCGAACTACGTCAAGAAGTTCAGGCAGCAACAGCAAGAATAGATGCACTTGAGGGCCAAGTACCTGGCATCGAAGAAAGCGCCCCTTCGTGGAAGCTCGACTTGGTGCGCATGATTGTCGAAAGGAACTATCTGCCGAGTGATTCGACCCCCAATGTTTCGCTCGCTAGTAAAGTCGAAGCAGCCCAGTATCACAGCGCACTTGGTTTCCTGTTCGCACAACTTGAGAACAAATCGCCGGCGCTGGAGCATTTGCAGACCGCCAAGTCGCTTCTGAAAACGCTCAGTGAACAGCATCCTGAGAACGAGCAGTACGAACTCGCGTTGGCAGAGTCTATCGAAGCGATCGCCGATCTGCACGGCCACACCCCAGAGGCGCAGCCTGCCGTTGAAGAACTAATCGCACTGCGAACCGACACCGCGAATACTCAGCCTGCTTCCGCTGCACGCCTGTTTGACTTGCTAGCCGCTCAGTACAAAGGCGACGACCTAGCGTCGAAACTTGAACAGACTAACGCGCTGAAGCAGCAGATCCTCAGCGCTTGGCCGACGACTCCAAGTGAGATTTACGATTTGGCCTGCCGGCTGACGTTTCGACCCGCGGTGCTTCGTTCCGCAGCTGACGGCGACTCGGAATCCAGACCGTAAAGGCGATGTCGAATTGCTGGAACTACCAGACACCACTCTCAGCGCCGTTGCGGGTGGCCAAATCCTTGAACAGGACGATATCGAGGTCCTCGGTGAGAAAGTGCACGCTGCCGTCGGCATAGGAGAAACACGCTCCTCCCGGGTGAAAGCTGCCGAAGGAGAGATCGTTGTCGCGAATGTCGTCGGCCGAGCGCGTAACGGCGGCTGGCAGGGCGTCGCCGCGCTCGATCGTGTTGATCGGCCACGCCACGTTCTTCATCGCGCCGGTGCTGATCTTGCTAGGGCTGTCAAGTTTGCCTGAGGTCCATTTTGCGCCGTACGACCAATATTCACCTTGGAGGAAGTAGGTGCGCTCACCGATCAGTAGCGTGTTGGAGGTTCCGTCCGAGATGCTGCTGGCGCTAACCTTGCCAGCGAAGTGAAGTACGCCGTCCACGTAAGCGGCGCCGCGCCGAGGGTCGGCCGGGTAGTCGGTCGTTCGCGAGCCCGCGATGCCGGCGTAGCTAGAGTTGTGGTAACTCTCGGGATCACTGCTCAACGCGTCGGCCGAAGGACAGTGAAAGACGTCAGGCATGCGGTTCTTGATGTGCTTTTTCGCCCCGCCATCAGATGTGACACTGCTTTCCTCGTACAACGCTGTCTGCTCCAGCATCGGCAAGATGAGCAATTGCCAACTTACGCCTTCCGCGCCCTTGATCTGGTGCAGTCGTCCACCCGGCGGGAAGTGCCTTTCCTGCGCGTGGTATGCGTTCAGGGCGATCGCTTGTTGGTGAAGCTGGTTCAGGCATTGGGTGCGGCGAGCCGATTCGCGTGCACCTTGCACAGCTGGTAGCAACAGGCCCATCAACAGACCAATGATGGCGATGACTACTAACAGCTCCACGAGGGTGAAACCGCGTAGTTGCGCTCCGATATCGCGGTTGTGTGCCATCTTCGTTACTCGATGTTGTGAGAAAAACTGCCCCGGTGGCGATTCCCCATCAGGCTAAGCAATAGCATGCTGCTCAGCAAGCTGACGGACGTGGGTTCTGGAATCGGCGGGCCGTTGAGGATGGCGGAGATTTCATTCCAGGCGGCTGCGGAGCTTCCCCCGGATGCTTCGACTTTCTGCAGGAATTCCTGCACATCCAGGAACGTATAACGGCGGTCGTCATCCATGTCGGCCATAAATCGGGGTGACGCTCCACAGACCTTGCTGGGGTCGCTGCAAGGAACAGCTGCAAATGAATCGTAGAACACTTCCTCGTAGCTTTCCAAATCACGAATCGCCCAGGCGAACAGCCGCGCGTCCAGGTTGTCGACCACGGAGTCGCCGTTCATGTCGCCGTCTTCGGTGGATTCGTAGACGCAGATTGCCGGCGAGGCTTGCGTTGTATCGAGGACGACAATCAGGCCACCGCTCTTAGTCTCGATGCCGGTGATGTCACTGAAACGAAAGCCTGGGGCAAACGAGTCTGCCACCACGATGCTGACCTGTTCCCCGATCGGGATCGACCCCGCGACCAGGTCGAGGTTCAGCGTCCCGCTCAGTGTGGCCATGCCGCCAACGTTGACCAAGTCGACCGCGGTAGTGGGCCCCGAGGCGTCAATCTCAATCGTGAGCTCGGAGTTGGCGCGCAATTCCAGATCGCCGCCAACGTTAAGCGTGCCGATGCCTCCACCCGGAGAAAGTTCGGGCTCAGCAGTCGCAGGCAGTCCGGCAACCTATTT
>JANQQA010000101.1 GCA_028285205.1 Bythopirellula sp. | reverse complement strand
GCTTGGGCAAGTAGAACGGAATCCCGGGAGCTTCACAGCAGGAAGGGTTCGCAGGAAGCGCCGTTATGGAAGGACGCTTGTGCTTCTGAAAGCCACAACCTGCGAGCAGGCATGCGTGCAACACCATGAAACTGATACTCAAGCGGCGATACGACTTCATGTGAAGGCACTCCCTTGACTAGAGTTGCGTATTGGGCTGGTGGCATCTGCCAGCGGTAAATTGTCTCCAAGGCCCGCTTGCTAGCACTTCAACTGCTATAAGCGGTTTCACCGAACCAGGTGACATAACCCGTTGGTCGTCAATCGCGAAGTACAGAGATAAGTGCTAAACGAATGGATGCTTAGCATTATCGAGAGAGAATGGTTGACCGTGCTGGCAAGGTTGACTTTTCTGCCTAAGGAGCAAGGCAGCAACGAAATTGGTGCTATCAGCCTGGGCTAGAAATCAGTGCTTATGCACTACATTAAAAGGCAGCTTGGCGATTAGATGCAAATCTTCACAATCGCTCTAAGGAAGTAAATATGGTGCCTACACCCTAGTATTCTCCATTTGGGAGAAAGCAATCACGGTACGTCACCAAGAACGTCTATGATCATTGAGCCTGAGCCGAAGGACAGCTTTGCCCCACTGCGGTGTGAGCAGAACCAGTAAATTGTATGAGGCCCAGCGTTTTTCAACTGCACTGCGTAGATGCTGCCAAAGTTCACCCAGGTCTTTGCTTCGTTCACCGTAACAGGTCGTAGCGATTCAGCCCATTGCGCTTGCTCAAGGTCCTCTGCAACCGGAAACGTGGGGGAGAATCCCGTGACCATATGGGCGAAGTTTCCAATTGCGTTGTTTGCAATCCGCGTGCTCGCATTAGCTCGGATATGCAGTGTCACGGGCTGATCAACTTCGATGGTCAGTTGAGCTAACTTGATCTGATTGCCAGGATCGACGTGCTTGTTTTCCTTGAATGAGAACTGAGCACTGCGAAAACTCTGGCGTACCAGGGATGGACGAGGAATGTCCTTGCTCAAGAAGCTGAGATCCAACACGCCCTCACTCTCACAACGCCCCGTGAGGCTTGGGATCTGACGCACACTTGAGAGCAGTTTCTGTCGAATTTGGGGAGCACTCATGTCACGATGCTGTTCGTCTGCGAGCATGAGCGCAGCTGCGCCACTTACGTGAGGTGCTGCCATCGAAGTTCCGTTCATGCTGCCGTAGGGATTGCCAGACGCCAGAGCCGTGGGAATCGTACTGTAAATGGCCTGGCCCGGAGCAGCTAGATCGACACTCGAAACGCCGAAGTTGCTAAATGAAGTGAGTCTCTCATTACGATCGATTGCCGCGACTGAGATGATGTTGGCAAATCCATATGACGCTGGATATCGGGGCGTCGTATCGGTATCAATTCCCACTTCGTCGACTCCATTGCCTGCAGCGGCGATCACCACGATTCCAGCTGCCTGAGCTTCTTCGAGCGATTTCTCCAGCAGAATGTTACTTGTCGAGCTTTCCCAGCTGTTGTTGATGACATGTGCGCCATTATCGACCGCATATTGAATGCACTTTGCTGCGTCGTAGAGGCTGCCTTTAGCCCTCCCGTCTGAAGTGCGGCGCATGAACTTCAGTGCCATCAACTGCGTCTCCCAAGTCACACCTACCACGCCAATGCCGTTATTGCCAACGGCCGCAATGGTGCCCGCACAGTGCGTGCCATGTGAGTGCTCGTCCATCGGGTCCTTATCGTTCTGCACATAATCGATACCAACTTCTCCGGCATCGTTTCGCCACATGTTGTCCGTAAGATCTGGGTGATTGTAATCGATTCCCGTATCAACCACAGCGACTGTAACTTTTGGCGCGATGGCATTCCCGTCCGCCCAAGCCTGCGGGGCAGTAATTGCTCTCAATCCCCACAGCTTGTTCCAATCAGGGTCATTTGTGGGGGCAGATTCTGCGCTACTGACGGTAGACTCTGGGACGAGGGAATCTAACTCTCTAGTAGCGTCGATTGGGCCGATCGTCACCGAACTGTTAGCATCTGCACTCTCCACGCCTGACATGTCGCGAATCTTTGCGGCGAGAGTCGCTGGAATTCCAGCAGCGTTCCGCGCACTTGCCACTTTCATGTAGCCATAGTTGGCTTTCAACCGCTGCTGATCTTCTAGTATTGCGATTCCTGCATCAGCCAATTCTTCTCTGGTCGGCCTGTTGTTCAGGTCGTAGATCAAGACGGCCTCTCGTACCTGAAAGTATTCCTGCGGGGTATCGAAGCCGATGGAGCTGACAAGGCCACAGTCTTTCAACGCCTTGCTCGCCGTCTCTGGCCCATCAATGATCCATTCGCCCTTCTCGGTATGACCGGCAAGACTGCCTCCAGACGCCAACGTGGCCAATAAGGGGAGCGAGAGTTTCTCCTTTGCGCTGGATGCAGCTCTCACATACTGAGACGTGCCCGGTGCGTCCATAGCAGCAGCAGCTTCGATTTGGTCCAGCGAACGGAGTGATACCACAAACTTCTGTTGGCTAAAGGCAGTCGTTAAAAGACCGTTCCAGAGCAGCAACGCTGCCGACAGCTTTGTGAGGAAACTCATCAGGCACCCTCCCTATGCAGATCATGCGGCACTGCGAATGCGCAGTTCTTACGTATTTGCAGATTCTAGCGGCTACTTGCCGGGCTTCAAGCAAAACTCTAGCAAGCACTGGGATTTGTTGCCAAGCATTAGGGTATATGGGCCAATAATTTGGAGATATTGCCTTAATAATATGAAGAACCAGGCAGTTTCAAATTCGCGGCCTGCAGAGCTAGTTAGAATAGCCTGTTAACAGGAGCGGTAATATGATTGCCATTCGTTGCATTCTGGGGTCAGTGACAGACGGACTTCAAGTTCCCGATAGCCCGATTTCCGTAGACGATATTGACGCTCGTCAGTGGTTTTCGGACGCCTCAGGCCAGGACATTGAGTTAACGATAGACGACACGCTGCTGGGCGATACGATTCGACCGTCGTTGCGCGACGTGGAGTCGTTAGATCTTCATCGAGCGCTGAGCAAGCTCACAAACAACCCATCGTCGGCGACAAAAGTACAGCGGATTGGGCTCATCTTTGCTGGCAGTTACAAACCGAAACCGACAGTCTTGGGATTAATGTTTGACTGGGGAAAGAAGTTTGCCTTTGATCGGCATGACACGAGTGAATTTCATGGGGTCGCTCGCGAAGGCTGTGCTATCTTTCTCGATGCGATTCGGCAAATACGTCCACAGGAGGATGACTACCGGAGGCAGATTGGCTTCACAGCAATCCATGAACTTGGTCACGTCTTCAACCTACAGCATCCCGACGTGTCCGAACCGCCTTCGTTTATGTCGCCCAGTCTGCAAAACCGTGCCTACACCAGCCAAGATGGCGCGTACCGATTTCTGACGAGTGATCAGCAGCTACTTTGCCAGTGCTCACAATCTCCCTACATTTGGCCGGGAGGAAGTACCTTTCGAGATCTTGGGCCGTTGGCAGCTGCAGACTTCGCAAGTAGCGAAATTGATAATTCAGACGGCCCCGTCTTGTCGATAGATGTGTCTCCTCGAGAGTTTTGGCCGTTTGAGCCAGTCGAATTGGATGTCCAGCTAACGGTGAAGTCTGGATGCAAGAGCTGGTATCGCGTCCCAGACATTGTCGATCCCGGATATGAACAGTTTACGATCTGGATCCAGGCTCCCAATGGCGAAGTGCGGAAGTATCGTTCGCCGCGACATTACTGTTGGAATGGCAATCGCATTACAGTTTCGGCTGCCAAGCCGTTCTATCGAGATATCAGTATCTTCGTCGAGGCTGGCGGTTACACCTTCAATCAAGCGGGTACCCATTTCCTTCACGCAACCCTTCAGGCGGGGAGCAAGCGGCTTTTGGTATCCAATCGTGTGGAAATCTATATTCGCCCTTCTCGGCCTAACGATGCGAAGTACCGCCGCATGCGTGATGCTCTCACGAAGCCAAGTCACGTGAGATTGATGTATTATCGTCGTGCAAGCTCTTCGCAGCGTGAAACGAAGGTCCTTGAGGAATTCTCGAATGACTTTGGTAAAACGAATTCAGCTGCCGCGGTTAGATATGCTCTTGGTAGAGCGAATATGAAGGCCGCCGAGTTGGTCAAGAACCGGAAACGTTCTCAGGAGCTGATGACCAAAGCGTCACGGCAGCTTGAGGAAGTAAGTGGTTCGCCATTCCTGAGCGAGCATCGTCTGCGTGTCGCAGAACGCCTCTTGAGTAGCGATTCAGGTACGGCTTAGTAGAATCAGCCATCGACGTACTTCCGGATCCTTGGCTGAACTGGCTCCGTTCGTATCACAGCTTGCGACGGAGGTCATCTCATCGGGTACGAACCGCTGTCCAAGCGTATGAGAAGTTGGCGTGTTCATGTTGTCGAAGGGGACGTCGATGGAGGTGCATGAGCACGTCGCGGCCGGATCACACCGCACCCTCTCATCCGATTGCCCTATTCTGCTTGCATGAGCGGCTTGTATCGTGCTATTGCTGCCGCATGAAGGAACAATTTGCCGTCGCAGCCAGCCAGGACGTCCTGCGGCACCTCGATGCAGCAGCCGCTAAAGCGGGCCTCAGCCGCGGCCAAACGTTCGAGGATTTTCTCACATTCGTTCGCTGTTGCCTGGCCGGCCAAACCATGGAAGACGAGTATCTGCGAACGGTCGCCAAAGGCTACCAACAAGGGAAGCAAGGGCAACGAGGAATCGATTCAATCACCCACGCGTTTGCAAACTTGGTTATGGCCATGGAGGCGACCGGCCAGGACGTGCTGGGCGACGTTTTTACCGGCGGCATCACCTATGGTGAACGCGGCCAGTTCTTCACACCCGATCCAGTCTGCCAGATGATGGCCGAGTGGACAGTCGTCGATCCTGGAAATGAACCGCACACCGTTAATGACCCGGCTTGCGGTTCCGGCAGGTTCCTGTTGGCCGTCGGCAGAAAACACCCCCACTGGGAGTTTGTTGGTCAAGATGTCGACCACCGTTGCGCCCAGATGACGGCCATCAACCTGGGGCTCAATGTCCTGAAAGGCTGGGCCGTCTGGCAAAATAGCCTCACGCTCGCCTGCCATCGTGTGTACCGGATCGGCTGGAACGGAAGCGGCGGCGTGATCCGTGAAGTCGCCGTGGCAGACTCGCCGTTTGGCGACCAAGCTCGCAAAGACACCAATTCTCGGCAGCCACCCGAGCAGCAAACGCTCCTTCCTCCTCCCGCATCCAGCCAGCAGCTTGACTTGTTTTGATTCAATTCTGTTGGCGGCAACCTGGGCTGTAAAACCCCTACTACACCGATGAGCTGGCCGAATTCCTATAGGTAGTAGGTGCAAAACATCGCACCATGCGCGGCCGCGAAATCGCATTGCCAAGACGAGTGAATCGTGCCAGCGTCAGTCACTAGCGTAGAATTCGCACGAGCCACTGGAGGCCTGACCCTGAAAGATGACGCGATAATCGACTTTGGCCTGATCATCACCTGCATTCTGCCCGGGTGCGTCGTGCTGTGGGGGCTTGGTCACCTGTATCCGCCTCTGGAGGCTTGGATCAGCGGCGCGTCGATGGCTTCGGCCACCGTGGGCAGCTTTTTCTATGTGGCCTTGGCCGCGATCGGCACGGGTCTAACAGCCAGTTGTGTGCGCTGGCTGGTGATCGACACGCTACATCACTGCACCGGTCTGCGTCCACCCGACTGGAACTACGCCCTGCTGGCCGAACGCACAGCAGCCTATCACCTACTCACCGAGAATCACTACAAGTATTACCAGTTCTATGCCAACATGGTGGTGGCGATTGTTTTCGCCTATGCCGCTTGGCGCGGCGACCATTCATTCTCAGAGCAACCTCTGGGTCGAGCAGAAGTCATTTCCCTCTCCCTGGTTGTCGTGTTTCTTGCGGCGTCGCGCGATAGCTTGAGCCGCTACTACCGGCGGGCGGGGGAACTGCTGCGCACGGAAGCGCCGCCACGGCCCAAGCTTACCCTGCCGCCGAAACGTCGCAAATGAGCCCCCTACTCCAGCCCAGCATGCTTTAAGAACGTGGTCAGTCGCACGCCGTAGAGTTTGCAAAAATCGGCCAACTCCACCACATCCAGACGGCGTTCTCCCGATTCGATCTTCGACACAAACGAAGCATGGGCGCCAAACTTGCGACCCACTTCCACTTGCGTGAGCCCCGCCTCGACCCGCGCGTCTTTCAGAGTCCGCAACAGGCGGCGATAGCGTGTCGAGTGACGAGATTTCGGCATGGAGGCAGCAACACCATGATTATGAAAACGGAGTGTTGCCAAAGCGTAGGGGAGTCGGTAGAATTTCCCAAAACAGGAAATTCCCAACTTGGGAAACCACCTTCGCCGCTCAGCGGCATTTACCCCCCCAACTGCAGGAGATCTCGCGATGACCAACGGCAGCGGACACGGCTCGACGCCCCCCAAGACCACCGAATCGAAACAGACGGCTGCCTCGGCTAGTGCCGACAGACAGCCCCCTCGCGCGGACGCGACGACCGAGAAACGTGAGCAAAGCTAGCGAAGCGACGCCACGCGTCGGATGGATCAGTTTCGCAGCGCTACCCGGATCGGATGCTCGGGACGAGGGTGGCGCTGCTAATTGTCGCGAGCAGAGCATGTCCATGGCGTCGATCGACATGGCAGACGCAATGTCGGTCATTCCGCCAACTCCAGCAGCCCAAACACCGATTTTGCCAGATAGAGCTCCCCTCCCCGCGCCTTGTTGACCATGCCCCGAAAATAGGCCGCTGGTAGCCGGACCGGATTGTCCTTGCGATCCAACCCTCGATCGGTCACCAGTACGCAAATCGCCGCGCTTTCACGGCCCAACGTCTGGCAAGCCTGGATCCAACTTTGGCGGCTGATAAACATCTCCGCGCGCAGGAGTTCGGCCGCGTCAATGAACTCACTCCAACCGACGGTGCCCAGGTCGACCGGCAGGTAACGCCGCAATCTGTCGCTCCCGGCTTTGACCAAGCGCTCCACGGTAAGATGTTTGGAGCTAGGCTCGGAGTCTTGCGTTTGAGGCGCCGTGGGTTCGACTACGCTTTTCTGGAAAGCAGGGTCCGCAGGACTACTATTGTTTTTTTCTGCTAGATTCCAGTATTTGTAGTGGGCGACGTTTTGGTCGCTTGTGGGCGACGCAAGGTTGGTTTTTTCTGCCATATTGGCACCGTGAGCGGAGTGAATCGTTTTTGGCTCGTCAGGTTCCGCCAATTTCGCAAGTCGAGTGTGGAGTGATGTGTGGCGCTCCAATAGCTCCCGCATGGCGGCCAGATCAATGTGCGTGCGCAATTGGATAGCGATTGCTTGATAGTCGGTTTCCAGAGCGGCGAGCTGGTCAGTCCCCTCCTCCCGCAGTTCGGCCAATAGCGCTCGGATTTGGCTGCGCAGGTGCGAAATCTGCCGCCGCGTTTCGATCCAGGCGTTCTCGTACTGCTTGCGCTGGTGCAGTTTGATTTGAAGATCGGTCTGCAGGTAAGCCAGCGGCGTGAGATCGATCCCAAACGCAAACTTGATTTTGCCGGTTTCTGGATCACGTGAACCATAGCGTTTGTTGTTGCCCGAGGAATGCCAGGTGCAGGCCCCAACTTCGAACAAGCGGCGCTCCAGCCGCTGAATCTGACGTTCGGTGACACCTAGCGCTAACGCCGTGCGGGATACCGACTGATAGACGATGGGACGACTACCTCGCTCCCAATCAATATCTTGCGTAAAGTTGATCAGATAGTAATCGAGTAGCTCGATCATCTTGGCGGTAAACCCGGCCGAGTCCCCTACTCGCTTCACCAGCTGCAGGAGCTCATAGCGATTGGTGTCTTCCTCCAGACCAGTAAAGTCTTCACTAAGCTGGAGTGATTGCCGATAGGCGGCCGAAGCGGCTCGGCTCCCGGCCCGGCTTGGTTTGGGAAGGTATTGGGAAAGTTGTTGCATATTAATTCATTCGCGCTGCTTGTACCCGACAAAAAAAGGTGTGCACAACCCTTTCGCAAACTGACAAAAAGAGCTTGCGCTTAGGTGGCAACAGCGCTAAGGTGGAAGTTGAGAGACATTCCGGGCCTCACCGCTCGCACTACAGAAGAGACCACCTTGGCAGAGGTGGTTGTTCTTTTTTTAGCTTGGTCGTTGCATAACGCCCTCCTTGGTTGGTTGATAGGATTGAAAGCGCCAGAACGGCCCTTTCGGATAAAAATCAGCAAGCCACGATTCGGCCCGCCGTGGAAACACTGTAGCACAACTCATGCACAGATTCGATAAAAAGATGCTCAAGCGTGCGCTGGTCATTGCTGCTCGATCAGGCAAGCGTTGAGCATTGCCCAGTCGTGCTCAAGACAGTGGAAACATTAAGCCGAGCGCGGATTGCAGTAGGAGCAGGTGGCTGCTTATGCGCAGCGCACTGCTCATCATTGTGCATGTGTTTGAGCACTCCTGTTGCGCAATGTCGCCGCTTGCCCAGTGCTGCTCAATTTCGCACCGCTGCGCTGCATGCTTTAGTGTGCATAGATGGGAGGAGGGAGACATTGGTCGTTGCGCAGCTCAATTTGATCATGCTAGAGTAGATCAAATTTATTCAACGATGCTCGAAGATTTTCCCATGACGACACCGACAAAGATTGAGACCACCAAAACCCAATTCAACCAGAGCGAGGCCGCCCGGATCACTGGGAAGGCACGCAATACGATTGCCGCGCATCTCAAGAGCGGAAAGCTGTCCTCGGTCTGTGACCGGGATGGCAACGTGCTGATCGATCACATGGAACTGATTCGAGTCTACGGGGACGAATGCGACTTCAGTCGCGTTGAGCCGTATACAGAAACCAAACCAGACTCCCCGCCTAGCAGCAACATCGATCAGGCATCGACTGCGCAATTGCACACCGCTGAGCAGCTCTTGGAAGCTCAAAAGGAGGAACGCCAGCGGGAACGCGACCGTATGCAGTGTGAAATCGATCGTCTGGAACAGATGCTCGAACGCTCAGAGGAGCGTCAAAACAAGATCACGTTGCTCCTGGAAGACCGCACACGCGGAATAGGGGACTGGGAGCAGTCTTTTCAGTCTCTGCAGCGCAAGGTCGACACGCAACAACAAAAACTCCTTCAGGATCGCAAAAAACTCCACCAGCAGGCGCTTCAATACAAGCAAGCCTACGAATTGGAGCGCGACAAATCGGCTTGGAATCGATTTCGTGAGTGGCTGTTCAGCTAAGCCGGGAGTAGGGGGCCTAGAGAATCTCCTCCTCGGTGAGCACCAGTTCGCACAGCGTGCACAATACCAGTGTATTCAGTCGCGGTGTGGTGTAGATGGTCTCACCGCAACCGGGGCAGGTATACCGCAAGAGGCGAGCCTGATCGGCGCTGCGAAAGATTCCGTGTTCTGGATTGTCGTTCATAGGGCGTCTCCTTGGTGCCGGACGTTAGCAACCTTCCACACGAAAGGTGCCCCGCGTTGCTCCCTAAGGGTTTTTATTACGGGGCCGTCCGACGCAAGGTCGAACGTGTGGAGAAGTTGCTAAACTCCCGCAGGCAGCATTGCCTGCCGTGCTTACCGTAGCGCGAATGGGTAGCGAGAGGCAACAAGATTCTCGGCGCGGTCATTCCCAACGCCATCGTGCAAGTCGATCGGGCTTCGATTTCCCAATCTTGGGAAAACCTCTGGTTGTGGATGAAACACTGCTGGCAACCGCTGCGTGTTGCATCGGCGGCGCAGCGGTGGCAGGCTGAACGGACCTAAGCACTGCTTAGGAGACAAGCCTATTACTGGTTAACTGTTTTGCCCCATCGCAACCTGATGCCTATTATTGCTTCACTATGCTCTTTGCGACCCAATCCCAAAGCATCGCCGGTGCTCAGAAGTACTTTGAAACGGCACTTGTCCCCGGCGACTATTACCTGGGTCGGGAAGTGGTTGCTCAGTGGCGTGGTAAGGGTGTAGAAGTCCTAAATCTGGAGGAGGGGACTCAGGTCACCAAAGAGCATTTCTTCGCCCTCTTGCGGGGACACCATCCGCTCACTGGTCGGCGACTGCTGCAACGGGTCCGCAAAGACCGTCGCCCTGGCACCGACCTGACGTTTTCGGTGCCCAAGAGTGTGTCCCTGGCCTGGGCGATCAATGGCGACGAGCGGATTCTGGACGTCCTGCGTCAGACCGTTCACGACACCATGCGTGAAGATATCGAGCCACTGATGGAACGTCGGGTGCGAAAGGGAAGACTCTTCAACTCCAAATGCAAGAAACAGACCGGCAAGCTCCTCTATGCCGACTTCCTGCACCACACTTCGCGACCTGTCGACGGTGTGCCCGACCCGCATCTGCATATTCACGCCTTTGTGATGAACTGGACCGAGGAGGACGGTAAGCACTATGCGGCCGAAATGGAAGAGATTGTTCGTCAGCGGCCCAGTCTGCAAGCAAAGTTCGAATCACGGCTGGCCCGTCGGCTGGTGCAACTAGGCTATACGGTCGGCCATGTTCGCTATCAGCAATCGGGCCGACTAAAGCGAGGCTGGGAAATCGATGGCGTGGGGCGGGAAACCATCGAAAAATTCTCGCGTCGCACGACCCAGATCGAGGCGTATGCCCAAGCACACGGGATTTCCGACGCCGAAGCCAAGGGCCAGCTCGGCAAGCTCACCCGTGAGCGAAAAGGTGAGGGCAAATCGATCGATCAACTGCGGCCCCAGTGGCAGTCCCGACTGACGCCTGCCGAGCGTGCGGCCTTCGCCCGATTGCTCGACCGGCAGGGGAAAGCTGCACAGACCTCCAGCAGCGAGCGAGCCATCCAGTCGGTCCAATATGCCCTGGATCACTATCTGTATCGCCAGTCCACGGTCGAGCGACATCAGCTGGTGGGCACCGCCCTCGAGCACGGCCTCACCCTCAAAGTAAAGGATGTCGAGCAAGCGATTGATTCGATGAAGTTAATTGAGCGTGAAGTGGCCGTGGAAGGTGGTCGTCGCCGTTTCGTTACGACGCGTGCCGTATTGCAGGCCGAACGGCGGCTGATCGCGTTTGCCCGCGAAGGACGAGGGACCCGCAAGGCGATCTCGACGTCCGAACATAAGTTCGCTCGTGACTGGCTCAACGAGCAACAACAAGCGGCCGTGCGGCAGGTCCTCCATTCTCGCGATACGGTGATGGCCATCGTGGGCGGAGCGGGGACCGGCAAGACCTCCCTGATGCAAGAGGCTGTCGAAGCGGTCGGCAAACATCGCAAACAGGTGTTTACGTTTGCTCCCAGCACGGGTGCGAGGGAGGTTTTGCAGGACAAGGGTTTTCACGACGCCCAAACGGTCGAACATCTGATTCGCAACACTCGCCTACATCCCAAGCTCAAGAAGCAAGTGATCTGGATCGATGAAGCGGGGCTGGTCGATGTGCGGTCGATGAACAAGATCTTCGACATCGCCAAAGCCCAACAGGCTCGGGTGGTGCTTTCAGGGGATCCACGTCAACACGCCTCCCCCCGTCGCGGCGAAGCGATGCGGCTGTTGGAGAACGAAGCGGGACTCAAGATGGCCCGTGTGGAGAGCATTCAGCGTCAGCAGGGTCGGTATCGCCGGGCCGTGGAACTGATCAGCAAGGGCTATCAACAGGTCGACCGTGCTGGCACGACAGGCCTGCTGGCCGGTTTTGATCTGCTGGATTCTATGGGCAAGATCCACGAAATCCAATCCGAGGAACGTCATACCCAGCTTGCCAACACCTACCTGCAGGCCCGTTGCAACAAGAAGACGGCCCTGGTGATCGCCCCCACACATGCCGAAGGTCAGGCGGTGACCGCCCAGATCCGCACCCAATTGAAACAGCAAGGCCAGCTCACCGGCCAGGAAAAATCCTTCACGCAGTACCGCTCCTTAAACCTGTCCGAAGCCGAGCGCGGCGAGGCCCGCACCTACGCTCAGCAGGAAGGCCTGATCGTGCAGTTTCATCAAAACACCAAGGGCGGGTTTCAACGTGGAGAGCGTTTTCGCGTGGTCGGTGCCGACAACGGTCGCGTCCAGTTGGCTGGCCTCAAAGACAACCAGATCAAAGCGTTGCCGCTGGATGCCCCCGATCGTTTTGAGGTGTACACGCAAAGCGAACTCAAATTGGCTGCCGGCGATAAGATCCGCTTCAGTCTGGGTGGCACGGCCAAGGACGACAAGCGTCGCATCAGCAACGGCCGCCTGGATGAGGTCCAAGGGTTTGACCGGCGAGGCAACATTGTCCTCAAGAATGGCTGGACGATCGGCAAGGACTACGGGCATCTCGATCTGGGTTATGTGATCACCAGCCACTCCAGTCAGGGCAAGGACCGCGACCTGGCTATTGGGGCGATGGGTTCGCAGTCGCTGCCCGCGATCAACGCCCGTCAATTCTATGTCACCGTCTCGCGTGGTCGTGACGACGTGGTGCTGTTCGTGGATGACAAGGCCAAGGTGCGGAATGCGATACAGCGTTCGGGCCAGCAGCTTTCGGCGACCGAATTGATTCGCACGGGGCGGGAAGACGTGCAAGCCACCCGTGAGGCCCAGCGGCAACAAATCCGCCACGAAAACCGTATGCAGCGTAGCCTGCGGAATCGGGTGCTGCGTTGGTGGCGAAACTTAGAAAATGAACGTAGCCAGCGGGTCCCGGTGGGCCGTCATCGTGATGCGGATCAAAGGGCAGGTCTCCTGCCAAGTCTGGAAAGGAGTATGGAAACGTGAACAACGTGGCCCGTGTGTTTGATCATCACAGTGAGTTTTACCGAGAACCGCCGCCCGAGGACCACGCGACTCCCTGGGCCATCAATGAGCAGGGGGCGTTGCCGCCGCCCATGTTTCAACTTCGCTTCCAGGATCGGCGGATGGTCAGTTTTGCGTATAGCGATCTACGCGAGGTCCATTGCCAGCACGCCGGCAAGATCGAACTCTATCTCTATTCCTTGAACAAGCTGGTGATTACGATCGAGGGCCGTCATCTGCGGGAACTGGCCCAGTGGTTCTCTGCCGCTGGCGTTCGCTGGGTGCAGGAAACCGATCCCCGTAGCGACGCGCAGCAGGAAGCCAGCCCGCAGGTGCTCAGCATTGTCGTCGAGCAGTTGCCCGACTGATGGTCACAGCGAGTGCTAGCAATCGGTTTCCCAATCTTGGGAAAAACGGGCCCCGCCCTGATCGGCGGATGCCCTTGAGTTCAGTAGAGACAGCCGTACAGCTCATCCACCAGCAATTCGTAGTCTTCCACCAACTGCAGCAGTTGCTGTCGGGCGGCGATGTACTGTCGCTGAGCCAAGAGGAGCTGGTTCTGTCGCTTGGCGATCGTGGACACAGTCATCAGCCAGTCACCTTCTTGAATGTTCATGTCCGCACGTTCGTTGATGATCGCTTGAAAGTGGTGGAGCAAGGTAGCGGACTGCTGAATCAGTGGATCGGGTTGATTGTTGTTGTTTACGTTTGCCATAGTTCAGGTTCCTTTCTTGTTAGTTGAATTGGCGATCCGACCGCCGGTCGCAGGCTGGGAACTCAAATGTTTCCCGCTGGCGGGCTGACCAAAAATTTTTCCAGCGCAGCGGTAAAGGAAAATTTTTTGCAGCATTTGAATTCCTGGCAGGCGTCCGGCAGGATCAGGCCATTCAATCTGATAAGAACGGAATCCTGTACTTGAACAAACT
>JANQQA010000097.1 GCA_028285205.1 Bythopirellula sp. | reverse complement strand
GTCACGCGTTCGGTGATTCTGAACAACGATGCAGAACGCAGTGGAGGTGGCATTTATACATCGTCCATCTCCCGAGGTAACGACCGCGTGTTGATCGAGGCAAGCACAATCGCAGAGAATTCGGCGGGCTTGGAAGGCGGGGGCGTCTATGCCTTTGCCGCCGGTAGTATTGTCAATTTTGTTAACAGTACGATCTCCAATAATCAAGCGGTCGATGCGGGGGGAGGGATCTTCTTTGGTGGGCGTGGACGCGGGATCGGAAGCTATACAATCGCGCACAGTACCATTGCTTACAACGAAGACTCGAATCAGCAGACCGGAGCAGGGGTGGTCGTGACCGGCGGGGATCTGCTCATCGATCATAGCATCGTCTACGGCAATCAATCTGATGGCATGATGGTGGATGTGACCAATGGGCCGAGTGGAATGATTGACGTTCACTATTCGATGTTGGGCACCATCCGTCCAGGTACGGTTCTCACCGCGTCGAATCTCACCTTGGGCGTGGACCCGCAGCTGCAGGCGTTAGGCTCCGCCCGTGTGCTGCTGCCGATGCCTAATGGCCAGTTCCCCATTCCGCTGCACGCGCTAAGTTCTAACAGCGCTGCGCTAGACGCGGGCGATCCTGCGCTACGGCCCGGCATCGCCGGCACACCGGAGTTCGATCAACGTGGTGCGCCATTCTCGCGCGTCGCAGCGTCCAGTGCTCGGTCTGACATTATTGTGATCGACATCGGAGCGTATGAGGAGCAACCGTCCCAGAATGGTTCGCTCAACGGTGACTTCGATGATAACCGAAGGGTCGGCGGCAACGATTTCCTGATCTGGCAACGCAACTTCGGCAGGCAGGAAAACGCCACCAAGGCAGATGGTGACGCCACCGGCGACGGCGATGTCGACGACAACGATCTCGCGACGTGGATAGCCACGTACGGCTTTGTTATCGATCGCGCACCTCGGCGGCTCGTGGCGGCGGAAACCACCGCCGCGACAGAACCGGCCATTGATTTCGCACTGGAGGAGGCAATCTTCCTTGCCGGTCGCAACTACCGGCCGATTACTCGCCCGGCGTACGAGGACGTCCTCGCCGAGAACGAAGCCGAGCAGCTGTTGGTAGCGCTGGCGGATCGAGCGTTCGAGGAATTGTAATCGCGCTCGATGTCGGAACGAAAGCCAGGTTACGTGGCAGTAGGAGCCGCACAGCTTGCCATGTGGCTCCATTGATCACCGGATGCGATGCACCCAACGTCACAGCGAGCTATCGAGGTCCGACGAAGTCTGGAAAGTTGTGCTCCAGGTGATCTTTTGCTCGGTGGGCCAGGAAGCGTTTGTGGAGTCTGGTGACGTGGTCAGGGTACATCTGGGCGACGTTCGTTGTTTCGGCAGGGTCTTCGTCGAGGTTGAATAACTGCCAATCTTCGGTTTCTGGCTGGCTGTTCTTGTAAGAGACAATTTTCCAGTCTCCGACGCGGAGCGCCCACTTGTCGGTGTTGGGGCGATGGAGTGAATATATCTCTCGGGCGTCGGTGGTCGATTTCGCATCTGTGAGTAACTGCGCTGAAAAATCTTGGCCATCGAGTGTTGGCTGTCCGTCGGGTACCGTGGGGTCAACGCCTAGAATCCCCGCGATGGTCGGGAGCCAGTCGATGATGTGTTGGACCGAATCGATCTGCTTCGAGGCGATTTTTCCTGGCCAATTCACAAAACCGGGTACGCGGATGCCACCTTCGTAAACGTCGGTCTTCGCACCGCGAAACGGGATCGGCTGATTGATGTTCGTCAAACGGAGGTCCGAAGGGTAGGCCCCACCACCCCAATTTATCTGGGGTCCGTTGTCGGATGAAAAGAAAATGACCGTGTTCTCCCGCTGCCCGGTCTCATCAAGGGCGTCGACCACCTGTCCAATTGCGGTGTCGAGGTGGTGGATCACCGCTAGAAACAATCGCTTCTCTGGGTCTTGCTCAGCTTGGATGATTCCCTCGGGATCATTGAACCACTTGATCTTGTCCTCGCGAAACCAACGACCTGGATTGTCTGCATCCAATTGCGTGGGCACTCGCACTTGTTGGTCACCTCGCTCGTCGAGTGGCGTGTGTGGGGCGAAGTAGGGCAGATACAAGAAGAAGGGAGCATCACGCGGTTTCTTGATCACACGAATTGCATCTTCAGTCACCAGGTCCGTGACGTGCCTGCCGTTCTCGTGGCCAGGAATAATCTCGTGATTGCGATGCCAAGTGATCGAATTGACATGGACCTCCAGCGGTGCGCGATACTGATGCAGGTAAGCGCCGACCGCGCCGGCAAGGGCTCCGTACGAGTAATCAAAGCCGTGATGATTGGGGCCATGCTCGGGCCACGAACCCATGTGCCATTTGCCGGTCAAATAGGTTTCGTATCCGTGGGATTTGAGAAACGACGCCATCGTTAGCGTGCCGTGCGGCAACACGGGCCGATTCGCCGCCTGCAGTCCACTGATACCGAAGCGTCCGGGATACCTGCCCGTGAACAAAGCGATCCGCGTCGGTGTGCATTGCGGCATGACGTAATGCTGGGTGAGCGTCGCGCCTTCGCCCGCCAGCCGATCCATGTTGGGCGTGTAGACGTTCGGATTGTTGTACCCAATGTCTCCCCAGCCTTGATCGTCAGTCAAAATGACGATGATGTTCGGCTTGGTGTTAGCCAACAAAGGGGCAACATAAAGCATCAGCAGCGAGACTGTGAGAAGGCGGATCATGGAGTTGTCGCTCAGCACGGGGGGAAGACAGTTATCGATCGAGAACTCGGCGGAATCTCTCCAAGTCTGCGAGATGCTCAGACGCGTCAGCGAGATTATGCCATTCGTTTGGGTCTTGCACGAGATCGTAGAGTTCCTCGGAACCATCGCGATAGCGCAAATATCGATAGCGGCTACTGCGTAGTGACACGTTCCCGGTGTCAAAGGTCGTCGTGACAACGCGGTTGGTCTCAGCTTGCGGCTCACGCAACAGTGGAACAAGCGATTTGCCAAACAGATTACCAGGTGTGGTCAGGTCGCACAATTCGGCGAGCGTAGGATACAGATCGATCAGCCCCACAGGTTGATCGCAATGTGAACCCGCGGGCGCGAACGAATGGGCGACGTTGGCGGGCGGTACCACGAGCAGAGGTACTCGTGTTGATCGCTCCCAGCCAGTCCATTTTCCCCAGTGTTGTTTCTCGCCCAAGTGCCAACCGTGATCCGACCAGAGTACGATCAGTGTTTCTCTGTTGATTGCGGACTCGTCGAGGGCATCCAGAAGTCGTCCGACTTCGTGATCGACATAAGTGACGCACGCCAGATACGCCTCCACGGCCGCCTGCCATTGCTGGTGTTCGATCACCGCGGCATGTCGACCCGCCGTGATCGGTGCGATGGCCCACTCTTTGGCGACTTCGCTAAGGTCGTCGAGATCATTCGGTAGATAGGCAGGCAGCTTGCCCGGTGTATGGGCGAACCGATCGAAATACCGTTGCGGGGCCCAAAGAGGAATGTGCGGGCGGTAATACCCGACGGCCAGGAACATAGGCGTGTCCCGCTGCTTGGAGAGCTGCTCAATGGCCCAGTTGGTGATCTTCGTATCACCGAAGTCGGTGTCTGGAACGTCGAACGGGCCCCAATCGAAGGACTCACCGTCGTTGCGATTCGGTTTTCGCGCCGAAGGCATGCGATTGAGTGGCAAAACGACTTGTCGACCCTGGCTGTCCGTCGTGACGTGACGGGGATTGTCGGACTGTTTGCTCGGCAATTCCTCGTCCGTGTATCGTACGGCCTCGCGTGTAAGCGGGCTCCAGCGTTGCTCGGTCGCGTAGTACTGATCGTAAAGGTCCTTGCCACCTGAGTGGAGCAGCTTGCCGGTGCCGAGAGTCAAATATCCTGATTCGCGAAACATCGTTGGGAGCAGCTTTGCACTTGGGTAGTTCCGTTGGATTGAGCCACTTTGGTTTGACCAAACGCCAGTGACTTTCGGCATCAATCCACTGAAGACGGCTGCTCGCGACGGATTGCATGCCGTCGCGGCGCAGTGTGCATTGGTGAACAGAAGTCCGCGTGCCGCGAGCCGGTCAATATTCGGCGTCTGTGACTGCGGATGCCCGCCGAGACACCCGATCCAATCGTTGAGATCGTCGATAACGATCATGAGGACGTTGGGCTGGTCAGCAAAGCTCACCGTCGGGGAGGCCAAGAGCAACCCAGCTGAGAGAATCACGAGCCGATGGATCACGGCAGTATGGCCGCAACGATTTGCTACGCTCAAAGCCAACTGGAACCGTCGTGGACGCGCAGGAGCCTGACCGTGTTTCATCAGACTACCCGAGCAAGGCGTTGAACAACACGGGCGGAATCCGCCAGATGCTCGGCTTGAGGTACAGATCGACCAGAGCTTGGCCGACCGACTCGGGGCGCTGGTGCGTGGCGAACCACACCGGCTTGGGCGCATACTTTATGGGCGCCGAGATCACTGTCTTCTCGGGCTTGTCGAGCAGATACGTATTGTGAACAGATCCCGAGCCGCTTTGAATGTCCTGAGGCGTGGAGCCAGGATAGGCGCCCCAGGGTGTGGACATCAGTGCGAACGCTACACCGGGCCAGAGGTTGATGCCGACGATTCCGTAGCGGAGTCGACCGATCGCGTCGTTGAGTTCGTTAGATTTGGATTTCTGAAACTCCGGGGGCACCGTCAGGGCCGCTGACAGCGTGCCCCACATCCGCTCATTTGCGAATTCGACGGCCGAGCTGAGAAACTCGCTCGCGGAAGTTGCCTCAAGCGCGGTTTCGCCAAACACGCAGACGAACGACTCTTCCTCGAACAGATGCGGCAGCTGCTCCGGGTCGACATTGCGGCGCAACGTCCAGGGCAGTTCCTCGCGGTCGGAAGGCTGAACGTCGGCAAAGCGTGCAAAACGGTCCGCGGCACCAGGGTAGTATGCGTAGCGCTGAGGGACCTTGGCCAGGTATTCCTCGATGAGTCCGAGAAACTGCTCGCGTTGCGGCCAATCTCTGGACGTGATCAGCATCTTCGTGGCGATGCAAACGAACGAGGCGTTCGTGGTGACGGACGCCACGATGTGCTGCGCTTGGAATCGCAACTGCTGAGGCGTGTATTCGCCCGGCACAATAATCCACGGGCTAACATTTCCCAGTTCGCTAGTGATCGGTTTTTCCAACAGCGGCGTATTCGCCGCCTTGCGCTCTGCCTGCTCTTGTGGATCAGCTCCCCAAACAATTGCATCGTGCGTACGGTCGGAGCCAGTGATGTGCACGCAGTCGACTTCGGGCGAAGCAATAAGTGCCGCACCAACGTCGGCCCCACCGTAGGCAACTCGCAATAGGTCCGCTTGAATCAATGCGTCGAACGCCTGTTCGAAAACAGGACCGACGTATTCGTTCACTGGGTTCATCTTCAGCAGGACGGCCTGATTCTCCTGAAAGATCTTCGTGAGCGTGTCAGTGATCGGGATCGACGACACGTTTCCCGCACCGAGCACGAGGCAGACCGTGGGCTCGTCGTTCGCCTTGCCGGAAGCACGCTGCGGGTTGTTCCCGAATAGCGAATCTTCGCCCGCGCCCGCTGCCAGACGGACTTGCGCCTTGATGGGGCCAAACAGCAAGCGATCGTAAAGGCTGTGTGTCGGAAATGTGGGGACGCACAGCTGGCCGGCGACTTCGTACGGTTTCCCCGGCAATTGCGGCTCGCCATATTGCTCAAGGTCACTGAGCGTTTGATCCATCAAGTGCAGGTACCGCAGCGTCGGCACCACGGCAGACATCGGGTCTTCCGAGCGGGCTGGGTCGCCGTTGGGAATGCGTTTGGCCTCCCACGACAATTCGCACCAACGCCGCCAATGCTGCTGGACACCGGCGAGGCAGTCACGCAGCAGTTGTCGCCGCTGGGAGATTGGCATGGTCACCAGACGCGCGGCGCCGCGTCGGAGCTCAGTGGTCGCGGTGTCAGTCTCGACAGCAGTAGAAAGCATCGATCGCTCCAACGCTTCAATGGGATTGTGTCGTAACCGCCGACTCGTCTCTGCTAGTTCTCTTTGGGCATCGCCGCGATCCACTCGCGAATCAGCTCGACGGCTTCCTCCGGAACGATACTTCTCGCAACGTTCGGCATGCGGATGCTGGGATCGTCGGATTCCATACGGAACAGCAGAATTGATTCATCTGGTTCGCCGGGCACGATGTCGTACTCCCGTCCGCCCGAACCATGGCCAGCCGCGACCGGGGCTTTCCAGACACCAAACTTCGTCGGGTCTGCCTGCGAATAGCGCAAGTCGAGGCCGGAAGATCCTGCGATTCCTTCGGGGCTGTGACAGTGAGCGCAATTCACATGCAACCACGCGTGAGCACGTTCATCGAGCGTGCCGGTCGATTCGTCGTAGGCAATCGGCAGCGGCTCGCGGTCCTCGGCGGCGGGCAGGTTCTTCAGCCAGTGCAGATTGGCGAGATGCTCCAACTGATTGACATGCTCGTCGCCGTATTGAGCCTCGCGATCCATGTTGTCGGCGGTTGGGCCGATTGGCACGTAGACCTTGTTTTGCGAATGGCAGTTGAGGCACTGGTTTGGATTCGGGATCTCGTAGTGATTCGTCCGCTTGGTGCCATCGTGGTGAATCCATTCGACCTCCATCTCGCCACCGCCCAACGACAACGTCGCGTCCGTCTGCTCGTCGTTCCAACGATACGAAAAACCATACCACTCCCCGTCCTGTAGCAATTCGATCCGGGTTTCAAGCAGACGCTCACCCTTGGTGGGATCGGTCATGTCGTGCGGATACGAAAAAGTCTTAGCGATCACCGTTCCCTCGGGGAAGTCGAACATGCCATGCTCGACAAACTCGAAGCTCGATCCGTCGGGAACACGGATGAAGCGGTACTTCGCTGTGTAGTCCGAGAATAGAGTGGTGTTGAGCGTGTAGGGCACAACACCCTCAGCGGGTTGCTGTGTGGATCCGTTACCCTCGAACAATCCGTATTCGGATAGCAACTTTGGTGCTGTGCGGTAGGCGATCACGGCCTTGGCCGGCGCGGACGTTGGCGGATCGTGCGGTTGCAACTCAATGCTTGCGAGGGCTGGTCGCGGCTTCAAGAACGGTGTGAGGTCGCGCGAGGGCTTGTACTTACCGGCCGCTACCTTCTCAAGCGATAGATTCGGCAAATCGAAGTTGATGAACGAAGCATCGCCGTTGTTGACAATCGAATGCTGCAACGCGTCGGGCACTTCGCCATCCACCAACTTGTCCTCCGGATAGATTCCGTCGAACAGGATCTCCGGCAGCGGCGTGCCCAGCACAGGGACCAGTGCTTTGCCCAATTCGCCTTGGGGGTTCGTTCCCCCGCCGGAAACTCGATTGTCGTGGATCGAAGCCGCTTCGGGAACGGGATCGAACGTCGTGTCCTTCAGCTTCTTGCCAGAGGCCAAATAACTGACCAACGCGATACTGGTGGTCTGGTTGTCTTGGATGTCATTGTCGAACACTTCGACGTGGTCGGTCGCCATGACCATCATGCCGGTACCCGAGGGCACGGTCGCGACCATGTTTCCTTTGGCGGCAAAATTCTTGTGATTGTTGGCGAACACACGATTTCGATGCACGCGAACATTCCGTCCGGCCTTCAATTGCAAACCGGGTAAATCGAACACCAACAGCCCGGCAGCGTTGTTAGTGGACACGTTGTCGTACACGTCGGCGCCGACGGTGTTCTCAATCTCAATCCCTGCGACATTCCGCTCCGCGCGGCAGCCACGCACAATAACAGTGCGGCACTGGCCGACGTAAACGCCTGCGTCGGAAGCGCCGTAAGCCTGGCAATTTTCCAGCAGCACGTTGCTGCATTGAACCGGATACAATCCGTAGGCTCCATTGCTCGATTTTGGCTCACCCGTCCATTCCACGCGCACGTCGCGAAAGGTGACGTTCCGCGAGCCAACGACCTTAATGGCGTTGCCGGCAGTATCCTCGATCGCCAGTCTCTCCATGACAAAGTTGTTGCCGGTCGCTTCAATGCCTTGGCCGCCTGACAACTGGCCTTTGAAGCTGAGAATCGTTTTGCCTTCGCCCTGACCACGAATTGTGATGTTGTCAGTAGCAATATCGATCTGTCTGGTCAGTGCGAAACGTCCCTCGCTGAACTCGATCACATCGCCCGGAACCGTCTGCACGAGCATTTCCTGCAGTCGATACTGCAGCCCGGGTTCGGGGCTCAGGCGATACACGCGCGGTTTCAGTGCTTCCTCGGCATGCGCCAGCGAAGTCGAGAGCATCAGGGTAGTTACAAAAAGGGCGCCGGTCAGTAAGCGGAACATTGGTAAGTCACTCGATACGAAAAGCCAACGCGACTCAGAGATTGGTCGCGGTCGAAATAGGTGAAGTCACAGTTATGAGTTTAATTTCTCATTCATTAGCAGCCAACAGCTAGTGCGGTCGCAAAAGCACGCAATCGGTCGCTGTGTGCGAGTTACTCGGCCCATTTGCGAGTTGCCGAATCGGATCAATTGACAGATTCCCACACGGTTCGGTGGGACTCGGCTGCAATCTGCAACGTTGCAGGTCCTAAACAGTCAATTGACTAGTCGTGAGGTTCACGTTTGTCCGATATCGTAATCGGGGTCAGCACTCGCGGACGATGCGATCTCCAAATCAACGTAAATGCCTACACAGGCTGTGTTTACTTGCCGAGACCTCTACCTGGCGGTAGACTTAAGCTAGGCTCTTCGAGCACCAGATGTCGTCGCTCGATGAGCATGACGAGGATCTCCTCGCGAAAGTCCTGGAACGGAGAAATGCATGGCTAGTTCGGAGCCCCGCCTGACCATCGGCGAAGGCCCACCGGAGCTACGCGCTAACCCACCCGTCTTAGAGGCGGTTGGTGCGGGGACTACCGCATCCGTGTCAGCCGCGGCGCGGCCTGCCGACAGTTTCAACACGAGCCGGGCTGCCGCCGCATTGAACTCATCCGCGGCTGAGAATTCCGCACATAACGAGTCAACCTCGTCGACGGACGATCGTGAGGATCTGCCTCCCCTGGTCTCCATCAGCGATTTGGTCCTCGAAGCGCCCGCTTGGTTGTTCAGTGCGGCGCTGCACATGCTGGCCGTGATCATCTTGGGGCTGCTTTTCATTGTCCCTGAGCAGCGTACGGAACTGCTTCTGCGTCTGGACGACTACGATGGCTTCGACGAGTTGGACGGCAGCGAATTCGATCTGAACCTCGATACGCCAGAAAATATGGCCGATGCCGCGCTGGAGCCTCAAGAACTCGTAGCGCTAGAAGACCCGGTGCTGGTCGAGCCGACGGAAATCGAGCCGCTGGTACTCGAAACCGAAGCGCTGGCGATCTCCTCGCCGATACAAATGGCGCTGACTGGTCGATCTGAGGGAATGCAGCAGAAACTACTTGATGCCTACGGCGGCAACGCGTCCACGCAACGAGCAGTGATGATGGCTTTGCGGTGGTTGCAGCGTTATCAAACGAGCTCGGGCATGTGGAGCCTGAAGGGCGCCTACAGCGACGGGTCCGTAATCGAGAATCGCGAAGCAGCGACAGGCATGGCGCTACTGGCGTTTCAAGGTGCCGGCTACACGCCACATGGTGATGCTCAACACGAGTTTACCAACGTGACTTCGCGCGCATGGAAGAGCCTGTTGCGAGGACTCAATGAAGAGGGAATCTTTTTTGGGAACAGCGGCCGGCAGAACGGACAACTCTACACGCAGGCCATCTGCACGATCGCGCTCTGCGAGTTGTATGGCATGACCAGAAACTCCCTTTATCGCGAACCGGCGCAGCGAGCAGTCAACTATGCGGTGAAGATCCAAGCCAAAGAGGGTGGCTGGCGGTACTCACCAGGCACGGATAGCGATCTCTCCGTCACGGGCTGGTTTGTGATGGCGCTGCAAAGTGCCCGCATGGCGGGATTGGAAGTGCCAACTCCAGCTCTGCAAAAGATTGGCCGCTTTTTGGACACAGTGAGTTACAGCGGTGGAGCCGCTTATGGTTATCACCGCTCCCATCCAGGCGCGACCGCGAGTATGACGGCCGAGGGATTACTATGTCGGCAATATTTGGGCTGGCCGCACGATGACAAGCGACTCCAGCGCGGTGCCGATATCTTGATTGACAACCTCCCGTCGTGGGAACGCGGCGATCGGGACGTCTACTACTGGTACTATGGCACTCAAGTCTGTCACCACATGGAAGGCAAGCACTGGCGCGCGTGGAACGAACGCATGAAGTCGCTGCTTCCGGAGCGTCAGGTGCAGGAAGGCAAGGAACGCGGCAGTTGGGACCCCAACGGAGACGAGTGGGGCGACCAGGCGGGCAGACTCTTCACAACGTGCCTCTCCACGTACATGCTCGAAGTCTACTACCGGCATTTGCCAATCTATAAGACCGACCTAGTGACAGGCGGACAGTAGCAAAGCGGTCCCTGGCAACAGCACATGAGTCCTAGAGCAGCCGCGCCCGAGTACCGAGCAGGTGCGGTTGCGTCTGCATGCTCGTTTGAGCGATTACGTAGGATGGGTCAAAGCTCAGCGGCAGCTCATCGAGTCGTGGGTTTCCGGCGCATCTGTACTGATTGCGCGAAGGCAGTAGCTATGGCCTTTGTCGTGTAGAAACACGCAAGATACAATCCATATTGAGCGAATAGCTTTCGTTCGTCCCTCGAATTCGTGACTAGCAAATATCTTGATTCGGTTGTACAGGTCGGAATCTCACTTGCCACATTCTGCTACGAATCATGAGATTCTAGGTCTTCTCTGCTACATAGCAGCCCTGAGCTTCAGCGTACATACCTACGAGCGTGCTCGTCTCTTCAAAATAGGCAGTGAGTTTGCCACCGCTTCAGCCACGGAAAGACGTGCTGGTGCCGAGCGCCTGGCTCTGATTACTTCAATTTGGTCTATAGTTTGGCTTCTTGCCTACCAGCTAGCGCGTTTCTCCGTCGGAGAAAACGCCTCGTGGTTATCGAGCATCTACGCTGACAAGCGTATGCCAGAGTTTCCTCAAGGGCTACTACTACTTACGAGTTTTATGAACTCGATACTCATGGGGTCCTTCACACTAGGCTATTCAGTGAGAGCCCGGTCACTGAACGGAGTATTGTTACTTTCCGGTGCCGCAGTCTCATCTGCTTACTTCGTGTTTCAAATGCTAGCTCCGCTCTTCCTTCCAGTATCATATTGGGAACGTTTGTAGTCCGTAGGGTGCGTCAAGCGATAGCGTAACGCACCTCGAGCGGGCATTGAAGTGGTGCGTTTTACGTCGGTCGCGGTCCCTACGCTCTCGCGATTGGGGCAACGCCAACGAGTGGTACGTCGTCGAATGGACGGTTTTCTAATGAAAAGGGAAAGGTCAGATTCGACATCCGACGAATCGATGGGCCGCCGCTTCGAAGTGGCCCATCCTACGGCCTATCTCGCCCGAGCAGCACCCCGTTGGTGCGTCCCGCCGCTGGTGGATTCTACTTGAATCTTAGCGTCGAAGAACTGGCGACAGGACGTGTAAATGCGACCCGTTAAGAACCGGATCGCTCTACAAGGTATTTGCGGTGTCGGTGCTGGAAGTCTGTATCGTCGGAAGGATGAACCGGACCACCGCCCAACGAAAGCAAACAAATGAGATCGGCATTGCCACAATAAACCCAAGAAAACCACTGAGCGTTTGGATCTGTTGAAGATCGGCACCGGACGCCGCCATCACCATTCCAACAATCATGCCCAAGATCATTCCAACACCAAATCCACCGAATGTGGCGAGCAAGAAGAAGCAAAGCCACGCTTTGAAGAATGTTCCTGTGGTAGGCATCGTTTGGCACTCCAGATTAATGGGTGTAAAGCGGCTAGGTTTGAATCTGCGACTGGCTACATTCTATACTAGTCCGTAGGGTGCGTGAATCGATGACGTAACGCTCTTTGAGAAGTCGCTCGTTGACTGACGGATGCACCATCGAGCCCGTAGGGTGCGTGAAGTGTAGGATGGTCCAGAGCGAAGCGGCGGCCCATCGATACGCTAGAGAAGATGGGCCCAACGGCACCATCCTACGTGTTGCTGTTTGCACTCGCTTTGAACCAGTCCGTAGGGAGCGTGAAGCGATAGCGTAACGCACCTCAAGCGGGCATTGGAGCGGTGCGTTTCACGCACACTACGCGCTGAGCCGTTACGTTCAGATTCCAAAATTGAAGACTCCCTTCGATGCGCGAATTGCGCAGCCATTCCTTGCCGGCCCCGGTGAATTTACTCCTGTATAGCGATTACTACCTCGTACGCAGGCAAGTTGTGTTCTGGTATACTACAGGAGGTTTGACAAATTGCCCCGCAGTAGTCACAGGCCGTTATGCAACAACATTCAAGCAAACGAACTGAGCCAATACTGATATTGATGGCAGTTCTGGCCATCGTGACGGTATTGGTTGCCTTTTCGTGGCAAAGACAACGCACCTTAGGCGCATCAGAAAAGCTACTAGTTGGACGCTGGCGAGCTGATTATACCGGGCGAGTTGCAAACGAAGTGTATGATTATGTCTTCATGCAAGATGGTTCGGTCACAACTGAGATTGTACAGAATGGGCATTTAGTCGTCGATGCTTGGCATGGAGTATGGAAACTCGACAAATGGGGGCTATTGGTTGAACCTCAAGGATTCGAGGCAGCGGTTGCCCTTCCTCTGACCGCAGTTGGCTACACTTCTGAGAACCACCCTATGCCGCTTGTGTCCTGGAACGATGGAGTGATTGTTCTAGACCGAGGTAACAACAAGCGTTTGCGTTTAACCAAAATCGAATGAACGAAGCAGGTTCTCAAGAGCTCGGCCTCAAGATCTAACGGATGCAGCCCGTAGGGTGCGTGAAGTGTAGGATGGGCCAGAGCGAAGCGGCTGCCCATCGATGCGCTAGAGAAGGTGGGCCTAACGGCGCCATCCTACGTTCTGCTGTTTGCACTCGCTTTGAAGCAGCCAGCTACTGGAATGCAATTTGAGCGCCGTTGGTGCTCACGCCGATGGTTCGCAAAGTGCTTCGGCAGCGAGCGTGACGCACCCGGACGCAATGCGCCTACGGCCCCGACAGAGTGTGATGGCAACTGAAGGCTCTCGATCCCACGGACCCGCCGTCGGCCAAAATTCGTCGTGGAATTGACCAAGGCGAAATTTACAATAGAGGGCGAAACGTGAAAGTTGCGTGGGGCGAGAGCGTCCGCCAAGTGATCGCGAACCGGGGCGAAGACGTGGGTTATGCTTGCGCTTATTGCCGGCTAGAAGCGGGAAAACAAGGGGTGCGGCGCATGGTTTTGCTCGACGAAAAAGCGTTGGCTTTACTGTGCAAAACCGATCGTGCCAGTTTGAAGTGAGCTTCGGCAGCTGAGGGCTGAGTTGCAAACGTCGTACGCTGCCCCTCTGACCAGTGGCCGTGTTGATCCAAAGTAAGCTTGGCGGCTCGATTCGAGGATCCTCGGCGCGGCTAAGTCGTCTCCGGAGGTGGTAGCTGATCGTACCATTTGAACTTCAGATAGACTGTCGTGACCGCGATCACCCCAAGTGCGGCAGCGGCGGCCGTCCAGTTGCGAAGGACGACGTAGATCGGAAACGCGGTTAAGCCAATTTGCCAAATGGCTCCCACCGCGCAGTTGAACATGTCGCTGAGGAAACGATCGTTGCCTTTGAAGTTCGGGTCGCGAGACTTCAGCGTTTGCTTGATCGGTTCCCAGAAACCCCACGGGCGGACTGTGCTGTAAAACTGCTCGAGCACTTTGGAGTCGTCCGCGGGAGTGAGCATGCTGGCGATCATCGCAACGCAGCCACTAAGTAGAAAGATCACTGGAAACAAATTCACCGGGGTCAGGTAAGGGTCCAAATCTTGCAATGTTGATTGCCAGTCGGGGAACTGTTCACCCAGCGAAGCGACGTAGCTGTCCACGCTCAAGGAAGCAATTGCTACAAAGATTCCTGCGATCATGCCGGCGAAGTAGCCGAACCCGTTCAGCCGCCACCATACCCACTTCAGTAGGTTGGGGGCGATGTAACCTCCAAACAGACCAGCGGTAAACCATTGCAAGAACTTGTCGATCGACCAACCATCGTTAGCCGGCTGTGCAGCTTCGGCTGCTTGCGCTGCTGCCTCTCTGGCGGCTTGGGTCAGCCAGCCATCGGAACCACAGAGCGCGACGCCAACTACAGCACCAACGATCACAATCGCAATTGAGCTGATATAGCTTGCTTTGACGTAGTGAGCGCTGGACTGGTCCGGTCGAAGATGCCGTTTGTAAATGTCATTGACCAGGTAGGCTGCGCCAGAATTAATCGTCGAATCGAAGGTACTCATGAATGCTGCAAACAGCCCCGCCAGCAGGATCCCTTTCAGGCCCACCGGCAAGAAGTTCTGCATCACGTACGGCAAGACTTGTTCGAAATCGGCGTCCGAGCCAAGTCTGGCCAGTTCGCTGCTGTAGTAGACAAGACCCAACACAGTGATGCCGGCGATCAAGAAGTATCTTGGTACGTACAGAATTGGCGAGACAATCGCGCTCATCAAACTCGCCTCACGCGGTCCTCGAGTGGCGAGAATGCGCTGCATATCGTAGTTAGGAGTTGGGCCCGCGATGCTGGAGAGAATTCCCTTGAGCACGGCCATCATGATGAAGATGGTAAACAGCTGATAGTCACTGCCCTGTAGTGTCTCATTGGCGAAGTCGAGTTTGCCAGACCAGTCGATGCCAAGGTCCCAACTGATGCCAATGGACGACCAGCCCGACGGCGTTGCCGCGTCGATCTCCGAGACCGTTGTGTTGGCCATTGCGATAAAACCCACCGCAATCGAGGCCACGGAGAGAAGGATGAACTGCACCAAGTCGGTTAGCACCACACTATACATCCCACCCGCCACGACGTAGCAGGCGGTGCCCGCCATGATCAACATGGCATACGTGTTGGGACTTAAATCCCAGGGCAAGAAAACAGTCGCGAACTTGCCAATGCCCACGAAGGCGTAGCCCAAGTAACTGATCACCGTGACGATTGCGAACAGAACCACGCTGAAGTGGGCCAATTCCAGGCCTTTTCCTTCCCCAAACCGCGTCTTCAACCACTCCGCACCCGTGAGTACGTTGGACCTTCTCAGCCAGGCACTCAAGAAGATCATCAAGAAGATTTGATTAAACGTCGGCCACACCCACGGGATCCACACGCTCTTCATGCCGTAGACGAACATCAGCATGACCGCCCACATCGTGCCGGTGATGTCGAACATCCCTGAGGCGTTGGAGATGCCCAGCAGATACCAGGGAATCTTCCGGCCGCCGAGGAAATACGAGTCGATGTTCTGCCGGGCTCGTCGCGCCAACACCACTCCAGCAACAACGATGCTAATGAAGTAAACGACGAGAATGGAAACGTCGATCGGATGGATTGTCCAAGAATTGATGGCGATCATCGCTACACTCTATGACGAGTCACTCGCGCAGTCTCTCAGAAAAGAACTCCGGCACGTGCAAGTGCGTCGCTGCGGTAAAGGACTCGCGAGTTATCCTTAGTAAAAGCAATCACCTCGCTGAGGCGGGCGTCGGCAGTGCATGATGCAGCTCCCACCGCATCGTAGTAGACTGCCAAATGGCCCTCTTCGCCATCGCAAAGTCACTCCGAGACAACACCCTATCATTGCGACCCATGATGTTCAAGTAGTTGAGCAGTTTGCAGACCCGCCACTTCGGTGAATCGGTAATTGCCACTGACCAAGTTCTAGACAAAGATAAACGTTGAGAACTATTCAACATTCCAGGGCCTCAACTCATGTCAGGTTCTTCCGCTCCCAGGTTAAAAGATGTTGCCGAGGCTGCGAACGTCTCGTTGAGTGCCGCTTCGCGTATCTTGCGGGGCGAGCGCGACCGATTTGGCGCGGAGACTTGTGACCGCGTGCTCAAAGAAGCGCAGAGACTCGGCTGGCGGCGCAATCTGTTGGTCAACGGGATTCAGACGGGCCGGACGAAGACCGTCGGAGTGATGATTCCGCCCGTCGACTCGTTCTGGGTCAATGTGCTGGCGAGCATCCATGTCGAACTGGCGGCGGCCGACTATCTACCGATCACTGTCTGGGTCGGCGACTGTCACGAGATGCCCCATTTGGAAAAGAGCGACAAGCAGGGCCTGGAACAGATCAGTCGCTTGTTAGACCGGCGCATTGATGGGCTGATCCTCTGGCCCTGTTTCGCGGTGGCGTACTACGACCATTTTCGTGAGCTTATCGAACGTCGTGTTCCCGTCGTGGTGATCGACCACGAGTTTTCCAAAGACCAGATCGCCGATTCGATCGAAACCGACGAAGAGCACAGCACGCGGGCGGTCGCGGAGCACCTGATTTCCTTGGGGCACGAAAGGATCGCCTGCTTCTCCTCACGCGAGACCTCCTGGCAAGCGTGGGCCGTGCGACGTCGTGCGTCGTTCGAAAGTGCGATCGCCGAGCTGAAAGGTCTGGACGCGAACAGCTTCCGCATGAATCAGTGGGGGTCCAACGGACTTGAGGTCGCGCGCGAAATTCTCACGCAGGATCCCCGACCGACGGCCGTGTTCACCGTCACTGACCACGAAGCACTCTATGTCTACGAAGTAGCTCAAGAACTCGGGCTGCGAATTCCGGAAGATCTCTCCGTCATCGGCTTCGCGGATCTCGACTTTGCCGCGAAACTCCATCCGCCACTGACAACCATGCGGCAGCAGCCCAAGGAAATCGGTCGGCGGGCGGCACAGCGTATCTTGGAACGGCTGGAAGACGAATCGGCGGACAATACGCCGACAACCGTACGTGTCGGAGCTGAGCTGATCATGCGCGGATCGACGGCTCCGCCCGCCAGTAGCTGAAGTTCAGCCGCAATCTCCCCGCGATCGAGAGCCATTCTGCGCTTGATGTGTGAGCTGGATTACTGTCGATCTTAGAAACTCGTGTAAACATGAATGCAAAGAGTTGCTAGACTAACGCTGCTCATAAACCACAGGAAACCTAATTCGATGCCCAGCGATACTGCTAGCTACCACGATACCGTTCGGAACGTCTATCGCGACGCGGCGATCACACCAGCCGCGAATCTCTGCTGTGTTCCCCAGGCGCCGCGTTATCTGCCGGGCCTGCACATACCCGACATCATGTACGACATGAACTACGGGTGCGGCACGACCGTGCACCTGCAAGACATGCGACATGACCAGACCGCGATGTACGTTGGCGTTGGCGGAGGTCTCGAAGCACTGCAGCTTGCTTACTTCTGTCGCCGGCCAGGCGGAGTGATTGCGATTGATCCCGTTGCCGAGATGCGCGAAGCCGCCGCAAAGAACATCGCACTGGCCGCCGAGACCAACGACTGGTTCGATCCTTCCTTCATCGACATTCGCGACGGCGACGCACTTCATCTGGGCGTCGACGACGAGACGGTCGACTTCGCCGCCCAAAACTGCCTCTTCAACATCTTCAAGACTGGAGGCGACCTCGAGCGCGCTCTGGGCGAGATCCTCCGAGTCCTCAAACCGCAAGGCCGGCTGGTCATGTCCGACCCGGTCACAACCCGTCCCATCCCACAACGGCTCCAGGATGATGAAAACCTACGCGCGGCATGCATTTCGGGAGCGCTCACACTCGATGAGTACCTAGGCCAAATTGTATCTGCTGGCTTCGGTGCCATCGAAGTTCGCAGCCGTAAGCCGTACCGAATGCTCGATGCTCGCACGTACGAACTCGACAGCGACTTGCTGCTGGAAACCATCGAGGTCGCCGCATTCAAGACCCCGATGCCTGACGACGGGCCCTGCATCTTCACGGGACGGGATGCGATTTACACCGGTCCTGACGAGACCTTCAACGATGGCAAAGGTCATCTTTTGCACCAGAACTTGCCGATGCCCGTCTGTGACAAGACGGCGCAAGCGCTCGAGTCGCTCGGACGCGAGGACCTGGTGATCACCGAGTCGACCTGGCACTACCAGGGCGGCGGGTGCTGCTGACAAAGTTGCGTCACTTGGACTCTGCATCGTGAGTATTGCCTCCACAAATCCGCTGCCTGTGCTTGCGGAAAACGCGTTCTTCCGTCGGTTCGACGGCGGTGCCTTGCGCAGTGCTCAGCAGATCACGACGCTGCAGATCAATGTCGGACTGGTTTGCAATCTCGCCTGCAAGCACTGCCACGTCGATTCTTCTCCGCTGAAGACCGCAGCCTCCGAAAACATGTCCGGCGAGACTGTCGATCGCGTGCTCGGCTGGTTGCAGCAGAATCCCGGCATCGAAGTCGTTGATCTCACCGGGGGCAGCCCCGAGATGAATCCGCACTTCAAGCGGCTCGTCTCCCAGTGTCGCGCCCTCGGCAAACGCGTCATGGATCGCTGCAATCCCACCATCATTCCCTTTCGCGATCCAAGTTCAGGCGCGTCTTACGACTGGATCCCACAATTCTTGGCCGACCATCAAGTCGAAGTCGTTGCCTCGCTCCCCTGCTATTTGGAAGACAACGTCCGTAAGCAACGTGGACGCGACGCCTACGATGCCTCGATCGATGGCCTGCTTCGGCTCAACGAAGTCGGCTACGGTCGCGACCCGTCGCTGCAGCTCAATCTCGTTTACAATCCCGTCGGCCCGAGCCTGCCGCCGCCGCAGGAAAGTCTGGCAGCCGACTATCACCGCGAACTCGACGAGCGATTCGGCATCGTCTTCAACCAGCTGTGGACGATAACCAACATGCCCATCAAACGCTGGCGTGATGATTTGCAACGGCAAGGGAAACTTGAAACCTACATGCAAGTTCTCCTCGACGCGTACAATCCTGCGACCGTCGAAGGGCTGATGTGCCGCCACCAAATCCACATCGACAGCCAAGGCCGACTGCACGATTGTGATTTCAACTATGCGTTGGATCTCCGTGTCCCGCAGCACGAAGAGCACTTCCTATGGCAGGTCACTCTCGACGACCTCGCCAATCGGCGGATCGCCACTGGTGACCACTGCTACGGCTGCACGGCAGGCGCCGGCAGCAGCTGTGGCGGCGCGATTTCTTAAGCCGGATGCGAAGGCTGCCGAGGTTTTTGCTCCTTTTTGCGCTTCTGCACGGTTCGCGAAAACGCGTTTTTTAACGCAAAAGTCCTCAATATTGCGTGCTTGAATTCTTCCAAGCCCCTTATTGGCAGGTCTTTCCAGCTATCGAGCTACGCAAAAACCAACCAGTTTTGCATTCTACGGCAATCCGTGAGCTTATGCGCCGCTCGCCGCTGGTACCTCGTCGTGTTTCGTGTCCGCCAATGCTACGCGCGCAGCTACATCCACCACGGAATTCTATGCGCACCGATGCACGTGAATCATTCGATTGCCAAAGACCAAGAGACCGCGCGTGTCGCCCGCAATCTCCACTGCACGCCCAATTATCGACGATCGCCCCATCCAAGGCGAGCACGACTTTTGGCCACCCCGCTGGGGAAGGTGGGCAGCGCGAAGCGGTGGCCGTTGGGGTGTGCCAATCAATCGACCGGCCCTAAACGCCGGGAAACTCGTAGGTCAGGCTATGCTTGACTCCCTTGACGGGGCGGTTTCCGCATCGTTCGGCGGATGCTGACCTAGTGGCTAAACCTTCACAAGTACTGCACGCATTCGATGAATCCATGGAGAAGATTGCCAAGAGAGATGTAAGTCACGTGACTCCTGTGAGACAAGACGAAGACAAGAAGGACCTCAAGGCAGCAGCGCATGTGGGTTGATACTAACCACGCGCTAAACTTAGTGCCGCTTCCAGATGATCCCTATCTTGCACTTGAGCTAAAGCCCCTTACCATAAAGACCAACACCCTGCGAAGTGGCAGGCAATGAATATGTCCTCTTACCGTCGACGATCTCAGAATCCTAGATCGCGAGTGGGCAAATGTAAGTGGAGCCTTGTCATACAAGGAACTGGTTAAAAGAAAAGACCAATTCTCAGGTCGACTCCGACAAGGGCTAGATCACTCGGAGTTGAGATTGAATAGCAAGCACCTGAATCGGAAATGGCACTAGTACTAAGAGAAGACCCTGAGTCCAGCCTTACGGAATTCAGTGTGGTTAATTTGGACGAGTTGATCGGAATATCGCAGCACGTTCCCATAGCCACTGACAGTTTTCCCAAACCAGTAGTGCAATACGAGTCTGGCGTCCTCAACGACTATTTTCGAGCCGGTAGAATGAGAATCGTCTCAACTCGGTTACGGAAAGAACTCGAACGGTATACCAGCGGCGAGGTTCAGTATTTTGACATTGTGATGCTTGACAAAGGTGGCAGTCCTTTCGAAGAAGGTCGTTTTTATATGGCCCACCTTGGCCTAGAAGTTGATTGTTTTGACTTCGAAAAATCAGACTATGATTTGAGAGAGAATGGGAAGATTCGAATTATTCGCAAGCCTGTCCTAAGAGAAGAAGCAATCAGAGGCAGGCATCTTTTTTGGATTGCAAAAACCTCTCAATTGCCTTACTGGATGGTTAGTGAGGAATTGGCCACTCACCTTAAGTCGCAAGATTTCAAAGGCATTTGCTTCAAGACTCTTGACGAGTTGAGCATGCTCTAGTCTGAGACAACAGAGAACATTGCCGCCCACTTGTTCCTCAGCTCGTTCGGTTGGTACAGAACTAAAAACATCACCAGTTCTGCTCCCACTTCCTGTGAGTTGCGCCCACCAAGAACAGCGGCGGCTTAAGATTAAACGGCGCCAGGACGAGATTGTCGCGAACTTCCAGATTCCGTCGAGCCCGTACGCTATTCGGATCTCATCTCTAAGCGGCTTGTACCGCCATTTCAACTCGTGCTCGCGGTTCAGGGACACTGAAGCTCGTTTGGCAGCGGCCCTTTCTCAAACGCGACTTTCCAAGCAGAAACCAATTTGTAGGCGGCAACGTTCGCCTTCTGCCACTCCTGCTTGAACTCAGATTCAACCTCTGGGGTTTGCGATGCGCAAGGCGATAGCAACCGATAGTAGTCAACCTAAATCTGCGCGGCTACCGATGCGCCTCGACTTCGTTGACCGTAAGCAGTATTTCGGCCTCGCCCCAACTGCTCGAAGTTGCGAACAATGGACAGAAGATGCGAGAGATGATCCACAAGTGCTTATCCGTCAGTGCTTGACCCTCCCGACAGCCAGTCGAAGCAAAGTGCAACCGCTCACCAGCAGCAGGGTGGTCGAGGGTTCCGGGATCTGCGTTCCCTTGAGTGCGGTGGCCGAGCCGTATTGCTGTCTCCAGATTTCCAAGTCGGCGGAATCGACGGTTCCGTCGCCGTTGGCGTCGCCTTGCGAGAGCTCGGCGCCGGAGTCGATTCCGAAGCCCGTCTGCCACCTTAGAAAGTCGTCGCCGCTGACGAATCCATCCTGGTCGAAGTCGGCGTCTTCGCTGATCGCATTTAGCACCAAGGTGGACACGCTGTAGGCAGGCATGTTGTAGCGGAATGCGTTCACCAGATCGATCGAAATCGTGCCGGCGTTGACCGGCGAACTGGTGGCGCTCGTCAACTGATAGACCTCGGCCGAGTCGAAACGATAGTCGCTCGTGACGGCAATCGCTGTGTCCAACGCATCTGCGGTGCGATTGATCGCGACGATCGTGACCTGCTGGGGGTCGTCTGCATCGATGCTGGCGTAGACGGCCGAGTCAGCCAGCGCGTCGGTCGCGGCGTCGACAATCGTATCGCCGAACGCGCCCCCAGAGCCGTCGTAGTCGAGGTACATCTTGAACGCCCCGGACGCAAACTGCGATTGGGCATCACCGTGAAGGTTCCACATGTTCGCCGCGAAAACTTCTTGGCTGGCGAAGACACCCAGCACGTCCGCCTGCGCGATGGCCCCTGAGATGTGGTTGGTCCCGCCATAGTTGTATTCGCTAATCGAGATCTTCGTGCCCGGTTTGAAGTCTTCGATATCACGCTGGACGCGCGGCAGCAGTTCCACCGGTCCGTAGGTTTCCCCAGGCGCGCTGGTCATCCATTGTGAAATCCAACTCACTTCCGCGTACGTGGGATCCCACAGCGACCGGCCCGCCTGGACGCGCGCGGCGACCACCTCTGGCGAGTTGTTGTTCTCGGTGATCCGTACCCCGCCGCCCTGCGCTTCGGGATACCAATGCAGGTCGAGTACATCCATCAGCGTCCGTCCTTGCGCTAGCTCCTCGGCGGCGACTTCCTGCAACAGCCATTCGTAGTAGTGCAGTTCGCCTCCGTCGATGTCGTCTCCGCCGGGATGCGCAGGGTTGGTAACCTTGTCGGGCGCGCCTTGCAGTTCGCGGAAGTCTTGCCAGCCGTACCCCACACCACCAAGCACCATGGCGTTGGGTGCTACGTTCTTGATCGCACTCGCATGGGCGATGGTTTTGTTCCGCAACTCCGCGAACGTGGCCTCGTAAGGATGGATCGTCGGATGAGTGCGTCCTCCCGGCGAAGGATCTCTCACGAACTGCTCGCCGGAGTCCCACCCGGGCGGTAGCGATTCGCCCCACAGTCCAGGTTCGTTGTCTAATGAGTAGAATACGGGCTGATTGTTCTGTCGGTTGTTTTCTACCCAATGGACGAACTCGTCGGTGAAGACGTAGCCGTCGTTCTCGTTGGGCGTCGTCGACAGCGATGAGCCGGGATAGATGCTCGTCTTTTCCGCCACCACTTCTCGGAATCGCGACGACGGGGCGATCTCCGTTTCGTCGACGGTGCCGTTGGTGTCAGCCGCAACATATCCAGCCATCGGGACGGTGACGATCGTCGCGCGACCGTTGGCCGCGGAAGCCTGCAGTGTGGGCAACACCGCCTGGCCTGGCGGTGTGTTGGTTTGACCGCCCACCAGGTAGTTATCGCTGTGGTGGTACCAGTCGCTTCCGGCATTAGATGCATTGGTTTCCCAGTTGTATCCCGTCCAACGGTTACCTCCGAGGCGGTCGCTGGTCGCAGGGTTCGTCAGTGACGAATTGGCGAACGAGTTCATGCCGTAGATGTAAGGCGAAATCGCCCGTTGGTTTGCCGTCGTGTTGATAGAAAACAACACGTCGCCGGTGCCGGGATCGTCTGGGGTGACAGCTTGCGCCGTCGGGCTTGAGCCTCCACACGTGAAAACAAGCATTGGCACGTACACTAACCAAGCGTCAAACGAGCACCTCATAAGATTCTCTCTGTCCGGACTGGTCGTCGATTCGATGGAAATGCGGCGCGTTGGGTTTCGCCGCCAGCCTCCCAGCACCTATTTTGCAGCTTTGGCCAGACGAGGGCCAGCAAATCGGTGAATCGCGGGAATAGAGCTACTCACAACATGATTGGTTGCTGCCGTGCTGCGGATCGTCGTGACGCTGCTCCGTTGGATTCGGACTGCCGCCGAATCTTCGCCTGATATCCTCGCCGGCAAACCAACACAGCAAGGCTAGCAGCAAGATCGCACTCGCCGTGCTCCACCAGGCGTGCTGTTCGTGCACGTGTGCTGTTGCAACCCCGTCGGCGTCGATCAAGAAGCCGAAGAGCCAGCCGCACAGCACGCTGCCAATCACGACGGTGGTGAGGTAGATCGATAGCGCTCGTTTGCCGAGGGTGCGATAGACGGCTCCGATCGTGGCCATGTTGGTTGCCGGGCCCGCCATCAGAAACACCAACGCCGCCCCGACTGGCAACCCCGCGCCGACCAGTGCGGCGGCGATCGGCACCGACGCGGTGGCACACACGTACAATGGCACGGCGATCACGAGTGCTGCGAACATCGCCACAAGCTCGTTGCCACCAGCGAAGTCCGAGATGGCTCCTGTCGGCACCCAGGTGGAAATCGCCGCTGAAACGAGGATGCCGATCACCAACCAGCGCCAAATCGAGCGTAGCAATTCCGCACTATGCGCGAATAACGCCCGCCAACGGCTCGGCGGCAGACCATCCGCGTCCGGTGGATTGGAAACGATCGACAATGACGGTCCCACCTTCTGCAAATCGGTCCACCACCCGCCGATAACCCCCATCACGGCCGCGCTGACCACTTTGAAC
>JANQQA010000089.1 GCA_028285205.1 Bythopirellula sp. | reverse complement strand
GAGCAGGTCCCAAGGGTTCGGCTGTTCGCCGATTAAAGTGGTACGTGAGCTGGGTTTAGAACGTCGCGAGACAGTTCGGTCCCTATCTGCCGTGGGTGTAGGAGAATTGAGAGGAGCTGTCCCTAGTACGAGAGGACCGGGATGGACGCACCTCTGGTGTACCGGTTGTCGCGCCAGCGGCACCGCCGGGTAGCTATGTGCGGACGGGATAACCGCTGAAAGCATCTAAGCGGGAAGCCCCCCTCGAAACGAGTTCTCCCTTAAGAGCCGTGGGAGACCACCACGTTGATAGGCTGGGTGTGGAAGCGCAGTAATGTGTGAAGCTAACCAGTACTAATCGCTCTTTAGGCTTGAGTCCTCGCCATGCTTGCGTGGCGTGTGGTTTCCGTGTGCAGTCGTGAGCCTGCTCATGGATTGCGAACCAAGCTGTTTGCAAAATGAACTCGAAACCCAATTCATGATTTCGTCAGCCAATCAGACCGTGCATCCGATCCGAATGGGTTAACGGCACGGTCTTGTGTCTCTTGTGCGGAAGTTTTGACGACCTGGTGGTCATAGCGAGGGGCCTGCACCCGATCCCATTCCGAACTCGGCCGTGAAAACCCTCAGCGCTGATGGTACTGCATCTTAAGGTGTGGGAGAGTAAGTCGCTGCCAGGTCTTCCAAGCTTCCGCGCGACGATCCAATATCAGACCTCTTTGCGAACGGTCCTCCGGCGCCCGCCGGTCGGCCACCATTGCTCACGGCAGCAATACTCGAATTGGCGCGGGGTGGAGCAGTCCGGTAGCTCGTCAGGCTCATAACCTGAAGGTCGTAGGTTCAAATCCTACCCCCGCAACCAATCATTTCAACGCCTTAGCTAATTTCGGCTAAGGTGATTTTCTATTCCTGGAAGCCATCTGGACGCACGCGGCGAAAAGGCCTCAATGTAGAATAACCGCCAGTTGCGGTCGGCCTCGATCGGTTACGAAAGACCTCTGAATAGGCAGACACAGGCAGGTTTCGATTGACATATATTGCGAATCATTATTAGTTGCATTCTAAGCGGCCTCCTACCGCTTGATTAAGCCGATGCTCATGTGCCCCGGGTCTGGTCACCCGGGGCACAACTTTATTTGCCGTACCCAGACAGCAATTTCTAAAACTGCCAAATGCTCAGCGTTGCGTTACTCGATCCGACGACCATCAAGTCCACAGGGCTTGGTGGGCGCGGGGAATAATTGGAGACACTTGATATGTCTCCATGTCGCGCTGTTGTGACCTGTACGAATGCGCGACGTTCAAGTCGCCATTTTTCCGTTGACTAGACAGACCGTCTTATCCGGACCTCCGGCTCGCTACGGGACCCTTGGCGCGCGCTAGCGATGATCCGTCCCAAGGTCGGCCAAATTTTGGCTTTTGAGGTCAAATTTCGCGGGAGACCAAACGCTCCGACGGCAGAAAAAGCCGGGACGAACGGTTGGGTAGACAGCGGTCGTCGTAGCAGGAGGAAGACAGCCTTGCCGCCGGCCCTCGATGTTCGCCCCGGAAGTTCAGTGGATTTGTTGTGATTCAGTCGCGAAAGCCGACAATCGGGCCAATCCATCACCCGTCCGAAACCGGTCTCGCCGAAGACTGCAATCAATATCCAAGATCATTCGTATTCGCCCGGCCTCCGCTTTCTGGGAGGGTGAAAATAGGTCAATTAAGAATGATTCGCAATGCGATTGCGAATTAGTCGCATACTGGTATATGCTCTCATTGCCTGAACACACTTCCCAAAATCAGAGGGCGTACCGTGCTCCCACACCAAGAATTGCCGGAGGCCACGTTCCACATGCGGATCCGTGACGAGTCGGTTGGAGGACCTAATCCGTATCGTTGGCAGGAACAGACCACGAATGACCTGTTCGGCGGACGGCGCGTCGTGATATTCGCGCTACCTGGCGCGTTCACGCCGACCTGTTCATCCACCCATTTGCCGCGGTACGACGAGCTCTATCGGGAGTTCATGGGCGCAGGCGTCGAGGAAGTATTCTGCCTATCGGTCAATGACGCGTTTGTCATGAACCAATGGGGCCGCCATCTCGACGTTCAGAATGTCAAGTTGGTGCCCGACGGGAGCGGTAGTTTCACCCGAAAAATGGGCATGCTCGTCGATAAGGACAATCTAGGATTCGGCCTGCGATCCTGGCGCTATGCTTTGGTCGCGAACGACTTGGAAATTGAGAAGCTCTTCGCCGAGTCCGGCTATAGCGACAACTGCGCGACCGACCCCTTTGAAGTTTCCGACGCCGATACGGTCTTGGCGTACCTAAAGGGCCAGTCGAAAACGGCCGAAAAGCCGGCACGCGCGGAATTCGTCGGTTAGAGGTTGACGTTTTCTCGACTCTCCATCGTCGCCACCAATCCGATTCAACTCGATCAAGCCAGGAAACCGGGTCATGGACGTAGTCATTTCCAAGCACAAACACGAACTCAAAAAAATGCCCTTTGCAGAGCAATTTTTGCTGTGGGCATTGCGCGAGTGGGTCTATGCCTACATTGGGAAGTATGATCGGCACGAACTTCTTAGTGAAGGATTCGGACACCTCGAGCTGGATGACAGCTATCTAGCGCTCGATGAATTTCTTGGCATCCTTTCAACGTCTTCGATGCACAAAATCGAGGTCCGGTGTCCGAAATGCCCCTCCGTCAGTCTCGACGAACAATTGATTGTCGGAATGTTTGCGGCGCACCAGCGTAGTGATCACGACCTTTGCGTCGAGACGTTCGAGGGGTGGCTTCCGCCGGCCGCCGCGCGCATTGCGCGCAATCTTGCGTCCTCCATCGCGATGGACATGAAGCACCAAGGGTTGATCCTTCGCCGACGTCAAATTTGTGACTCGGACAAGATGCCCGCCAGTCCGGATATTGCTCTGCGCTCTAACACACACCTCGAAAACCGGACGGTGCATTGAATGATCTTTCAGAAATCTGTTCTAAAATCTGGCCGCCTAAACCGCTTGCTGAGCAAGCTCCCAAGGATAACCGCTGGTTCGCTCATAACCCGATGGTCGTAGGTTCAAATCCTACCCCCGCAACCAACCCCCAGAAAAAAATCCGCATAGTTTCAGTGAGTTACGGGGCATTGGTTTGCTTCGGCAAAGCCGCCATTCTCCGGTCCAAAAAATTCAGTTGCTTAGGTTGGTAGGTCTAAATCACCCCGCAATCACTTCGCCGTTTGGCGTGTTCCTCATATTGCTTGCCCGTGAATTGGCAACAATTGAGACGTGACGCCAGGGTGGGTGCAGACGCTACGAGCGCGGTGACTATCCACCCAATGCCGATGATGCGGCGCTCGATCCGTTCTTGGCGAGATAGCCGAGGAGGCCGAGAAGGGATAGCGGGTAGACGGTGATCCATGCGCAAACGCTCGGACTCCGCTCCAGCGCTCCGACCTCACCGACATTTGGAAATTCACTATCGATCAATCATCACTGATCGGTCTTGAGGTCGTCATCAATCGCGACGTCCTGCGCATTCAACATCAGGACGAACAGAATGCGTCTTAGACGGTCGTGCTGCTCGCTCTTGAGGATATCCGAGTCCCGGATGGCTCTGGCACGAAACGCGATGTGTCCGGCCTCAGCGGGCAACCGCGCGCGGTTGTCGTCAACAGTCCTAAGAGCGTCGATGAGCCGTTTCACATGTTCGTTGAGGTGTTGATCTCTATCTTGCGGGAGTTTGTCGAGTTCTTTCTGACCCAGATTGATATCGATCTTTTTTTCGTTTTGCTGCGGCTGATACGGCTCAAAGACCTGCTGCTTCGGACCGGCCTTGTTCCTACTTTGAGTCAGTTTCGGGTCTGCGCAGACGAGTCCCTACGCGTCCAGTATCTGTCTCTCTAGCTTTTCGGCCTGCGTGACAGCTTTGGTCAAGGTTTCATCGGTCTCGGACAACAGCCACCGCGCGCGGAGGGAAGCCACGACCTTTTTGAACTCTTCCGGCTCCAGGTAGTTTACGTCGTCGCGAAAACCCAAATGCTCATAGCTCTTGACCATTCTCTTGGTCCAGTCATGTTGCCGATAGGCCTTCTGATCCAGTGCGAGCGACCCTGCCACGGCTTCTCGCTTGCGAACGAGAATCTTGCGAATTTCGTCACTGTTCTTCCCGTCCATCTCTTGCCTCAGTCTCATGACGACGCGCCTAGCCTTTTTGGCCTCGTCACTCATGTCGAGCTGATCGCGCGCGTCCGCCTTGCTCGCGGTCTCGATGGCGTTGATCTTCCGGCTCAAGTCCACATATTCGGCGTTTTTCGCCCGCCAGCTCCGAAGCAGGTGGTAGGGATCACCTTTGTCCTTGGGGGCAGACTTTAATTTGTCCTCGGTCTTAACCCGAAGCCGCTGCCTGAACTTGTTGAATTCCCTCTTCATCTTCAGGTCGTTCTCGAGGAGACGTTTGAACTGGGTGCGAATCTCGGCGGTTCGTCGGGCGAGCATGTCCTTGGACTCTTCGTCGAGATCGATCTCGCCTTTGTCGACGGCGCGCATAATCCTTCCAATCACCAAGAGATCGTCAAAGGCACGGACGTCACCCAACGAGAGGTTAGGGTACATTTCGTGCTTAGAATAGGGCTTGTTGTTATCGTCCCGGAGTCTCCGGAAACGGGTGATCCCTTCCTCCTCGCTCCACAAGTACAGCCTTACGGTTGGGCCGCCTTCTTTGCGTAAGGGAGGGCTGAGAGCTTGAAGCCGCGCCGTGACGAGCAGTGCACGGATGTTCTGATCCGTGAGCGTTTGGTCGACCGGTTCGGCGTCGGGAAAATTCACGCGACCGGAGGGCAAGCGCCCAAAGACCGCTGCCCAGGTCTCATCGGCCGCTTGTATCTCGGGCTCGGAGTCGTGGTCGCCGTGCATGTCGACGATGTCGCTTTTCGCGTCATCGTCCGCCACCTTTCTGGCTGCGCGCTCGAGCAAGGAAACAAGCCAATTCTTATCCTTCACATAGTCGAGTAAAGCTTTCGGCCGTTCGCGCAAGGTTCGCATGACCTCTGGGGGTGCGACCTCTGCCAGCCGCTTGAGCGCGGCCTCGGTGCCGGTGTCGTCCAGCGGTCCGAAAAGGGCGGTTAGCGCATCGAGGGGCGACGCCTTTTTGGTGTGTTTTATGGTGTCCAGAAATCTCTTGGTGTCGTTCAGAGCTCTCTCGGTCGGGCCGACTTGGTCGATCTCGTCCTCGATATCCTTGAACTGCTTCATGGTGACGGCGATCTTGTGGTCGGCGCCGATCGCGCGGAACGCGTCGTTGCCGAAAACTCTTCTAAAGACCTCGTCGGCGGTGCCCTCACCGTGTTCCTCGGCGATTGCCTTCCAGATCGCCGAGCCGGCGGCCGTGCGCTTGTCCTGCCGCGACGTCTGAAGACCGAGCCGGTTCTTGAATCCGGTGCTCCATTTCGTGTGAACGTAGAGGTTCTTCTCGGCGGTAAACCGCAGATGCTTGCCGAGCTCAAAATCTCCCTTGCCCTGGCGCTCTCTTTTCTTTTTGAGACTCCCTACGTCCTCCCGCATCTTCGTAAAGGTGGCGGGCTTTGTCCCCTTATCGCGGTACTGTGGCAGCTTGCGCTCGTAGCTCAGCACATTCTTCAAGGCGCGCAGCTTGTCGAGACTAATCTTCCGGAATTCGTCCCGATACCCCGGCGGCGCTTGGCCCATGACCTGCCTAAAGACGCGCTTTG
>JANQQA010000061.1 GCA_028285205.1 Bythopirellula sp. | reverse complement strand
AATGTGCCGCCGTCAGGAGAAAGTCACCACCGCCGATCAACGACCCGGAGCAAAGCCCGCCGGCGCCGGCGGCCGGGTCGACGTCGAGAAACAAGCGGGCAACCCCCGACAGATCGACCCCTGACGAGGTCGACGTGTCCGTGGGATCCACGAGTCGATCGCCACCGATAGGCGGGCTGCTGGTCGTCACGATCAAGGGCTGCGCGACGGCATTGACCACCCCGTCGGACCATTGAATGCGACGATCGATTGCCGACTCGATCGCCAGCGCCGAACTGGCGGCAAGGCAGGCGGCGATCGTGAAAACTCTGCTAATCAGTGTGTTGCGCTTCATCGTACTGCTCCCAAGACTTGAATGCTGAAATGTGCTGCTAGCTCGACGTCGACAGCCTTTCCGCCTCTCAAGCGCCTCGTCACATGCAAAGGTCATGGCCCCCCAGTTTTCTTGCACACAAGCTGCAGCATTCAGCCGCAGATAAATGTCGAGATACGCAGAGGGTCTCATCCGCGTTTATTCGTGTTCATCAGCGGCGAAGACCCGCGTGGTCTCCACGATCTTTCTTGATGAAATTGGGCCACGCGATCGGATAGAATCTCTGATTGCCGAAAGGAAAGTCCGCAGATAAGCGCCGATGGACGCAGCTGGTTTCATCCGCGTGTATCTGTGTTCATTTGCGGCCAATTCTGATCCGCCCGTGAAATTGGACGCGAGCGACTTCCGTCCAAGCACCCGGCCGATCGCACCGAAAATGACAAAAGTCATCCGTAGCGGCTCGATGAAATCGACGTAAACCAATGATATGAAAGCACTTGCGTCGCGAAAGCCGACGCAGACGCCGTGAGTTTTGAGGTTTTGAGTGAAGGTCACTAAATTCGCGGCAAAAGTCGGCGGTCGCGGTCCCTGTTTTTGCAGCATGTGCGTGGATGCACGGCGATCTTTTTGCAACGACCGGAGGACAAAAGTCGTGCGCGCCTGGAGGGAAACCTCACGCTGAGCCCTCTCATCGTGTTGCGGGCAGTGCTACAGAAATGCCAGCACGTAAAACACCCAACCGGTGATCGCTGTGAGCAGCATATCGAGCGCGGCCAGGCGGGCCCAGAAGTTGTGGCTGCGGCTGTGTTCGCCGGGGGCAGGTGGTTTCGGGAAACGGCGCAGGGCGCGATAGATCACCACCGGCCAGAGGACAGCAGAAGTGATCGCGAACACCAAATGGACGTACAAGGCGAACCATACGGTCGAGCTGGCGGAGCCTCCTAGTTCGCCAGCGGCGCGGTCTTCCCAGCCGTACACTCGCATTTCGATTTCAAACGCCACGACGGCAATCAGCAGCACGGTCGCCAGGGTGAGTTGAGTTCGTTTGTGCAGCGCGTAGCGGCGGCGGTAACGGACCTGGTAGATGCTCCACCCCATGATGAGGATGACAACAAACATCGCCAGAAATACGGTATCGAGCATCAACGACGCGCGCGTACCGAGATAGCCGTCGAAGCCAGGGAAGTCGATGTCGGTTGGCATGGAGGGCTATTCGAAGTGGGCTGACAACAAAGGAGGGTATTTTAAAGAAATATCCATGGCCCACAAGAAACACAAAAAGTCGCAAGCGAATGCGCGAAATCTCACGCTAGCGGCTCTAGTGCTTGTCGTGGCGAGGGCACACATAGTGGGCGCTACGGGGCGACACGAACCCCGACAAACGACGGTTTGCGCATTGATGAGGTAGCCGCTGCGTCAAACGGTTGCACGCCTCCTGTCAGGGACCTAAAAAGTGACTACGCATGTTACAGATTCACACTTGCCACACGGAGATCTCTGTTCATGGCCCGCGTCACACCGATTTTCTTGCTGCCGATCTGTTGTTTCACTTTGTGCGATGCCCTCGCCGACGAGGGGAAGCCCGACTCGGAGCGGATTGTTGAGCGGATCGCTACGGCTGGCTGCCACCGACAGGACCAACCGGCGCCGGCGCTTGTGCGTTACGTGGCGGCGAAGCCCGATCTCATGCTGTGGGTGGGCGACAACGTCTACGCTGATACGGAAAACGACATCGAATACTTGAAGAAGTGTCATTACGCACTCGCCGCCAAGCCGGCGTTTCAGCAACTGCGCGAGCAGACGACGATGATGGCGACCTGGGATGACCACGATTTCGGGCTCAACAATGTGGGCAAGCACTATCCGCTGAAGAAAGAGTCGAAGGCGTTCTTCCGAGAGTTTTGGCAGTTGGAAGATCGCATTTCCGCCGAGCAGGAGGGCGTCTACCACAGTCGTATCTTTGGCACCGGCGATCGGGCGGTGCAGGTGATCATGCTCGATCCGCGCTACAATCGCGACGACGAAGGACCTGAGTCTGACACGCTGGGCGAAGCGCAATGGAAGTGGCTGGAAGGCGAGTTGGCCAAACCGGCGACACTGAGATTGATCGTATCCGGCTATCAGGTGTTGCTCGAACCAGGTACGCCGTGGGAGACCTGGGCCAAGTTTCCCGAGGCTCGCCAGCGCTTGTATGACCTGATCAAGACGAAGAAAGCCGAGGGTGTGATCTTCATCACCGGCGACCAGCATTCGGGCGAAGTGCTGCGGGTACGCGATGCGTTAGGTTACGACGGCATCGAGTTCATGTTCGCCGGGATCAATCAAGAAGAGCACCACGTCAAATCAGCCTATCGCGTGAGCCCCGCCTCGCACGCGAAAGACGCCTACGCGCTGATCGACATCCATTGGGAGGACGATTTCCAGAAGCCCGACGAGAACGAAGGTGCGGACCAGCCACACCTCGTTTTCCGCGTTTACGATGCCTGGACTGATGCGCCGGAGCTGACCTACCGGGTGAATTTTTCGGAGCTGAAGTTTTAGGGCAAATCAGACGACGCGGCGGCAAAGAAACGAGCAGCCCAGAACGCACTGCCCTGGGCTGCTCTCCATCCACCGTTTGATGTTCTACTTCTTCCGTTCGACAGCCAATATGCCGACCAAGCCGATCAACATCAGCGCCAACCCAGCCGGTTCGGGCACCGCGGCGGCGGCGAGCGCCCCTGATGCGCCGGAGCCCGTGTGGTCACGCTGCCAGGCGAGGAAATCGCTGCCGTCGGAGTCATTATCGCCGTCAGTATCGGCACCGTCGCCACCGTAGTGGGCCCGCCACTGGTTGAGGTCCGTGCGGTCGACGTCGCCGTCGAGATCGAAATCGCCGGGCAGCAACGGGGTGGACACCGGCACGACAGACAGCTCGACAGAGGAATCGTGATAGTCAATTCTCCAATCCAGACCGGTCGGCAGCGATGGCGACAGGATCGAGTCGAACTCGCCCTGCAGCTGCTCAGCGGAAAGAATCAAAAATTCATCGCCCAAGCTCGGCACGTACAAGCCACTGCCAGCATCGACGAATTGTAGATCGAGAATTCCGTTCAACGTGGCAAAGCTGCCGATCTCCAGATAGTCGTAGTCGTTGACTGCTCCGATATTCAGTTGCAGCGTCGTGTCGCCGCCTTGTTTGTAAAAGCCGGCAATATGCAGTTCGTCCAAGCCAGGCGTTCTGGCCAGGATTCCTCCGTCGATGTCCAGGTCGCCCGTGAAGCTGCCGATTTGCAGCAACCCGTCGGTCATGTTGAAGTTGCCACCGAATGAACCAGTATCGAGCGTGTGAAGCTTGAGCTCGCCACCGGTGAGGTTCACAGTACCGCCAGGATGTAGCAGCATGCGATCCGCTTCGACGCGACCCCCCGAGTTGATGTCGATGGTGCCGACACCGCCGCTGGCGCTGCTGGTGCCAGCCACGAAGATGTCGTCCGTGGCGATCAGCTCGGCCGGGTATCCCGCCTGCTCACGTTCGACGATGATCGTGCCCGTAGCACCAGGGATCCGCCCGACATACACGTCGGCGCTAGTGGTGGCTAGCCCGCCGCCTGCGATATAGAGGAAGCCGTCACCAGCGCCGTGTTCGCCGCCGACCAAGATGTTCGAACCTGTGCCGCGTCGGGCCTCGACGCGCGAGCGATGGCCGTTTTGCACGCCAACGATCGCGATCTGGCCGAAGCTGCCGTCGTGAGCACCAAGAATGACGTCGTCATTGAGTGCCACCCGTCCACCATCCACCACGTCGAGGGCGGCTGAACCTCGCAAGCCGATGTTGAGGTCCGCACCACCACCGCCGGTCGTGCCCCGCAGCGTGCTCGGCGCAGTGCCATCGCCAAGTGTGCCCTGGACGACTGCCCGGGCGTGCTGATCAGCACCGGGTGCCATGGTCCAGCTGGACGTGACAGCCACGTCGGCACCATCGCGAATAGCGAACTCCGGCATTGCTTGCAGAGTGCCGCCGAACGAGTGGGAGGAATTGAAGTTGCCAGTGCCGCCACGGATGGTTGCGACGCCACCGGTGTGGGCGAAGTTTCCGGCTGATTGCTTATCGAAACTGTTGACGTCGAGGAATCCGCCGGTCATGAACACGTTACCGACGTCCCAGACCTTGAGGTGATCCGCATACACCCGACCGCCCGGCTCAAGATTGAGCGTAGCGTCGCCGCCCTGATTGTTGAAACCGACGCGGAGCTGGTTGCCGACGATTAAGGTCGACTCATATTCGCTGGTCGGATCGCCAGTAACGTAGACATGTCCCGTGCCGGTGAAGGCGTTGTCGCTGCCACAACAGGCCAATCCACCAATTTGCACGTTGCCTGCAGCGCGAGCGATCCCTCCATTGGTGACTGTGAGCAATCCGGTGCTAGGCTGTCCCATACCAATTTCGATCGAACCGCCAACTTCCAAGGCCGGGGCATTGTCGGTTGTGCGGCTCGAGACAACCAAGTCGGAGATGCCACCGCTATCGTGCCCGATCCGAACGTTCTGCAGCACGTTGAAAGCGTTGTTGATATGAACGTTGTCGCTGCCAATTTGCAGCCTTGCCACGGCCGGCGGATTTGTTGAGATGCTGCCACCGGCGGTGACGGTCAAGTCGTCGACTTGGACTGGGTTACCTGCAAACTGCGCATTGCCGCCAGTGCCAACGCGAATTGAGCCCATGTCGATCGTTCCGCTCCCAGTTTCGAAATTTGCGGTATTGCTGAACGAAAGCTGCCCCGTGCCAATAAAGTCGTTGCTGGAGTAAGGAAATGCCATGTCGACTGGGCCTGCGAAATTGAGTGCGCCATCAACCTGTGCGTCGATTCGGCTTAACGTCGCCTCGCCCTTGATCGTCATCCGACCGCCGCTGTCGATGGCCATCGACGCTCTCGTGCCTTCAGCAAGGTTACTGGCGGCGAACAGTCGATTTTCGAGGATCAGATTTCCGTCGCTTGCGATATGCAGCGAGTTATCCACGTGCGAATCTGGCAGAAGATCCGACGAGAGTATGAGCGGCGTCGATATGTCGGTGCGGCCCCCTTCGACAACAAGGTCTTTGATGCGGAGGTCGCCCGTGCCCGTGACGTTCGCTTGCTGCATACGCGCGGTTACGTTCAGACGTGCTGCGTTGTCGACATGCACATCTCCGGAGGTAGTGAATTCCTCACCATTGAGGCGGCCTTCGATGTCGAGCAGCGAATCATCGCCCGCTCGCCACGGCGAATTCATGGTGAGCGAGCCACCGTCAATATCGATGGTGCCGTTGAAGTCGCCGTTGTGCATGCCGTTGATGGTCAGATGGCCGAGTTCCTCTCGGCCAAATGGGCCGTTGGCCATGGTGCGGACCAGAACGCGTCCGTCGCCCGTGGTTCCATCAAGGTCCAATAGACCGCCAGCCTCAGCGTCGATGGTCAGCGTCTGATCAACGGTAATCGTCCCATTGTTGATCAACGCCACACCGCTGGTGCGCGTGAGTTTGAATTCCGTGCGTTGGTCAAAGCTAGGATCGAACGCCAAAGTAGCATTCGGAGTAATCGTCGCTACATTCTGAACCTCCAACCCAAAGCGGTCAGTGAAGGTGGAGGCCCCTGACAGTGTCAGATTATTGGTCCGCAGTTTGACGTTACGCGCTTCACTTTGGCCAGCGAGTGTCGTTGCACCCGTGACGGTCAGCCAAACGTCGGTACCACCTCGCAAGATAGCTTGATTAAGCAGATCTAAGTCTGCGATGGTGATTGGATTGGCGAGTGTGCTGTTTGAGAAGATTCCGGAATCCGCATCGGGGACGATATCACCGAAGATCAGCGAGTCGCTAGTCTGTACGAATCCAACGGGATTCCAGTTTCCTGGATTCTCCCACGTCGGAGACGCCAAACCGGTCCAACTGCGGTTTGCTGCAAGGCTGGAACTAGCGACAGACAGCAACAGCGAACAGACAACCAAGAGTACAACAAACTTTGACGTCTTCATCGGAACACCCTTCCAATTTCGAGTTTGTGAGAAAAGCGGCCACATCGTTGCAAGCCGCGACGTTGTTGCCGACCTAAGCGACAACCGGTGGGCGGTGTTACAGCGGAGCGGTGTCGCTGAAGCAGCCGTCGCTGAACCTGCTGGAACGGTCCGGTGCCTGTAGTGAGTGAGGCACGGGGAGGATGGTGGCCTCGATTTAGGCTTGTCGAGGACAGCGCATCCAGCGAAGTCGAACTGTTAAATTGGGCGAAATATGTCGAGAGGCGTCGGTTTTCCGACGGCGGTCGGCCAACTTTGCTAGCTAGCGAAGCTTTTTCGGCCCGAAATTCGCAGCGTTCCGCCTTGTCACCCTTGGAGACATGGTTATATTAGTTGATTCGCACAAGTTTACCCTGCCCAGGCTAGCGTAGCTCAATTGGCAGAGCAGCTGATTTGTAATCAGCAGGTTGTGGGTTCAAGTCCCTCCGCTAGCTCTGTTTTTCGAGCGAATCAAGCCTGCGGCCAAGGAAAACGGCGTGCGTGACGCCGAGATGGATCGAAGCTGACCACGTAAAAAAATAGGGATTCCTGAATCCAGAACCAGCCCACAAAAATAGGGTCCAACAGCATGGGTGGTTAGGCAGCGGGCTTAGAGTAAGAGCGGGCAGAGCCGTACGAAGACGACAGGGCCCCACAAGAACTTTTTTGGGGAGTTACCGAAGCGGTCAAACGGGGCAGACTGTAAATCTGCTGGCTATGCCTTCGCAGGTTCGAATCCTGCACTCCCCACTGATAAATGACCAAGGTCCCAGTGGCCAATGACCAAATGATTGACAGTTCGGTCGTTGGTCATTCAGGCATTGGACATTGTCCTTGGGCGGGTGTAGCTCAATGGTAGAGCAACAGCCTTCCAAGCTGATGACGAGGGTTCGATTCCCTTCACCCGCTTTGATGCAGCTGTTAGCGGTTAGCTATTAGCGATTAGCTTTCAACGAGGAGCATGACGAGAGATTGAAAAAGCTAATGGCTAGCAGCCAGTGGCTAATGGTTCTTCCGCTGCTGTAGCTCAGTGGTAGAGCACTTCCTTGGTAAGGAAGAGGTCATGGGTTCAAGTCCCATCAGCAGCTCTGGAGAAAGATAGAGATTCCGATGCCAGGCATCGGCCAAGGCAAGTCACATTGTTTGAGTTCGTGAGCAACTCCATTTTTGTCATTGAAACACGGGTCGAATTTGGTGCGTGTTTCGCAAGCATTCAGCCCTTAATTTGAGAAACGTTAGGGAGAAAAATGGCCAAGGAAACTTTTGATTGCACCAAACCGCACGTAAACGTCGGAACGATTGGGCATATTGACCACGGCAAGACGACCACCACCGGTGCGATCTTGGCTGTTCAGTCGACCAAGGGGTTGGCGAAGTTCAAGTCGTATGCAGATATTGCCAAGGGCGGTACCGTCCGTGACGAGACCAAGACCGTGACGATCGCCGTCGCGCACGTCGAGTACGAGACCGATACTCGTCACTACGCTCATATCGACTGCCCAGGCCATGCTGACTTTGTAAAGAACATGATTACCGGCGCCGCCCAGATGGACGGTGCGATCTTGGTCGTCTCGGCTGCCGACGGTCCCATGCCGCAGACTCGCGAGCACATCTTGCTTGCTCGTCAGGTTGGTGTGCCCAAGATCGTGGTTTACCTGAACAAGTGCGATCTGGTCGACGACGAAGAGTTGCTGGAATTGGTCGAGCTTGAGGTTCGTGAGTTGCTGACTCAGTACGGCTTCCCTGGCGACGAAGTGCCGATGATCCGCGGCAATTCGAAAGCGGCGATCGAGACTCCCGAAGATCCCGAATCGGCCAAGCCGATCAGCGAACTGATGGACGCGATCGACGAATACTTCCCAGAACCGGTTCGCGAGAACGATAAGCCGTTCCTGATGGCCATCGAAGACGTCTTCTCGATCGAAGGTCGTGGTACCGTCGCGACCGGCAAGATCGAGCGAGGGACCGTGAAGGTCGGCGAAGAAGTCGAGATCATCGGTCTGAAAGACGAAGCCACCAAGACGACCTGCACCGGTGTTGAGGCGTTCAACAAGACGATGGAAGAAGGTTTTGCGGGTCAGAACGTCGGCTGCCTGTTGCGTGGTGTCAAGCGTGAAGAGATTCAGCGTGGGCAGGTGCTTGCCAAGCCCGGTAGCATCACGCCACATTCCAAGTTCGAGGCAGAGGTGTACGTCTTGAGCAAGGAGGAGGGTGGTCGTCACACGCCATTCTTCAGCGGATACCGCCCGCAGTTCTACTTCCGCACGACCGACGTGACTGGATCGGCGAACTTGGTGGGCGATGCCGAGATGTGCATGCCCGGCGACAACGCGAAGATTTCCGTAGAGCTCCAGAAACCGATCGCCATGGACGACGGCGTCCGCTTTGCTATTCGCGAAGGTGGCAAAACCGTCGGCTCAGGCGTTGTGACAAAGATAGTCGAGTGAATTCCAAATGACGAATTGTTCGATGGCGAATGGCAGGCTCTGTCATTCGTCATTCGAGCGTCGTCGTTTACCCAGGGGCGTAGCTCAATTGGCAGAGCACTGGTCTCCAAAACCAGGGGTTGTGAGTTCGAGTCCCACCGCCCCTGCTAGTAGTCAGAAGATGATGAAGTGCCGAATGACGAAGGATGGAAGCCTACAGATTTCGTCATTCGAGCTGCGTCGTTCGCGCCAGTGGGTTGCTGTGCGTAGTGGTCGGTATCCAGTGTTCATTTCGCAATAGGTTAAGGATACACCCCGTGGCGGAGTTAATCGCAGGAATGTTTAATTCTTCGCAGTATAAGCGAAGTCAGGGCAAGGTAGCCCGGCAGATGACACTCGCCGCCATTGCCGTCGCTTTTGCGGTGGGGGCCTGGAAGTTGAGTGATGCCTGGGCCGGAGAAGGGCCGTGGATGCAATATGGTGCTCCGCTTGCGGTCCTGGCGGCTGGTGTATGGGCCGCATTCCGAATCGTAAATATCCCACGCTTCGCAGATTTTTTGATCTCTGTCGAAGCGGAAATGAATAAGGTGCAATGGCCTGGGCGGTCGGAGCTGTGGCGAGCTTCGATCGTAGTGATCGTGGTGATCTTTTTCCTCGCTGGCTCTTTGTTCCTGTTTGACATTGTTTTGGATTCCATTTTTACCAACGTCTTCGGCATTTAGCTTGGGTTTGTGGATCGAAACGGACACGGGTCGAAACGGATAACGGATCGAACCGGATACTGAGGAAAAGCCTGCCGTGAGTGACGAAACCAACAAGCTGGCTGACGAGGTCGCCGCGGAGGGCGCGAGTCCTGCGGAGGTTACCGCGGGGCCCGACGATGAAACCGTCGATGCCGCTACCTTGAGTGCGACGGAGTCGGTGGGTGAAGAGACCGCTGCCGAGCAATCGGAATCAACAGCATCGGAAGAGATTTCTGCTGAGGACGAGTCGTTCGAACAATCAGGCGACGAGCAAGCAGATGATGCCGATGAGGACGCAACTGCCGAGTCAGTCGAGCCGGATTTAGAGACCGGCGAAGTTGAAGCAGAGGTGGCCGAAGACGAGACAGCCGAAGACGAGACGATAGCAGACGAAACTGCTGATGAGGCAGAGGAGGCTGCTGACCCGGGTGACGCTGAGGTGGCGGAGGAAAGCACCGCCACGACCGTTGCGGACGGCGAGGGAGCCGAGTCCGACGAAATCAAGATGGACTGGTACATTCTCAAGGTGCAGAGCAATCGGGAAAAATCGATTACCGCCGCACTGAAGAGAAAGATCGCGGTCGAAGGCCTTGAGGACTACTTCGGCGAGGTGGTCGTGCCGGTCGAGAAAGTGACGGAGTTTAAGGGCGGCAAAAAGAAGGTGGTAAATCGCAAGCTTTACCCCGGCTACATTGTCGTCAACATGCACATCAATGACGACACTTGGTTTGCGGTTCGCGAGACCTCCGGAATCGGCGACTTCACCGGCTCTGGCGGCAAGCCAACGCCCATGTTGCCGTCAGAAGTTGCTCGAATCATTCAAACCGAAGAGGAAGAAACCGAAGATGCACCAAAGCTGAATATCAGCTTCAAGATCGGCGATCGTGTGAAGGTCAACGACGGCAACTTCGAGAGCTTCGAAGGCGAAGTGAACGCGATCGACGAACACAGTGGTCGCATCACGGTGATGATCAATATTTTCGGGCGCAGCACTCCTGTCGAACTTGAGTACTGGCAGGTCGAACAAGCATAACCAATCGGTGCCGTTGCGACGGCTAACGATACAGAGCATAACGCGTCGACAAGAGCGAAGTCATGGCAAAGCAATTAGTAGGTTCCGCCAAGTTCCAAATTCCAGGTGGTCAGGCGACCCCGGCTCCACCGGTTGGTACCGCGTTGGGTAAATTTGGCGTCAATTTGGGCCAGTTTGTCCAAGCATTCAACGACAAAACCAAGGAAGCGAACGGAATGATGATCCCCGTGGTCGTCAACGTGTACAACGATCGTTCGTTCGACTTCATCACCAAGAGCCCGCCGGCAGCGGTGCTGCTCAAGAAAGCGGCCAACATCGCCAAGGGCTCTGGCGTGCCAAACAAAACGAAAGTCGGCAAAGTGACCAACGCTCAGTTGGAAGAGATTGCCAACACCAAGATGAACGACCTCAACGCACGCGACCTGGAGCATGCCGTGCGGTTGATCGCCGGTACGGCGCGCAGCATGGGGTTAGAAGTCGAGGGTTAAGCGAGGAGTCGGAAGAAACCCTAGGTAACCGTGTCGAGCACCGAAGTGCTTGGGCGGCCCTCGGTAACAAGTGGAATCGTCAACATGCCAAAACTAGCGAAGCGAATCAAAAAGAGCGTCGACAAGCGACCTGCCGAAGCTCTCCCCGTGGCCGAAGCCGTCAAGACGCTCAAGACCTTCGATGCGACCAAGTTCGATCAATCGGTCGAAATTGCCATGCGACTGGGCGTCGATCACACACAGGCGGATCAAATCGTCCGTGGCTCGATCGTGTTGCCGCACGGTATCGGCAAAGAGCAACGCGTGATTGTGTTTGCCAAAGGTCCCGCAGCCGAGGAGGCAAAAGAAGCGGGTGCCGACGAGGTCGGTGACGCTGAACTGGCCAAGAAAATCCAAGGGGGATGGACCGAGTTCGACGTGTGCATCGCGACGCCCGACATGATGAAGGTCGTCGGTCCGTTGGGCAAAGTGCTGGGTCCGCGCGGTCTGATGCCCTCGCCACGAGCGGGAACGGTTACTCCCGAAGTTGCCAAAACGATTGGTGAGTACAAGGCGGGTAAGGTCGAATTCCGCAACGATAAGGGAGGCAACGTCCAAGCGATTGTCGGCAAGCTGAGTTTCGACGAGCAGAAGCTGGCAGAGAACATCGAAGCCTTCATTAAGCTGATCGTTGGCATGAAGCCAGCAACCGTAAAGGGAACTTATCTCCGATCGGCTCACATTAGCGCGACGATGAGCCCGAGCGTGAAGTTGGCCGTTTAGGCCCACACACGGTCGAGCGAGGGTGTCGACAACCAGCGTCAAACGGCGCTTCCGATTGAGAATTCGTTTTAGAGCAAAGCTATGAGCAAGTATCTCAAAGACCTGATGACCGACGACTTGAAGGGCAAGCTGGACGGAGTGAGCGATGCCTTGGTCGTCAATGTGATTGGCATGGAAGCAAACGCCAACGTCGAGCTGCGTCGCGCTCTGCGTGAAAAGAACATGCACTTGATGGTGGTAAAAAACAGCCTCGCCCGGCGAGCGACTGAAGGTACCACCCTGGCTGCGGCGTTCGAGGGTGCCTCCGGCACGTCTGCAGTGGTTTGGGGTGGCGAGGATGTCGTTTCGCTAGCGAAGGAAGTCGTTCGCCTGGCGAAAGAAGACTCATACGCCCCATTCGCCACCAAGGGCGGCGTCATGGACGGCGAGAAGCTCTCGGCCGAAGACGTCGAGGCAGTCAGCAAGTGGCCAAGCCGCGAAGAGCAGCTCAGCCTGCTGATGGGCCAGATCCTCGGTCCCGGAGCGACGTTGTCAGCCCAATTGCTTGGTCCTGGCAAACAGTTGGCGAGCCAAGTCAAACAGAAGAGCGAAGAAGAGTAGCAGCATAAAAACCCCAAACCAGCAGATTGCCAGTCTGCGTGATCCAGTTTTCATTTGAAGGGGCCCGAGCAGCCCGAACCGTGCGAAAGGAAAGTGAAAGATGAGCGATGCAGCAGTAGCCGAATACTCGGCCGCAACCAAAGAGATCGGCGACAAGATTGTTGGTCTCACCCTTAAAGAAGCCAAAGAATTGAGCGATTACCTGAAAGACGAGCACGGCATCGAGCCCGCAGCTGGTGGTGCAGCTGTTGTCGTCGGTCCAGCCGGTGGTGATGACGGCGGTGGTGCTGCCGAAGAGAAGACCGAATTCGACGTCGTGATGGAATCGTTCGGCGGCAACAAGATCGCCGTGATCAAAGCAGTCCGTGCCCTGACTGGGCTGGGTCTGAAGGAAGCCAAGGAAATGGTCGAAGGCGCTCCTGCCAAGGTCAAAGAAGGCGTTTCCAAGGAAGACGCCGACAAGGCCAAGGCCGATCTAGAAGAAGCCGGCGCTACGGTCGAGATCAAATAGCGTTTTGATCACGTCGTTTGTTCGGTTCTTCAAATGAATACGAAGTCATGTGTGGCGATTCTCCGATAGGCGGGGGTCGCCAGCATGTCTTTTCCGTTGAGATTCTGGTGCTGGGGGCAAAGGATTGATGCCTAGACGATCATTAAGCCATCGCACGCGACGCAACTCGCCTGGCACGGCCGATCGTTTCCTCCCGTCAGAATTTGATGACCAATCCACCAACTCTGCTTGGCAGTCTTGCGTGCAGCAATCGATAGTTTTGCACTGTTCCGCGTGCAAATCGTTGGCTAGCGCGCCGCGCCAAGTTCCTACCTCGTGAGATCGGAGCAGTTCGCCCTATGGCAGTCACGGCTCAGCGACGTTTGGTCACCCCTGAAACTCGCGCCTTTGGCAGTGGTCGCATCGGCTATGCGATTCCCGACTTAACTCAGATTCAGACAGCAAGCTACGATCGCTTTCTGCAGTACAACGGCGGCTCCAGCGATAAGCGCAAAGACGATGGCTTGGAAAGCGTCTTGCGCGAGATCTTCCCGATCGAGAGCTATGACAAGACGATCAAGCTGGAGTATTTGCGTTATGACCTGGGCAAGCCGCGCTACGAGCCCGACGAGTGCCGTCAGCTGCGCTTGACCTATGGCCGTCCGTTCCGAATTTGGCTGCGATTGGTGAAGGATCAACCGGTCGAAGAGGAAGTTTATCTGGGCGATTTGCCGATCATGCTCGGTGGCGGCGAGTTCATCATTAACGGTGCTGAGCGCGTGGTGGTTAGCCAATTGCATCGCAGCCCTGGAATCGACTTTGTCTCGGAAATCGAGGCGGGCGAACGCCGGTTGCACAGTTGTCGGGTAATCCCCGAGCGTGGCAGTTGGATCGAACTGAATACGACCAAGAAGGACAGCATCACCGTTCGAATCGACCAGAGCGGTAAGTTCTCGGCGATGACGCTACTGCGTGCGATGGATCCCAAGCTTGGGATGGACGCAGAGATTCTGCGTGCCTTCTATCCGACGAGCAAAGAGAAAGTCGCCGATGGCCGTAGTGCCGTGAAGATCGAAGGCAAGGTCGCGGTCGACGACGTGATCTATCCTGTGGGTAGTGATCGCGCCGGCGAGATCATCATCGAATCGGGCCAGAAGATCAGCAAGAACATCGCCGAGATCATTTGCACTTCGGACGTGAAGTCGATCGAGGTGATGGAGCTGCCCAAGACTCCGCACTTGATGAACGCACTGGCTGACGACAACACGTCGAGTCACGAGGAAGCGTTACTGCGGATTTATCAGCGCTTGCGACCTGGCAATCCGCCGCAACTGGAGAAGGCACGTACGCTATTCACCGAAAAGTTCTTCGACTCGAACCGGTACCGTTTGGGTCGCGTTGGCCGCTTCCGCATCAATCGCAAGTTGGGACTTAATGTTTCCGAAGACGAGATGGTGTTGCGTCCCGAAGACGTGCTCGCCTCGCTGCAGTATCTACTGCAATTGGTTGCCGGCGAAGGCGATGCCGACGTCGATGACATCGACCACTTGGGCAATCGTCGGTTACGCACGATCGACGAACTCGCCTGCGACGAAATCCGCAAGGGGTTTCTCAAGCTACGTCGGACCGTTCAGGAGCGGATGAGCCTGAAAGACGCCGACGACATGACGCCCCGCAGTTTGATTAATCCCAAGAGTATCTCGGCAGCGATTGAGTACTTCTTCGGTCGTGGCGAACTGTCGCAGGTGGTGGACCAAACGAATCCGCTCTCGATGCTCACGCATGAGCGTCGTCTCTCGGCGCTAGGACCGGGCGGTTTGAACCGCAAGCGTGCTGGCTTCGAAGTCCGCGACGTTCACATTTCGCACTATGGCCGTATCTGCCCGATCGAGACTCCTGAAGGTACGAACATCGGGTTGATTTCCAGCCTCGCGATGTACGCCGGCGTGGACGACTACGGTTTCCTTGTCACGCCGTATCGCAAGGTGAGCAAGGGTAAGCTGACCGAGGAAGTCGTCTGGCTGCGTGCCGACGAAGAGTCGGAAGCATTTGTCGCGTCCGCTGATGTGCCGGTCAAAGACAACAAGATTCAAGGTGACTTGGTGGTTGCTCGCCACAGGGCAGACTTTGAACTCGTGGCCGTCGACAAGATCGAGTACACCGACGTCGCGCCGAGCCAGATGATTGGCGTGTCTGCCGGTTTGATTCCGTTCCTGGAGCACGACGACGCCAACCGTGCGTTGATGGGTTCCAACATGCAGCGGCAAGCCGTACCTCTGCTGGTTGCCGAGCCGCCTGTGGTCGGTACCGGTCTGGAGAGCGACGTCGCACGTCACTCGGGCATGTTGGTTCGCGCAGGTCACAAGGGGACAGTCACTTATGTCGATTCGAGCCGCATCGAGATCGGCCCCGAGGTGCATCACCTGCGGAAGTTTGTCGGCCTGAACGAACGAACGTGCCAGAACCAAAAGCCGTTGGTGAAGCCCGGCGACAAGGTGGAGAAGGGCGACATCATCGCCGATGGTGCCGCGACCTTCAAAGGCGACTTGGCTCTGGGCCGCAACGTGTTAGTCGCGTTCATGTCGTACGAAGGATACAACTTCGAAGACGCGATCATCATCAGCGAAGAGTTGGTGCACAACGATACGTACACCTCAATTCACATCGAGGAGTTCGACGTCGAAATTCGTGAGACCAAGTTGGGTCGCGAAGAGTTCACTCGCGACATTCCCAACGTGAGCGAGAAGGCTCTACGCAATCTGGACGAGAGTGGCATCGTGCAAATTGGCACGTTCGTCTCGCCAGGGGACATTTTGGTCGGCAAGGTCTCGCCGAAGTCCAAGACGGAATTGACCCCCGAAGAGAAGTTGCTGCACGCAATCTTTGGTCGGGCCGGCGAAGACGTAAAGAACGACTCGCTGGAAGTTCCTTCAGGCGTCGATGGGATCGTCATCGATACGCAGAAGTTCTCTCGCCGCATGAGTCTGGGCGAAGACGAACGAAAGCTGTTCGAAAAAGAACTCAAGACCGCCGAGAAGGACGGCAATGAAAAGATTGCCGTTGCCTTCACGGAACTGGTCACCGAAGTCGAAAAGATCTTGCAAAAGAAGCTCACCGACGTGGATGGCAATGAAATCATCCACAACCAGGAGCCTCAGTTCGTCGCCGATCAAGCGACCACCTTCCGACTCGAAACGATCGAGATTCGCAGTCCACAACGCAAGAAAGACGTCGATAAAGTGTATCGACAACTGTGGCCGGCGGTCGAAGACGCGATCGACGAGCGTGATCGGACACTCAACTCGATGAAGCGTGGCGACGAGCTCCGCAGCGGTGTGTTGCAGATGGTCAAGGTCTACATTGCCACCAAGCGGGTGATTTCCGTCGGTGACAAAATGGCCGGACGGCACGGGAACAAGGGTGTAATCTCCAAGATTCTGCCGATTGCCGACATGCCGTTCTTGCCGGACGGAACGCCGATCCAGATCATGCTGAACCCCTTGGGTGTGCCGAGTCGTATGAACGTCGGCCAGATCCTTGAGACCCACTTGGGTTGGGCGGGTGCCAAACTGGGCTTCCGTGCGATCACACCAGTGTTCGACGGCGCGACTGAAGAGCAGATCAACGACGCACTCGAAGCCGGCGGTCTGCCACGTCACGGCAAAGCGAAATTGCTGGATGGACGTACCGGCGAAGCGCTCGAGCAAGAGACCACCGTCGGCTACATCTACATGCTGAAGTTGCATCACCTGGTTGACGACAAGGTGCACGCACGCAGCACGGGGCCGTACTCGCTGATCACGCAGCAACCTCTTGGCGGCAAGGCGCGCTTCGGCGGGCAACGCTTCGGCGAGATGGAAGTGTGGGCGCTGGAAGCTTATGGAGCCGCCTACATCCTGCAAGAGTTGCTCACCGTCAAGAGCGACGACGTCGAGGGTCGCACCAAGATCTACGAATCGATGGTCAAGGGTGAAAACACCTTACAAGCTGGCACGCCGGCAAGCTTCGACGTGTTGACGAACGAGATTCGTGGTCTCGGCCTGAATATGCAACTCGAAAAACGATAACAATCAGCCCCACGGGGCGACACAAGATATCCGTCCGACAAAGATGACTGCCGCCCCGATGGGGCTCACTTCGCCGCAGAGGAAAATATATGAGCATTCTTGAAGGCAGCAATTACGATCGCGTCAACGACTATGGCTCGGTAAAAATCAGCCTGGCGCGGCCGCACGATATTCGCAGTTGGTCATTCGGGGAAGTAAAAAAACCCGAGACGATCAACTACCGCACATACCGTCCTGAGAAGGACGGCTTGTTCTGCGAGCGAATTTTCGGCCCAGAAAAGGACTGGGAATGCGCCTGTGGTAAGTACCGCGGCATGAAGTACAAGGGCATGATCTGCGATCGCTGCGGTGTGAAGGTGACGCACAGCCGCGTCCGCCGCAAGCGGATGGGTCACATCGAATTGGCTGCCCCGATCGTGCACATTTGGTTCTTCAAGGCGATGCCCAGCCGCCTGGGCAGTTTGCTCGCCATGAAAACCAGTAGCCTCGAGAAGGTCATCTACTTCCAGGACTATGTTGTGGTCGACCCGGGTGATACGGGCCTGCAGCCCCAGCAGTTGTTGACCGAAGAAGAGTATCGCACCGCTCGCGAGCAGTACGGCGAAGGCAGCTTCGACGCAGACATGGGTGCCGACGCGATTCGCAAGCTGTTGGCCAGCCTCGATCTGGTGAAGCTCTCCGAAGACCTGCGTGTCGAGCTCAAAGAGACCGGCTCGAAGCAAAAGGCGAAGGATCTGATCAATCGACTCAAGACGGTCGAGGCCATTCGTGATTCGGACAACAAGCCCGAGTGGATGGTGCTGGACGTGATCCCGGTGATTCCGCCCGACCTGCGCCCGCTGGTGCTGTTGGATAGCGGCAACTTCGCCACCTCGGATCTCAATGACCTGTATCGTCGGATCATCAATCGCAACAACCGACTCAAGAAACTGGTCGATCTCAACGCGCCCGAGGTGATCATTCGCAACGAAAAGCGAATGCTCCAACAGTCGGTCGATGCGCTGTTTGACAACAATCGTTGCAAGCGCCCGGTGCTGGGTTCGTCGAACCGTCCGTTGAAGTCCCTGACTGACATGATCAAGGGTAAGCAGGGTCGCTTCCGCGAAAACCTGCTTGGCAAACGTGTCGACTACTCCGCTCGTTCGGTGATCGTCGTCGGTCCGCGCCTCAAGCTGCATCAGTGCGGCTTGCCTAAGAAGATCGCGCTGGAACTCTACCAGCCGTTCATTATTCGTCGTCTGAAGGAGCTTGGTCACGCCGATACGATCAAATCGGCCAAGAAGATGCTCGAGCGCAAGGACGAGGAAGTATGGGACATCCTCGAAGAGGTGATCACCAACCATCCGGTGCTGCTGAATCGCGCCCCGACGCTTCACCGCATGGGTATTCAAGCGTTCGAGCCGACGCTGGTGGAAGGTAACGCGATCAATTTGCATCCGCTTGTGTGCAAGGGCTTCAATGCCGACTTCGACGGTGACCAGATGGCGGTCCACTTGCCGCTTTCAATCGAAGCTCAGGTCGAAGCGCACACGCTGATGATGAGTACGCACAATATCTTCAGCCCGTCCAATGGCGCGCCGATTATCAGTCCGTCGCAAGACGTGGTGATGGGAAGTTATTACCTCACCATGAATGTGCCCGACAGCCCGGGCGACGGCATGGTGTTCAGCTCGATGGAGGAAGTCGAAACTGCCTACGCGGCCGGCAAGGTTGGCACCCACGCGCGCATCACCGTGCGACTACCCAAGTCGCGTTGTTTGCGAGAAGAAATGAACGAACGGGGCTCCAACGGCAAACGCATTGAGACGACCGTCGGACGCGTGATTTTCAACATGATCTTGCCGCAAGGCATGCCGTTCTACAACGTGTCACTCAAGTCGAGCGAATTGGCCCGTGTGATCTCCGACAGCTACGAGTTCATCGGCCGTCGTGCAACGATCGAGCTGCTCGACGACATGAACCAAATTGGCTTCCGTCAGGCAACACTCAGCGGTCTGTCATTCGGTACTGACGATCTCATCACGCCCGAAACAAAGGGCAAGATCATCGGCGATGCCGAGAAGACCGTGCTCAAGTTCAACAAACTGTTCCAGCGCGGTGTGATCACCGAAGTCGAACGTTACAACCAGGTGCTCGACGCGTGGACGCACGCTCGCGAGAAAATTACCGAAGAGATGATGGCCGGTCTGCAAGCGGACTTCCGTCCCGGCGGCTACGTCAATCCTGTGTATCTGATGGCACACTCCGGTGCTCGTGGTGGTGTCGAACAGATGCGGCAGCTCGGTGGTATGCGTGGTTTGATGGCCAAGCCGTCAGGAAAGATTATCGAAACGCCGATCAAGGCGAACTTCCGCGAAGGCCTGACGGTGCTCGAGTATTTCAGTAGCACGCACGGGGCTCGCAAAGGTCTGGCCGACACCGCCCTCAAGACGGCTGACTCAGGTTATCTGACTCGTAAGCTGGCCGACGTCGCGCAAAACGTGGTCGTTACGACCGAGGACTGCGGAACGACCCAAGGAATCACCAAGGGTATCATCTACCGCGGCGAAAAAGTCGAGGTCGGTCTGGCCGAATCGATCAAGGGTCGCGTCAGCCGCGCCAACATCGTCAACCCGATTACCGACGAAGTGATCGTGGCCGAAAACGATCTGATCACGATGGACATCGCGCGCAAGATCGAAGAACTCGGCCTGGAGAAGATCCAAGTTCGTAGTCCGATGACCTGTGATGCCGCGCTTGGCGTGTGCCGCAAATGTTACGGCATGGACCTGTCGACGGGCTCGATGGTCGAAGAGGGCATGGCCGTAGGGATCATCGCGGCACAGAGTATCGGTGAGCCGGGCACCCAGCTGACGATGCGGACGTTCCACATCGGTGGTGTCGGTCAACGCGACGTCCAGGATTCGGATATCAAGGCGAAGAAGGGTGGTATCGCGAAGTTCGCCCGTTTGAAGATCGTGCGAAACGACGCGGGTCAACAATTGGTTCTCGCTCGTAACGGCGAGATCGCCTTGGTCGACGAACGTGGCCGCGAAGTCGAGAAATACGAAATCCCTTCAGGTGCAACGATCCGCGTTGAGGAGAACCAGGAAGTCAAACCTGGTGACATCGTCTGCGAATGGGATCCGCATAGTATTCCGATCCTGGCCGAGACGGGCGGTAAGGTACGTTTCGAAGACCTGATCGATGGCGAAACCATCCGCGGCGAGCTTGACCCCAGCGGCAAGACGCGTTTCGTCGTCATGGAGCACAAGGGTGATCTGCATCCGCAGGTGGTGGTCGAAGATCCTGCCGACGGCAAGATTCTCGACTTCTACTACATGCCCGAGCGTGCTCACTTGGAAGTCACCGAAGGGGATATGATCACCCCAGGTGCGTTGGTCGCGAAGACACCTCGTGAAGCTTCGGGTACGCAGGACATCACGGGTGGTCTGCCACGTGTCACCGAAATTTTCGAAGCTCGTAAGCCGAAAGATCCGGCCGTGATCGCCGAAATCGACGGTGTGGTGGAGATTCTCGGTGAGAAGAAACGCGGTAAACGCTCGATCATTGTCCGTAGCGAAACCGGCATCGAACGTGAGCACCTCGTCACGCATAGTAAGCATCTCCGCGTGCACGCCGGCGACATCGTACGCGCGGGCGAGGCGTTGGTCGATGGACCACTGGTACCGCACGATATCCTTCGCATCTCGGGTGAAGAGGCAGTTCAGCAATACCTCACACGTGAGATTCAAAACGTGTATCGTAGCCAGCGTGTGGAGATCAACGACAAGCACATCGAGATCATCGTCTCGCAGATGTTGCGTAAGGTGCGTATCGAATCGCCAGGCGACACCGATTTGCTGCCGGGTAGCGTGATCGACAAGTTTGATTTCCGCCAGGCAAACGACGCACTCACCAAGTGCCTGCGCATCAGCACCCAGGGCGACAGCGAGTTTGCTGAGGGCACGATCGTGCCGAAGTCCGTGTTGGAACAAGCCAACGCACAGATCGAAGCCTTGGGTGGCGAAATTGCCAAAGGTTCCAAGCCGAAGATGGCAACCGCCAGCACGCAGCTGCTCGGTATCACCAAGGCGTCGGTGCAAAGCTCCAGCTTCATCTCCGCGGCCAGTTTCCAGGAAACAACCAAGGTGCTCACCGAAGCCGCACTTGGTGGTCGAACGGACAACCTAGTTGGCCTAAAGGAAAACGTGATCCTCGGTCACTTGATTCCCGCCGGTACCGGTTTCCACTCGATCCAGGAGGCGGAAGTACGGATTCACGCCGCAGCACTCGAAGAGTTGGCAGCTGAGAAGGAGCGCGTCCTCGAGCGATCGTTCCCGCTGCTTGAGTCGGCACTACAGGGTGGCGGAACCGCCGCTCCAGCCAGCAATGGCGATGGTGCACCGGCTGCACCTTCGGAGCCTATCGCAAGCCCTGAGGTTGCCGGCAGCTTGGATGCTCTGCTCGGCATGGGTGCTGAAGCGATCAGCGAGGAGCCTCCAGCGGATGCTGCACCAGCACCCGATCCACAAGTGTTTGAGCCGCCGGCAATGGATGCCCCGACGTCCGAGCCAACTGCGGAAGCCGAGCCTCCTCAGCCTAATCCCGAAGAGCCGGGTAATCCGCCGCCCGAGGCCTTATGATTTGCCTAATTGGCGTAGTCGAGCGGCCGGACCTGCGTGGTTGACACACCGGGTGGGTGCGGTAAATTGATAGGTTCATCGCATGTCGGCGGAGCTGACTATTACGCGGCGACGTAGAGCGAATCGCTGTGCCGACCGTAACCGAGTTGAAAGAGATCCTAGATGCCAACGATCAACCAGCTGGTCAAAAAGAACCGCAAGAAGAAGCGGAAGTTTAGCAAGTCGCCGGTCTTGAACGGCTGCCCGCAAAAGCGCGGAGTCTGTTTGCAAGTTCGGACGATGACGCCCAAGAAGCCGAACTCCGCGCTGCGAAAGATCACGCGTGTGCGTCTTTCCAACGGTAAGGAAGTGACCACCTACATCCCGGGCGAAGGCCATACGCTGCAGGAGCATAGCATCGTTCTGGTGCGTGGCGGCCGAGTTCGCGACTTGCCGGGTGTTCGTTATCAGGTCGTCCGCGGAGCACTCGACTCGTTGGGTGTCGAAGGTCGTAAGCAGTCGCGTAGCCGCTACGGTGCGAAGAAGAGCTAGACCCAAAGAACGAATGACGATCATCCGCGCGGTACCGACTTTGGTAGTGTTTGTCTGAGTTCGTCGTTCCTTAGTCAGTTTGTCATTCGAAATTTGTCATTGAGAACGTTATGGCCCGAATCACCGCTAGTCGCAAACAACTTAAGCCCGACCCGGTTCACGGTTCGTTGTTGGCGGCCAAATTCATCAACTGTCTGATGCTCGATGGCAAGAAGAGCACGGCTCAATCAGTTTTTTATGACGCGCTTGCAATCATCAAGGAGCGTCTGCCGGAGGAGGAACCGATCGAGGTCTTCACCCAGGCCGTGGAGAACGTCAAGCCGGCGATCGAAGTCCGCTCCAAGCGTGTTGGTGGTGCCGCCTACCAAGTGCCGATGCAAGTGAATCGCGTTCGTCAGCAGTC
>JANQQA010000060.1 GCA_028285205.1 Bythopirellula sp. | reverse complement strand
CAGATAAATCAGGCCACCGCAGGTGACCAGATGCTCCACGCCCGTTGCCCGCAGGCTCATTGCGCACCGTTGACAAACTTGCAGCGCCTGCTCCGCCGAAAGCGCCGAGCCCTGGGCTTCGACTTGGGTATCGTCGGAGCTGGCGGCGGCCAGCAACGCGGTCTTGTCTGAGGCATTGTCCAGCAGCAACTCAAAGGTATTTTTCGTAGCCATGGCATTGATTCCTTTCGGATTTGGTAATTTAGGTGACCCCGGCGGCTGACGACTCGCTGTGCTAGCCGCCAACCGACGGGGGACTCCAGGGTTAATGGAAAGAATTGGGGTCAAGACCCCTGGTGACTAGTGAGGCCGCAACGTCGTGGTGCCACGATGGGTGGCAGTGAACCCGCGCGGCTTACAGAGCGCGTACACCAGCCAGACGAGGCCGCAGATAATCAGAAAACCAGCAAAAGCCCCGCCACCATCATGGGACGACGATTCCGCCGCCGCTAACATGAAACTGCACATAACTCTCATCCTTCCAGTTAAAAAAACAAACCTGCGAGCACGCTGCTCGCCCAAACTCGATTAGGTGTTGCCCATCACACGCGGCGTTCTATAATCCAGCCACACGCGCTATCGTCAGTCGACCAAAAAGATCAAGCGATGCGTCATGTCACATACGCCCGTGTTCTCCGGCACTAGATAAGGGGAACCATGCGCGGTGAGATTCTCACAAAAGTTGAGAAAACGTGAAAACTCCCTTGGGAGCTACTGGCAGAAGCGGTTCGAAACCCAGCGTAGGAGTTGCTGACCATGAGTGCATCCACGCCCTCGCCGGAAGGGTTGCCGAACTTGTACCTTTACGAAAAGACACTCAAGCTTCTGGCGCAAAAGAAGATGCGGCAGAATGGCGTTGTCTCCCGAGCACGGGCAGCCACGGATGACGTCGTCCGGAGCACGTTGACGGAAGCTTACGCACTCAATCTCCAATTGCCGCATCCGGAAGATGAAGAGCTAACCCCGGACGAGGAGTTCGTCAAATCGGTATTGCTACGCGTCCTGTTCAATATCCTTGACCGTAAGGTGTACAAGCACTTCGGGGTCAACGATGCGGTCCTCCCGGGCTTCGGCGGTGAGGAGCTTGCGCCATCGATCCAGAACCAGTCCACTGCGGATGATCCCACGGTCGAACTGCTGGTTGACGAATCCCTGCAGGACCTGTTGGCGACTTTGCCGAACGAGGAATTGCGGCAGATCGCCGAGCTGGCGATGGCCGGCGCCGCAGTCGATGAGATCGCAGCAGACTTGCAGATCAGCCAAGCCACGGTATATCGGCGTCTGCAACGAATCAAGCAACACACGCTCGATTACGTTGCTGTAAACTTCAACACCGATCCTGCGCATCGGTAACCCATGCGATCGTGACCTTGCCCTCTGAAAACGGGACTACCAGCGCGAGTCAGTACTCGATACTCTGCCAGCGCTACTCGCGCGCGCTCCAGCAGGGCAAAGTCTATCCGTTGGATGGGTTGCTGGCGGAGTTGCCGGCAGACCATCGTCCCGATTTTCTCGCTGTCTACCTCAACAAGCAGCTGGAAGCCGGTGATCTCCCCACGCTCGCTGCGCTGTGCACGGAGTTCCCCAAGGTTCGCGAATTGCTGGAAGCGTGCTATCCAAGAGTCCCCCAGGGACTACGCTTACCTTCCGCACTTGGGCAGTATCGGATTGAACAGTTTGTCTCCAACGGTAAGTACGCGCGGACCGTCACGGGTATCACTCCCGCGGGAACGCGCGTGCTCATCAAGTACCATTGGCTGGAGAAACACAAGCCACTGCTGCGACGCGAATTTGACATCTTGAGTGTTTGCCAACATGAGCATATTCGCGCGGCAGTCGACGCCGATCTGGACCACCATCTTCCGTATATCGTGCTTGAGTATATCGATGGCTCCGTACTCACGCGTCGCCACGACTCCACAAAGGTCACCCGAAGCCTGAAGTGGCTTCGTGATATATGCGAGGCGGTCAGTCACTTGCACGACCAGGAAAAGTGTCACCACGATATCAAGCCCGACAACATTATTATTGGTGAGCACGGCGCGGCAAAACTGATCGATTTTGGGTTCGCGGTCGAGGAGTATGTCGATGGCGAGCGGCGACGGGGCAGCGAGCGCATCGGCGGCACGACCGGTTACTTGGCACCGGAAAAAGTCTTACTGCGGGCAGATGCCGACAGCCGGTTGTGCGATGTCTTTTCCTTGGGCGCGACCCTGTTCTTTGTGCTCACCGGGAAGCACCCGCCACCCGTGCTGCAGAGCGATGCATCAGGACAGGCGACCGAGCAGCTGAACTGGAAGCCTTCGTTCAAAGGCTGCAAGCGCCCTCCTCCGCAGCTGGCGAAACTGTGCTTGTCGGCGATGGAGCTCGATCCCACGCAACGTTGCACCGCGGCGGCAAGCCTAGCCGAGCAGCTGTCCGATTACCTGCGTTGGCGAATCGTTAAACCGGTGGTCTGGAAAGGAGTTGCGCCCCCCGCCCTCACGTGGGCTCTCCTAGTAGTTCCGCCCATGCTGGCCCCCACACCGCCCGCCTATCGAGATGTTGCCGATGGCGGTCCGGCCTGGTATCACGAGTTGGCGGCGGCGAAAGGATTCGAGCTGGCCGACATCCAAGCCGATGACTTTAGTTTTTCGCTCCGCAAGGCACCATGGGTAAAAGACCAAACTGCGCCACTGCCGCACGTCCAGTTGGTTCTAGAGCCAACCGACGTTCATCAAGATCTGATCGGCTTCCTGCAGATGAGAACCAGTCCCCGTTCCGAGTGGCGGACGGTTTTAATCGATGCCATCGGCGGCACGTGGTACTGGCAGCTCACAGCGGAAGACCTCGAATCCGCCTCGCGGATCGAAGTCCGCTTCAAGAATCCCATCAACGATCCGGCGGCGGAGATTCTTGGTCCTTATGTCACCGATTACCGACTCGATCGGGCGGTAGGTGCGTATACGGACGACATCCAGCAGGAGTTCGAGCAGCTACTGAAGAAGCCGTGGGTACAATATGTGGCGGGACTTGGCTGGCGGTTCGGCCGAGACTTTCAGGGCCCCGCGCATCCGATTCTAAACACGATTGCAGCGGGTACCGATCCGAACCAACTGATTGACACGGGGAGTTTTCTCGGCCTGGGCGGCATGGCACCGCAAGTTCAGGCGAGTAAAACCATCTACGTACAGTTTACCAGCATTACTGGTGAAAAGAGCGAAGTCCGCAGATTCGAAGCGACAGCAGCTCAGCTCCGCGCGCGGTTGCAAGGGGGCGCCGGCGGCGGGTTCTAGTTCATAAACACTATGCTGTAGGCTGCCTTCCTCAAGGTGCCGGTCGAATACTGTCCGGCGAACTACTGTTCGGATCCGATGGTCGAGGTGCCTCGCCTGTAGGACGGCACGGTTCGTCGAGCGCGTCGCGAAGTAGGGCTTGGCAAGTTCTGAGTCCATATCGCATCGCTTACGGTTCGCAGTAAAAAAGACGCATGCAGCAGTTTTGAGTAAGTCGATCGAAGGCATCATCATGGCAAAGTACTGCGTGACTAGCGTTGCTGATACACGATCCGATAGAGCTAGCGTTTCAATCGGGAGTAAATGGCTGCGCAAAGTCAGTGCACCTCCATTGCATTTACGTTAGAGCTTGAGCCACCTAGATTCACAGCAATTACAGCGTCCAGAAGCACCGTGGACCAATTGTCCAACGTACCGTGCCAGAGAAATGACAGGTTGATAGCACGGGTTTTCTGTATCAGAATCTATAATTGATTTGACGGCGACCCAAGTTCGTCTAAAATCAAGCAATTCTCAGTCTAGGCTGCATGCAAAAGGTACCGTTTTCTTTCACTACTGCGAAGGAGATGCTTGACATGAAGACTAATCGTTCTCTTTCGGTACTATTGGCTGCTGCTGCGGCAGTTTCTCCTAGCCTGATATCTCTGTCTCAAGCGTCGGAGCCGGCCAACATCCAGGATTGCTTACCGGATGTTGTGCACAAATCGATAGTGCCGCCAGACGTCCGCGCTGTTTTCGACCAATCCAAAGCTCTTCTCAATAACAAGCAATCATTGAACGTTGAACATGGAATGGAGTAACTAGGCGTAGATCGCCATTACTTATCTTCACAGTCGCCAGATTTGAAATTCAGCTGCAGATACGTGAGCAGCTGCTCGCTTGACATGCCCGAACGCGAGCACGGTTGAACGAACTGTGCTGCGAATATCCTGAAGATTCCTACGAGATCAATGGAGTAGCGTTGTCATGGCCCGATTTCTAAATCGTCCGGGGGCAGTGCCCTTTATTCTGTTTGTGTCTCTTGGGGGGCTGTCTCTGGTCTATAACGCGTCAGCAATAGCAAGTTATCTGTGGAGTGCTGCGCCCCAAGGCAATGCTTTTATACTAGATCCAGGCCATTACTGGGAGCAGTTTCCAGAAAAAGCCATTCAAGACGGGCCCTTCACCTACAAAACGGAGGGCACCACACTTGTTGTTTATCCTAGCGATCAAGGCACTCTATGCGCAGTAGAGTTCACGACCTGGGAAATCTACTATCTGAACACCGGTGGAAAAGACCCTATAAAGGTTGGCGGATACTCTAGCGAGTGGCGATACACCGAAAGAGCCAGACAATCGCTTGCTGGTAACTCGTTGCACATGCTCGGCATGTTCCAGCGGCGCCAGGGCCTTGAGTTGGGAAGCGGCTTAGGCGCAAACATTGCTAATCCAAAGCACAAGCAAGAGTATATTTCGCAGATTGAGAACCTGCGCAACAGCTACAAGACCAGCGACACGAGAATAACTGTTCATGAAGACAAGATCGTGCGAGTGAATACGTACAACGGCGATCCCTCTCTACAAGAAACTTCGAGTTTCGTCCCTAAGAGGTAAGCTAAGGACGCGAGAAACCAATGGAGGCTAAAGCGACGGGTGGTGCAGTACATGTCGTCGGATTGGGTATTAGAACGATATCCCATTTGACACTAGAAGCCAATCATGTGCTCCAAAGTGTCGGAAAGATATTCCATGGCGAGTACGATCCGGCAGTATCCGACTATATCGCTAGTCTCGGCGGGGCTGAAGTTAAGCTAAATCACCTGTACGAAGATGGCCGTTTGCGAGTGGACGCCTATCAAGATATTTGTAGTGCAGTCATAGGTTCGGCGTCACAAGGGGAAACGTGCGCTTACTTGGCCCCAGGAAACCCAGTTCTGCTGAATTCGATTGTCTTTCGTATACGGGAAGTGGCAACAAAGCAGAGCATTCCATTATTTGTCTACGCAGGCGTTAGCTGCATTGACACTTTCATGTTGGATTTGTTTCTTCCGCTTGAGCTCACTGGAATGCAATGCTACGAGTCGACCCACTTTGTCCATTTGAAGCCCAGTATTGATGTGAGAGTCCCTTTGATACTATTCCAGCCTGGCGTTGTGGAAGCATATGAAGTTCGACACTCGACCGGTTCCTATGTGCCGGGCGTGGAAACGCTCCAGGCTTGCCTGTTGAGCTACTACCCCCAAGATACTCGGTGGTTATTGGTGCGATCCCCAATGAGGGCCGGTGAACAAGCGACCATAGTTGGCGGGAAGCTGTCCGAATTGGCGGCAAGGGCTTCTTACATGGAGCTCGGCACGCTGGTCATCCCTGGCGAATGGAATGTCGAACAAGTAGTCGCGAATCAAAACGACCAAGGAACGCCTTAATTGTAGCGACAATGACGGCCGATTATTCGATGCCAACTTTGAAAAGAATACTCTCGCTTGATGGAGGCGGGGTTCGCGGAATTGTCAGCTTAATCTTCCTAGAAAGAATGGAAGAAAAGGCCAGAATGCGCACAAGAGAATTGTTTGACTTTGTAATCGGCACCAGCACAGGCGGCCTTGCTGCACTTGCGTTAACTCAAGGCCAACAGATTCGAAGTGCAACACAAATCCTTAAGGTGTATCTTTCCCAAGCAAGTAACATATTTGGCAAAGAAAACTGGATATGGAATCAACTGTTCTTCGGCCCAAAGTACAACAGCGACAGTTTCGGCAAACTGGCGAAGCAGATTTTTGGACAGGCTCTGTTGTCAGAATGCTGCATCCCCACCGCAGTGACCTCCTATGACACTAGCACCCGCAAGCCACACTTGCTCGCTTCTTGGTCAAGTAGCAGTGATTCAGAACAAAAGCTCCGCAGCTGGGAGGCAGCAATGGCGACTTCCGCAGCTCCCACTTACTTCCCCCCCTGCGAGCTCGGGGATCGGTGTCTTGTAGACGGCGGAGTGTATGCTAATAACCCAACAGTGGTAGGCATATCAGAAGCCAAGCGGCTTTGGAATCAAGATAATGTGGACTTCTTGGTAGTGTCTATCGGTACAGGAGTTTCGAAAGTCGGCTATTTGGCGAGTGAAGTAGAACAATGGGGAATGCTAAAGTGGGTGCATCCGCTAGTCGATTGCATGTTCGATGCAAGTAGCGAGTCCGTCGATCGAATTGCCCAGTCACTGGTTGGCTCGGAACAGTACTTTAGACTGCAGTGTCCTTTGCAATTGAACAACATGCCTTTGGATGAAGTGGCCGAACGCAATCTGATGCAACTTGTAGCTGCGGCGAGACGGGCAGTTGAAGAGAAAGACGAAGAGATCGACGCGGCATTAGACAAGCTTCTATCGAATTCTGAAGTCCCTCCGCTATGAGTTCCTGGGCTCCAACACACTAAATCTCAAGCGCCGGTCACTCGGCTTCCGTACGCTATACAAGTTTCTGTGAGTTGCGGTACGACCGGGGCGCACGCGATCGTACGTCAGCTTGCTTACGCACCAACAACTGCGCTACGGTGGGTGATGACCGATGTCTCATGCGCGGACGAACTGGAACAATTCAAAACGCAAATCAACTTGTGTGCCTACGCCGCCTCACGCGGGTTCCAGCCGGTACCCAATCAGAGCAGCCGCCGTAGCATCGTACTGCGAAATCCTAGCGGCGATAAACTCATTGTTTCTCGCGGCCCCAACGGTCACTGGCGCTACTTCAATGTCCATGAGAGTCGTGATCGGGGAACGATCGTTGACTTCATTCAATTCCGTGAACGGTTGTCGCTGGGGCTTGTGCGAAGAGAGCTACGGCAGTGGTTGGGCAATGCACCAAACCTTGCGCAGCCATTTAGCCACACATTTCCCGAACTACGATCACAAGCACATGATCTTGCGCAAGTGCTCTTGGCGTGGGAGCATGCTCTCCCCATCGGACGTGTCAACAACTATCTTCAGGTCGAACGCAAAATCCCCCCCGCAATCGTTGGCGACGCTCGTTTTCGCGGTCAACTGCGGATCGGTGAGCGTCGTAACGTACTCTTCGCCCATCGCCAGTACGACGATTTGTGTGGCTTTGAAGTCAAAAACCGAGGATTTACCGGATTCGCGCCCGGTGGGGTGAAGGGGCTGTTCAGTTCACTGCCCACACCGAACGATCGGGAGTTGGTGATTTGCGAGACGGCCATCGATGCTCTCAGCTACGCGGCCCTGCACGGTGTCCACCGGAAGCGATTTTTGAGTACCGCTGGCAAGCTCAGCCCTTTACAGAAGCAACTACTGCAAGCAGTCGTATTGGAGATGCCATCTGGCAGCCAGATTATCCTGGCCATGGATCACGACGCTGGTGGCGAGCAACTCATTGCAGCCATCACTCAAACACTCTCTGGAGTCGACCTAGGCGACAAAGCCTTCGCTTCTCACGTGCCCGACCAGGCAGATTGTGATTGGAACGACGTCCTACGATGGTCACTGCGGACATCGGTCCCTGGCCCAACCGTCGGCTAGTCGCGGTCTCGGCTCTTACTTCCTATTGCTCCGTGGCAGACCCCGTCTTCACAACGCCGCATGATGAGTCCACACTCGGTGCGGCCGCGCTTGAGCTTTGGGGGCTCGCTTGCCGCCCCGCCAGTTGTGTGGAGGTCTCTGGTCGAGCGTTACCACAGGTTCCTTGGTGCCCATGGTGATCGCCGCACCACTCCCGAAGCCAGTCGACCGTACCTTCATCGGGGCATGGCAGCCGCGGCCGTGAAGATCTCCTCGAAGGTCCCATTGTCCTTGTAGGTCCGCGAGACTTTACATCGGAGCTACTCCCTGCTCGGCTCCTTTCTAACGAATCGCTAGTTCCCGTCCACTTCTCACGGACAACCGGCTTGTTGCTGAGTTTGTTCAAGTACAGGATTCCGTTCTTATCAGATTGAATGGCCTGATCCTGCCGGACGCCTGCCAGGAATTCAAATGCTGCAAAAAATT
>JANQQA010000059.1 GCA_028285205.1 Bythopirellula sp. | reverse complement strand
GAGTTTTGCTTGCGCTTACTGGCGACCGGAAGCCGAAAAACAAGTGATTCGGCGCACAGTTTTGCTTGACGAAATGGAGTTCGCCTCGTTGTGCAAAACCAGCCGGGCCGCATTCGGCGGGATTTTCGGTCGATAGTCCCAAACATCCGCCCTGCGATCCCGTCGGTGTTCGCTTCGCTCGACCACCAGCTGATCGCTGAAGGCCCTCCGGGTTGAACGGGCGCGGTCGTTTTTGTGTGATCGCCCAGGTGAAGAGACTGAGCAAGCCAAGTTCTGGTGTCGAACGCAAGTGACGAAATCTCGTGAGGCGCATGGCAACGACTAGCAAATCCAGCGGTATTTCAGCTCGGATTTGCCTCGACTCGTCGACAAGTGATACAGTCACCGATTACGAGGTCGAGGGACAAGGTTCGGATTATCGTGCCGCCTTTGTCGTAGATTCGGTGTCGCGGTGGTAAGAACACACGCATTACAATCCCTATCAGCTATTTCGGAACGTAGCAAACCTTGGAATTCGAGGAGGTATTATGATGTGGCCCATTAGACATTTCATGCTGTCGCTCTTGCTCATGGCGGCTGCGTTCGTCGATGTCACAAGTGCAGTCACAATAGAGCAAATAGAACAGGCTTGGAAATCGCACACTGAAAAGATCCGCTCGTTAGATTGCCGTTACGAGCAGGAGATCACAGAAACTGTTGGCAATGACCCCTTTGGTTTTGGCGAAGGCGCCAAAGACGATTCCCCGGAACGACTGGTAACGCAGCAACGGACGGTTCAGCTGCTCTTGGAGGCGGCAGAAAGATTCGCACTACGGTCTGAAGGAGAGCGATGGCATGGTGAGAAACAGGATGTAGTGATCCGCAATAGCTATTGGGCGAGCAACGGCAGGCAGTCCAGTACGCTGCTTGATGGCCCGGGGATCGCGATGCCAATCGGTGAGGTCTTTATTCCTCCGAGAGAACCAGGAGAAAGTGTGTTCAATAACACTTGGTACCAGGCGTTAGTCTTGTCGATCAAGCCAGTTGAGCAGTTGAGATCAGCCGATCATACCCTGAAAGCAATGACTTTAGATGAGAATGCCTGTTTGTACGAAGGCGCAGAATGCAAGTTGCTACGCATTCCGCGATCAAATGGAGAATTTTCTGAGATCACCGTCGACCCCAGGGTTGACTATCTGCCGGTTCGTTTCGTCGCCCTCGTGAGAGGCAAGCCCTATTACCGACATGTGTTGACCTATCAAGAAGATCCTGAGGCTGGATGGATTCTGGCGAAGTCGCAAACGGAGCTGTATGCCGGTGCGAATCAAAAGATCCACTGTTCGATTCGGAACCGATTGAAAGCTATAGAAGTCAACCGCGACGTCCCCGATGAGAGTTTCGCCATCAAGTTCCCCGTTGGAACACACATCGGCAAATTTATTGATGGAGAGAGGACTTTCTTCATCCAGAGACAACCGAATGTGCAAGTAGAAATTTCGGACGACGAGGTTGGGGTGGTCGAACCCGTGATTGTCGGTTCGTCGCAGCTTAATAGGTACTAGGTCCCGGACACGGAAACGGTCATTGTTGTGTTGGCGCGACGTTCAAGCGGAAAGCACGACGCATCGACAGTTTCTCTCCAGCTAAGCAAACTTGAAGTAGCACACCGTCGTCACCACGACGACTCCGATTAGGTTTAGTGCGAAGCCCTCACGTGACATATCGCGGATCGTGAGCTGATTGGAGCCGAAGATAATGGCGTTGGGGCCAGTCGCGACCGGGAGCATGAAGGCAAAACTCGCGCTGATTGCCGCAGGGACCATTAGCAGTTTGCCGTCGATTCCGGCAGCTTGCGAGGCGGCAGCGAGGATTGGCATCAGCAAATTAATCGTGGCCGTATTGCTGGTCAACTCTGTTAAGAAAGTGACCGCCAGACACACTAGCGAAATGATCAGCAGCGGAGGCAGCTGGGCGATATCGGCCAGTCGTTCACCAATCATCACACTCAGACCCGAGCTCTGAAACGCCTTGGAAATCGCGATCCCGCTGCTGAACAACAGCAAGATTCCCCACGGAATGCCGCAGGCGGTCTTCCAGTCGAGCAGTTTCTCCCCCCGCCCGTTCGGAATGATGAACATGACAACTACCGCAATCAGCGCAACACTCGCATCGTTTGCGGCGGGCAAGTCTAACCAGCCTTTCCAACCTCCGAAAGGCTCGCCTCGGGTGATCCAAAGTGCGGCGGTAACTGCGAAGACACCGAGGGTACGAATCTCTTCGCTACGCCATCGCCCAACGTCGGGTAACTCGATCGTTGTCTTACTGGCCAGTCCGCGCGTGAGCCAAAGCGACATCAGCGGCAGCATTAGCATCACAATCGGCAACCCCCAGCTCATCCAAGTCGTGAATCCGATGTCGGTGTTGGAAATACTGTGATAGTGCTGAAAGAAAATGAGATTGGGTGGAGTACCCACGGGGGTACCAACACCGCCGACGCTCGCTGCGTACGCGGTCCCCAGCAACAAGGCGACGCGCAGGCGTCGATCTTCAACGCCTTCCAACACGGCCAATACGACGGGCAGGAGCATCAGCGTTGTCGCCATATTGGAGATCCACATACTTAGGCAGGCCGACGCGGCCATGAATCCAAGCACCAATCGACGCGGACTGTTTCCGCCAAACAGCGAGACCATCGACAGCGCGATGCGGCGATGGGCACCACTCCGCTCCATCGCCGACGAGAGCATCAATCCGCCCAGCAGCAGCAGAATCAGTTTATCCCCGTACGCCTCGCCAACTTCCCCCGGCGTCAGAACACCAACCAAAGGGAACACCGCCAGCGGAATCAACGAGGTCGCGGGGATTGGGATCGGCTCGAACACCCACCACACTGCGCAAAGCGCCGTAATCCCGGCCGTCCAAGCAATGTCGGGAGTTGAACCCATCTCGATCAGCGCGAAGAGAAGCGATGTGGCCACCAGCGGGCCAATCCAGAGCGTGTGCGTTTTCATGGCTGCTAGTTTAACCACCGAAGCAAAGAGGGCCCAGGCAGATTCCACCGCCTGCTTTCTGCGTGCTGATCGCAACTCCGTCGGTCAAGGACTTTCGCAAAAAACTTGGGATGCGCGGAGTTTACTCCTGCTTGCTCGATGTATAGAAATCACAAGCCTGCTACGGCTATTCTTTTCTGAGATTGCAAGGAGATTCGCATGGACACTCTCGCGAACGTCGGCAATTGTTCTACTCCGCTCCGTTTCCGGCTGCGGACGCTACTACTGGCAATTGCCTTGCTAAGCATCCCCTTAACACTACTAAATTGGCTGGGGTCGTACTTCTTATTGCCAATCCTTTTCTCGGCGTGCTTAGTGGGCGTCTGTGGTTGGTATTATCGCCCCGAGGCTCCCAAAACGATGCTAGGGATAGCGGGTCTGGCCGTCCCCGCAGGCCTGATGTTTTCGATTTTCTATCTGATGGTTAATTTTCGTCTTGGAGGAGCCGGGACGCTCATTCTGCATACGGTGATTAATGCCGTCGTCTGCCTCGCTTGCGTGGGCATCAAGTGTCCACGTATGGTGGTCATACCCGTTCTCATCGTGGCCGCAGTCGTCCCTTACTACCTCCGTGTCGAGGAAATTCAGAAAGTCCGGCGGCAGTTCGATCAGCTACTGGTGGACTATCCGTTGGAGTCGCTGGAACAGAGACTTGCTTTCGAAAACGCCGAGTCCCATGACCAGACCAGTATTGTCGCGCCGACTTCTCTGGAGCAACTCTCGCCAGAGTTGCAAAACAACCTTCAGACGCAAGAAGATCGCTACGACGATGGGCGACAATGGGCGCTGACGCAACTGCATGAGAACTTCCGCTCCCAGTTCGCGGCGGCGGCCGGCTTCGGGTACATGCGAATGCGAACAATCTGGATCGAAGACTTGGAGCCACAACCGGTTGATCTGGTTCAATTGCCGCTTCCGGTTGACGCAACCTTATTCGGGGAGAGCAGTTTTGAGCCAAAGGTGAAGTTGCACCAAAGGGTAGCATTCGATTTTCTGAATCGAGATAAGATCGGCTACGTCCGCGACAAACAGCATGTTGCCGGCTTTCAATCGCATAGTCCCACTTACATGGCTCATGCGCTCGCGAACCAGCGCTCATGCGGTGAGCCAGAAGTCGAGGAATCTCATTGGCAGCTGACGCGGTTAGAACTGGTCAGTCTACTGCGGCACTCTCCACCGCGGGTCTACGTTGCCGACTCACTGCCGGCGATGGATCAACTTGATCAGTTCGAGCATCGCGCCGTGACGGAGTTCGAAAAAGCAAGCCTTCCAAAGCTGTATTCCGAAGCCGATGTGGTCACTGAACAAGGCGACGATCGCATTCTGATGCTCGGCGCATTGCGGGCGAGCCAGGACTGCTTGGCGTGCCACCAAGGCAACACTGGCAAACTCTTGGGAGCGTTCAGCTACGAGTTCGCTCGGCACGACAACCCTGACGCCGAGGGTCAGAAAATTGCAGACGCACGTCCTGTGAGCGGTTTTCACGCCTCGCCCGATCAACCATAATCGCTCGTATGAGCGAGCTGGCCACCTCCAATCAAATCCTCAACATCGCCGCGTACAAGTTCGTTCCACTGACCGAACTTGGAACGCGGCGCGAAGCGCTACGCACGTTATGTGTGAACTTGAAGTTGCGGGGCACGATTCTGCTCAGCCCCGAGGGAATCAATCTGTTCATTGCGGGGGCTCGCGCCGCTGTCGAGCAGTTGCTCGAGAGGTTGCAGCAAGATCCCGAGATCGGCGCACTGGAAGTCAAGGAGAGCTTCAGTGACCATCAACCGTTCAACCGCATGCTCGTGCGGCTGAAGAAAGAGATCATCGCCTTTGGCATCGACGGGATCGACCCCCGAAACGCGCCGTCGCAGAAGATCTCTGCGACCCAACTCAAGCAATGGCTCGACGAGGGTCGTCCGCTAACGTTGCTGGACACACGCAACCACTACGAAGTCCGTCTGGGCACGTTCAAGAACGCCCTGCCGATCGGACTCGATCACTTCCGCAACTTCCCCGAAGCCGTCGATAACCTGCCGGCCGAAGTTGCGGAGAATCCGATTGTGATGTTCTGCACGGGCGGCATTCGTTGCGAAAAGGCGGGACCGTACATGGAGCAAGCAGGCTTTCGGGACGTCTATCAGCTTGAGGGCGGCATCCTCAAGTATTTCGAGGAGTGTGGCGGCTCGCACTACGAAGGCGACTGCTTTGTGTTCGACAAACGCACGGCTCTGGACGCCGACCTGCAGGAAACCGAAACGACGCTCTGCTACGCCTGCCAGGCTCCGCTCACCATCGACGAGCAGCAGTCGGAGCACTACGTACCGGGCGAATCATGCCCGTATTGCTGGGAACGACGACTGGCGGAAAACGCCAAGACGTCCACAGATTGATCCTGCCTATCCCGCCCCAATCGTGTAAACTGCTGCGAACTTCTGTCCTCGTTTCCAGCACGGAATAATTTGCATGAGCACTGCTGAATCGCAATCAAAATACCTGACAAAACCGTCGGCCACCGAAACGGGCATGCCCAAGGGTATCCCGTACATCATCGGTAACGAAGCTGCCGAGCGATTCAGCTTTTACGGCATGCGCACGATCCTTGTGATCTTCATGACGCGCTATCTCCATTACATGGTTGATGGCGAAGTTGGTGCTGAAATGAGTAAGGCTGCCGCCAACGAGCAGTACCATGACTTTGTAGCATGGACGTACTTCTTCCCAGTACTCGGTTCGATTCTCTCTGATATCTTCCTGGGTAAATACCGCACGATCCTTTGGCTCTCGATCGTTTACTGTTTGGGCCATCTTGCATTAGCGCTGATGGGAGCACCGGGCATGACGCCGTCGAGTTGGCTACTCCTCGGGCTGTTTCTGATTGCGCTAGGTAGCGGAGGAATCAAACCGTGTGTGTCGGCTCACGTCGGCGATCAATTCGGCCCCAGGAATAGTCACCTTATGTCGCGGGTGTTTCAGTGGTTTTACTTCGCGATCAACTTCGGCTCAACATTCTCGACGATTCTTACGCCGATTTTGCTCAAGTGGTACGGCCCTCATATCGCGTTCGGAGTGCCTGGTGTGTTGATGGCGATCGCGACGTTGATGTTCTGGATGGGACGACACGTCTTTATCCATGTGCCACCTGGCGGTTGGTCATTCTTTAAGGAGACCTTTAGCAAAGAAGGCGTATTTGCTTTGCTGAAGCTATCCATCATCTACGCATTTGTCGCCGTGTTTTGGAGCCTGTTCGATCAAACCGGTTCGTCTTGGGTTCTGCAAGCTGAAAACATGGATCGGAATTTCCTTGGTGTCGAATGGTTGGAATCGCAAATCCAAGTGGTCAATCCAATCTTGGTGCTAATTCTGATTCCGCTGTTTCAATTCGCAGTCTATCCGGCCGTCGACAAGGTGTGGAAGATGACACCAATTCGTAAGATCTCAGTGGGATTGTTCTTTGCGGCCGCTGGGTTCGCCTTGATCATGATGGCACAAATGCGCATCGACCGTGGCGAGACGCCATCGATTGCATGGCAACTGTGGGCGTATGTCGTCCTCACCAGTGCCGAGATTATGATCTCAATCACCGGGCTGGAGTTTTCCTACACCCAAGCACCCAAGAGCATGAAGTCGGTCGTGATGGCTGTGTGGCTGTTTTCTGTGTCGCTGGGTAACATTTTCGCCGGCAGCGTGAATCATTACATTCAGATTCCCGGTATCAACCAGATCGCAAGCGAAGTGAAGCAGCTTGAGTCGGGAACCGATGCCTCGGTTCAATCTTGGAATGTTCGAACCGAGGAAATTGCATTGGAAGATTCCGATGCGAAGGGCAAATCCGTGCGCGTGAGCGGCGTGGACGGTGAATTCGACACGGACGACGATATCGTGTTGAGCTTCAATGACTATTTCAAGCTCCAAGACGTTGTCACGTCTGAGAACGATCTTTTGAAACAAGCAGCAGAAAAGATCGATCAGGCGTTCTTTGAATCCGCCGAGGACGCGACCGACGGTATTCTGCCGGATAACGAGCAAGGAAAAGACTTGTTGGCTGAGATGCGTGATTCCAATGGTGAAGCGTTAGCGTACAAACTACTATCGCGAAACAAATATCGCATTACGTCAGCAGGTGCCGATTCCAAGATGGGGACTCAGTGGGACGTGATCTTGACTGGTGCCGTCAGCCGCGCAGACCTCGATGCGCAGAGTTCTGAGAGTCAGAATGCCCCTTACGACTGGCTGGAGCGGCGGATCATCGAAATCCGTGGCGAAGAAGGAGAAGCGGAGGTCAGAAAAGCTCGGGGGGACATCCCCGAAACTAAGATTGATGGTGAGATCACTGTCGGTGGACAGGATACGCTTGAGGGTGCGGACTACTTTAGATTCTGGACGATGACCGTGTTGATCACCGCAGTCTTGTTTGTCCCGGTTGCGTACTTCTACAAAGAAAAATCTTACATCCAAACCGACGACGAAAATGGACAGTCAGAGGCTGACTAGCCTCGTGAATCAGACCAACTCTCCCTGCGCTCGTAAGCTGCGTCCATAACGCGTCGGCGAACCGGCGGCTCCCGACTGATTAGGCTCGAACAGATGGATGGCTTGCGGCGCGACGTGCGCGGCGACGCTTTGGCCTTCTTCCAGATGGGCGGCGGCAACGCGGCAGACGATGCGTCTTCCTGATTTTGTTTCGAGGTAGACGTCCATCGTACTGCCCAGTGGCTCGGTAACCAGCACCGTTGCCGCAACCGCTGAAGCGGTCTCGCCATCGGCATTCGTGATCTCGAAACTCTCGGGGCGAATCCCCGCGACGATGGGGCGTCGGCTCTCGCCATTGAGCCATTCCACTGGGGCGTCGTCCAAGCGGAGTCGCGCGTCTTCGTTGGCGAACCACAAATGCCCGTCCGCCTGCTCGAGCGTACCTTCGAAGAAGTTCATTGGCGGCATGCCGAGAAAGCTCGCCACGAAACTGTCCGCCGGGCGCTGATAAGTCTCCAGTGGCGAATCGCTCTGCCGCTTGAGTCCATCGCACATCACCACCACCCGATCACCAAGGGTCATCGCTTCTTCCTGGTCGTGAGTGACGTAGATAGTCGTCGTGTTGAGCTGGCGGTGCAGACGTTTGATTTCGGCTCGGGTCTCAACGCGGAGTTTCGCGTCGAGATTCGACAGCGGCTCGTCGAACAAGAATACCGCTGGCTTTCGTACGATCGCCCTCCCCAGTGCGACACGCTGGCGCTGACCACCTGAGAGTGCCTTCGGTTTGCGTTTCAGCAGGTCTTGCAGTCCCAACAGATCGGCTGCCCACGCGACGCGTTCCTTGATTTCGGACTTGGGAGACTTCCGCATCCTGAGCGCGAAGGACATATTCTGTTCGACCGTCATGTGCGGATAGAGCGCGTAGTTCTGAAAAACCATCGCTATGTCACGGTCGCGCGGGTGGACATCGTTCACGACGCGGTCGCCAATTTTCAGTGTACCCTCAGAAATTGCCTCCAGACCCGCAATCATCCGTAGCGTGGTACTCTTACCGCACCCAGAGGGGCCAACGAGTACCAGAAACTCGCCATTGTGAATCTCCAGATCGAGATCGCGCACGGCATAGACGTCGCCGGGATAGATTTTTGAAATGCCTTCAAGTGTGACCGATGCCATGAACTTTTGCCTTTTTGAACAGACGCGGTTGAGATCTTCAATTATAGCATCGAGCGTGGGGCAAGGTTTAGGGGGCAGTCAGCGCGGACGGCTATCATTCACCCCGAATTCCAAGTAAGTTCTTCGCTGTTCGATACCTCTCACCCGTAACATTGCAACGAATCTCTCGGATCGGATAAGGGCCATGAAACTGCAGAGCGGCAAAAAACTCGTCGTCGCTCTGCTCGTGGTCGTCGCGATCGTCGTAGGCTACTTCAAGTTTGGCGCGGTGCTTTCCCTTGACTATCTGGCTGCTCAAGAAGAAACCCTGCGCAACTACCAACAGCAGCAACCAGTGCTGACTTACGTGTCGGCGTATCTGGTGTACGTCACGGTCACTGGTCTGTCGATTCCCGGTGCGACGGTGCTCACGCTGTTGTATGCTTGGTTCTTCGGATTCCTGCGCGGAAGCATTCTGGTCAGCTTCGCATCAACCGCCGGCGCGACGATAGCCTTCCTGCTCAGTCGCTACTTGTTTCGCGGTGCGATTCAAGACAAGTTCGGGGATCGATTGCAGCAATTCAACCAAGCGCTCGACAAAGAGGGACCGTTCTATCTGTTCACCATGCGGCTGATCCCTGCGATTCCGTTCTTTGTTATCAACGCCGTCATGGGACTCACGCCGATGAAGGCATCGACTTTTTGGTGGGCAAGTCAACTGGGCATGCTACCAGCCACACTAGTTTACGTGTACGCCGGATCTTCAGTACCGACCTTGGGAAAACTCGCCGAGCAGGGCACCGGTGGCATTCTCACGCCAAAACTGTTGTTGGCTTTCGCACTACTCGGCGTTTTCCCAATTGTTGCCCGCTACCTACTTGCCAAGTTCCGCTCACAAGAATCGAAAGCAGAAGCGAATGTCTGAACTGATTCAGTTGCAACCTCACGACGAGCACAATCGAAAACTCGAAGAAAATGTGCATCCGCATGATTGGGTCAATCCACGAACTGCTGACCGATACAATCTGGTGGTCGTTGGAGCCGGGACGGCTGGACTGGTATCGGCGATGGGCGCGGCCGGTCTGGGAGCGAGAGTGGCACTCGTCGAGCGCGACTTGATGGGTGGCGATTGCCTGAACGTTGGCTGCGTACCCTCGAAGGGGCTCATTAGCGCTGCACGAGTGGCGCGTACGGTGCGTAACGCAGATGACTTCGGCGTCCAGCTCAGTGGCGAGGTCTCCGTTGATTTTCCGCAGGTGATGGAGCGCATGCGCCGGTTGCGCGCGGAAATCAGCCCCAACGACTCCGCCGCGCGCTTTCGCAACGCGGGAATCGATGTGTTCTTTGGGCAGGGAACGTTTACGGGATCTAATTCACTCCAGGTCGGTGAGCGGACACTGAATTTCAAGCGGGCGGTCATTGCCACGGGTGCACGGGCGTCTGCTCCGGCGATCTCCGGGCTTGATCAAGTCGAGTATTTGTCCAACGAGTCGGTGTTCTCGTTGACAGAGCTTCCGCCTCGGCTGGGAGTCGTCGGTGGCGGCCCGATCGGGTGCGAGTTGGCGCAAACCTTTGCGGCCTTCGGTTCGGAAGTGTTCCTCGTGCTCGACGACGCGGGAGTCCTGCCTCGCGATGATCGTGACGCGGCAAGAGTCGTCGAGCAATCGATGTTGCGCGACGGGGTGAAACTTCTTGGCGGTGGACGGCAGCTGCACGTTCACCGAGGTGATGGAGGAGCGATTCATCTCACCGCCAGCACGTCTGAACACAATTATGATCAGCCCGTCGATCGACTGCTGATCGCAGTGGGCAGAGCACCGAATGTCGAGGGGCTTGGGCTGGATACCGCGGGGATTGCGTATGACGAGCGCCGAGGCGTCGAGGTCAATGACCGACTGCAGACCACCAACCCGAACATTTATGCCGCAGGCGATATCTGCTCCAAGTTCAAATTCACGCACGCCGCCGACTTCATGGCTCGGATTGTCATTCAGAACGCGTTGTTCTACGGACGTTCGAAAGCGAGCGCACTAACGATTCCGTGGGCGACTTATACCTCGCCGGAAGTTGCCCAGGTCGGACTCACCGCCGAGTCAGCAGCAGAACAGGGCATCTCCGTGCAAACGTTCACCCAGCGCTTCGACGAGATTGATCGCGCAATTCTGTCCGGCGAGACCGCAGGATTCGCGCGCGTCCATGTGAACCAGGGCTCCGACACAATCGTCGGCGCGACCATCGTCGCCCCGCACGCGGGCGATCTCATTGGAGAGTTCTCCCTGGCGATGACTCACGGCATCGGTCTGAAGCAGATTGCTACGGCGATCCACCCCTATCCGACGCAAGCAGAGGCGATTCGCAAGCTCGGCGACCAATACAACCGCACGCGGCTCACGCCAACCGTGATGGCGGTCATGAATAAGTGGCTCAGTTGGAGCCGCTGATTTGCCGCCGATCCGCGGCATCAAATTCGTTAGTTTGCAACCGAACCCTTATCACGATAGGCTGCTCTGAAGTACGGAGCGTGAACCCATCAAGGACCCGCCATGAAAGCCTCAGACCTGTTTGTTCGCTCACTGGAAAACGAAGGTGTCGAGTATATTTTCGGCATCCCTGGTGAGGAAAATCTTGACCTTTTGGATTCTCTCTCGCGGTCGAGGATTAAACTCGTGCTCACGCGTCACGAGCAAGCGGCTGGCTTCATGGCCGCGACCTACGGACGGCTGACTGGCAAAGCGGGCGTTTGCATGTCGACCCTTGGTCCTGGGGCAACCAACTTCGTGACCTCGGCGGCTTACGCCCAACTGGGCGGTATGCCGATGATGATGATCACTGGTCAGAAACCGATCAAGACCAGCAAACAGGGGCAGTTTCAGATTGTCGACATCGTCGACACGATGCGGCCGCTCACAAAATACACACAGCAAATCGTTAGCGGCAACAACATTCCATCGCGAGTACGGGAAGCGATCCGGCGCGCTGAGGAAGAGCGTCCGGGGGCAACCCACCTAGAGCTACCAGAAGATATCGCCGCCGAGGAGACAGACGAGCTACCGCTGGCCGCCAGTCTGGCACGTCGGCCGACCGCTGAGGACAAGGCCGTTCGTGCGGCGGTCGAATTGATCCACAAGTCGAAACACCCGGTCCTCGTCGTCGGCGCTGCTGCGAATCGAAAACTGACTTGCCGGATGCTGCGCGACTTCGTCGCACACACCGGAATTCCGTTTGTCACCACGCAGATGGGGAAGGGCGTGGTCGACGAGCGCGATGACAAGTTCCTCGGCAACGCGGCGCTGTCAGCGGGAGATTTCGTCCACCGCGCGATCGAACACGCCGACCTGATCATCAACGTCGGTCACGACGTGATCGAAAAACCACCGTTCTTCATGCAAGCCGGGGGCGTCCAAGTCATCCACGTTAACTTTTTCTCGGCCCAAGTTGACCCGGTCTACTTCCCTCAGACCGAGGTGATTGGCGATATCGCCAACAGCATCTGGCAGATGAAAGAACAAGTTGATCCACAATCGCACTGGGACTTTTCGTACTTCGAAAAAGTTCGCACCGCTGGAGAGGCACACTATCACCAAGGTACCGAGGACGATCGGTTTCCCGTCTACCCGCAAAGATTGGTCGCCGACGTACGTCGCGTGACCGAAGGGAAGGGGATCATCGCCCTGGACAACGGTGTCTACAAGATTTGGTTCGCTCGCAACTACAAGGCACATTCACCCAACACCGTCTTGCTCGACAATGCCCTGGCAACCATGGGAGCAGGTCTGCCGTCGGCGATGGCGGCCAAGCTGGTGTTTCCCGAACGGCAAGTCGTCGCGATTTGCGGTGATGGTGGCTTCATGATGAATTCGCAAGAACTGGAAACCGCCGTACGACTGGACCTCGACTTAGTCGTCCTGATTCTGCGCGATGATGCCTACGGAATGATCAAGTGGAAACAGGCTCACATGGGCTTCGACGACTTTGGTCTCGACTACGGCAATCCTGATTTTGTGAAGTACGCCGAGAGTTACGGAGCGCAGGGTCATCGCGTCGAACGGGCGCAGGAACTGGCGCCGCTGATCACCGAGTGCCACGGGAAATCAGGCGTCCACGTCATCGACGTTCCGGTCGACTACTCGGAGAACGATCGTATTCTCAATCAGGAAATCCAGGAACTAAGCCAGAAGTTGTAGTGCCAAAAGTTAAGATTTCGCGTAGTTCGAGCCAGAGATTGGTGTTGTCGTGCGACTCGTATTCCACTGATCCGACGATCGCGACTAGAATCCCAATCAGGAAGCTCATCGCACCTAGAAAGGATTCTACGTGACGGAAAACCGTAAGCTCTTCGTACTCGACACCAATGTGATTCTTCACGATGCCCGCTGCATCGAGAACTTTGGCGAACACGACGTGATCATCCCGATCACGGTGCTCGAAGAGATTGATAAATTCAAACGCGGCAACGAAGACATCCACTTCCAGGCCCGCCAATTCATGCGCGCCCTCGATTCGATCACTGGGCCGATTCTCAGCGAACAAGGAACGTCACGCGGCGAGGGATTAGGGCAACTGCGAATTGTCTGGAAGCCGCAGCTGGACGAGATGATCAAAGCAGCGTTCATGAAGGACGATCCGGATCATCGCATTCTCAACACGGCCATTCTCGTGCAGAAGGACCATCCCGATCAAACCATCGTTCTGGTATCGAAGGACATCAACCTGCGGATGAAAGCCAAGTCGGTTGGACTGATCGCCGAGGATTACGAGGCCGACAAAATCTCGAACTTCGATCAGCTCTACACCGGCAAACGGTTGATCGAGGGTGTTGCGACCGAAGACATCGAGCTTTTTTTCGAAGGCGCGGGAATTGTTCCTGAAGATCAAGTACATGTGATCGAGAAGCCGGTCGCCAACGAGAATTTCATCCTCCGCAACGGATCGAAGTCGGCCTTGTTGACGTATCTTGCCGAAACAAAATCGTATCGCAAGGTGAGCAAGGTTTCCGCATACGGCATCCAACCGCGCAACGCCGAGCAGACTTTCGCATTGCGAGCACTTCTCGATCGCGACATTAAGCTGGTCACGATCGCCGGCAAGGCTGGGACCGGGAAGACGTTGCTGGCGCTGGCAGCTGCTCTGGAAACCGCCAATCGATTCCAACAGATGCTGCTCGCCCGTCCGATTGTACCGCTGAGCAATCGCGACCTTGGATATCTGCCGGGCGACATCCAAGAGAAGCTCGATCCGTACATGAAACCGTTGTTTGACAACTTGAACGTGATCCGTCATCAATTCGCGGAAGGTGAGCAGCGCAGCGAGCGAATCAAGAAGATGCTGGACGAAGAGCGGCTGGTGATTACGCCGCTATCCTACATTCGCGGCCGCAGCTTGCAGCGGATGTATTTCATCGTTGACGAGGCTCAGAATCTAACTCCGCATGAAGTGAAGACTATCATCACGCGTGCTGGCGAAGGCACGAGAATCGTGCTCACGGGCGACATGCACCAGATTGACCAGCCCTATCTCGACGCCCTATCGAACGGATTGAGCCACCTAGTGAATCGAATGACCGGGCAGTCGATCTACTCGCACATCACGTTGGAAAAGGGAGAGCGCTCACCGCTAGCCGATCTGGCCAGTGAGTTGCTCTAATGGGATAGCAGGCGGACGAACAACCTTGTGCGCGAAGTCTCGGAGAGCTCAACCATGCTGCGTGATACGTACCCTTACTACCTGGCGAACAAACCGGCCAGCCCCAACGCCGACCTGGAAGTCACCGACAAATACACCGGCGAAGTCGCGACGCGGGTGGCGATGGCCGACGCAGCGACGATTGATCAGGCGATCGCCGCCACGGTTGACGCCGCCGAGCCGATGCGCACGATGCCTCCCTACGAGCGCCAAGCCGTGCTCAACCATTGCGTCCAGCGCTTTGCCGAGCGCTTCGACGAGTTGGCTGATGCCCTGTGCATCGAAGCTGGTAAGCCAATCAAAGACAGCCGCGGCGAAGTCTCTCGACTGATCGATACGTTTCGCATCGCTGCCGAGGAATCAGTGCGGATTAGCGGCGAAGTACAGAACCTCGAGATCTCCGCCCGTGCGCGAGGCTACCGAGGAATGTTTCAGCGCGTGCCGATCGGTCCCTGCTCGTTTATTTCGCCGTTCAACTTTCCGCTCAATTTGGCGGCGCACAAAGTGGCGCCAGCGATCGCTGTCGGCTGCCCCTTTGTGCTCAAACCTGCCAGCCGGACGCCGATTGGGGCGCTCGTGATCGGTGAGATTTTGGCCGAAACCGACTTGCCGCCGGGCAGCTTTTCGATCTTGCCTTGCCGTCGCGATGGGGCCGATCTGTTTACGACCGACGACCGACTCAAGTTGCTGAGCTTCACCGGCTCGCCGGGCGTCGGTTGGGACTTGAAAGCTCGTGCTGGCAAGAAGCCGGTCGTGCTGGAACTGGGCGGCAACGCGGCCTGCATCGTCGACGAAGATGCCGACCTCGACGACGCGGTCGATCGCCTGATCATCGGGGCATTCTATCAATCAGGGCAAAGCTGCATCGGCGTGCAGCGAATCCTCGTTCATCAGTCCATCTACGGGCAACTGAAAGAACGCCTCGTCGCGGCGACGAAGAAGCTCGTTGCCGGCGATCCCAAAGACGAAGCAACGTTCATTGGCCCGATGATTGCCGTCAGCGAAGCGGAACGGCTGCAATCGTGGATCAAAAGCGCCGTCGACGCCGGCGGCAACATACTCTGCGGAGGCAAACGCGACGGTGCGATGCTCGAAGCGACCCTCCTGGAAAACGTGCCCAAGGATCAGACGCTCTGCACCGAAGAGGCGTTCGGGCCGGTGGCGGTACTGAGCGAATTCTCGGACTTCGACCAGGCGCTGGCCGAAGTGAACGACAGCCACTTTGGCCTGCAAGCTGGCATCTTCACGCGTGACATCTACAAGATCCAGCGCGCCTGGGACGAGTTGGAAGTCGGCGGCGTGATCATTGGCGACGTGCCGTCATGGCGCGTGGACAACATGCCTTACGGCGGTGTGAAGGACAGTGGTCTGGGTCGCGAAGGCATCCGCTTCGCGATGGAAGACATGACCGAGATCCGCAACCTCGTGATACGAACGCCATAGACCCGCAGCTGCATGCGACTGCACTACAACAAAAAGCCCCGACGTATCACCCCGGGGCTTTTTGCTTGAGTCACTGAATTCTAGGTCAGACGACAACCGTCTTGCCAGGTACAGGCACAGGATAGTTGCCATCTTCGTCTGGCATGACCGGAGGATCGGCGGCGAAGTCGTACTTGGCCGGCGACAGGTCGATGTCCGACGCGAGGGCGTCCGCCCACATCACCTCCTTGCCGGAGTAAGTCGCCATGCGGCCGAGGATCGAGGTCATCGTGCTGTGCGCCCCGTAGTTGGCCTCGTTGTAATGCTTGCCTGCGCGAATCGCCTCGAACAGGTGATCGTGCTCCAACTGATAGGGGCCGCGTTTGTCAGCTTTCGAGCGGGCGTACTTCCAAGAGTAATCGCCTCGGAGCGTGATTTGGTGACCGCCGATGTTGGCCGAGCCGCGTGGCCCTTCGGCAAACTCGTTGACGAGATTGTCGCAGCCGCGGATGTGACGACACTGACTTAGCATGGTGCTGCCGTCGGCGTAGGTGAACTCGACAAAGTGATGGTCGAAAATCTGACCGTGGTCCTTGCCGGTGCGGACTTCGCGACCACCCATGCCGGTGGCTTTCACCGGATGGTCATCTTTCAACCAGTTGCTCACGTCCAGATTGTGAATGTGCTGTTCGGTGATGTGATCGCCGCACAGCCAGTTGAAGTAGTACCAGTTGTTCACTTGGTACTCCATCTCGGTCGGCTCGTGGCCATATGCTTCGTAGAAGTCAGCCCGCGTGCGAACCCACACGCCGCCGCCGTTCCAGTAGACACGCGTGAGAAGGATGTCGCCGATCGCGCCGTCTTGCAATCGTTTGATCGTTTCCACGTACCCGGGATCGTGATGCCGTTGCAAGCCAACGCCAACCGCCAGGCCCTTGTCGTCGGCCATCTTGCTGGCAGTCAGAACTCGCCGCACGCCCGGCGCGTCGACCGCGACCGGCTTCTCCATGAAGACGTGCTTGCCAGCTTCGATCGCCGCTTCGAACTGCAGCGGGCGGAAGCCAGGGGGCGTAGCCAGGATGACCATATCGACGCCGCTGTCGATTGCCTTTTGGTAGGCATCGAAGCCGGCGAACTGCCGGTCCTTGGGAATCTTGAACCGATCTTCCAGCGGTCCCATCGTTTTGGGATCGTGATTCTTCTCGACAGCAGATCGAATTCGACTGAGCGATCCATCGATGCGTCCCGCGAACGCGTCGGCCATCGCCCACAACGTGACCTTGCCCGCGGTACTGAGTGCCTGGGCCGCCGCTTGCGTCCCGCGACCACCGCAACCGATCAGCGCAACCTTAATTTCGTCGTCGCCAGCGTGGTGCGCCGCGCGGGCGATGTTCGTACTGGCGGCGAGTGCAGCGCCGCCTGCCATCAGTGCGGACGAGGTCTTAACGAAGTCGCGCCGCGAGGTCTCGACGGCGGGCTTAGCTTGGCGATCTGCGGGACGGGTCATCTTTGGTACCTCCAGAACGAAAAGGGAATATGACGATGTTTGATTATCTCAGCGTAAACGTGTCCATGCGGATCAATGCTGAGATGAAATACCGTTCTCGAATGGATTAATGATAACCCGCCGAGCCTTCAACCAACAGACTTATGTGAGCTCACCCTTGGCAATCCCCCGCAGGACGGGGTGTTTTTGCAAATTCCATGAGTTTATTCGACCAATCCGGCTGATTCTAACTCCTCCAAGGCCGCTGGCAAACGCGGGTCGGCGGAGCTGCGTGTACCCCGTCCCTCTTGCAGACGGCCCGCCACGTCTAGGCGGATTTCTTCATTGTCCACATCCCAAGCTTTCTGTTTCAGCTCATTGTCCATCGGCGCAAGCGGTCTCAGAATACGAAATCCGACCCCGCTGGTCGGATCTTCCGTGAACCACCAGGGACTCTTGGGTAAGTTGGGATCCTCTTCCTTCCATTCAGAATCGGTCTGCCGACGCGCGGCGCTACGTAAAGCCTCCGGCTCATCGTACCAACAGCCGCCGCGAATCGAACGTGGAAACAGCTCCGTCGGCCAGCGCACGGCCTCCAGCGCTGTCGGTGTGCCAGTGAGCGAGCCGTAGTGCGCTTCGTCGTACTGGTCGAGCACCATCTCAGCGACGTTGCCGTGCATGTCGTGCAACCCCCAGGCGTTGGGTCGTTTGCTGCCGACTGCACTTAACTCGTCATTCGAGTTCTCGGCAAACCAGGCGTAGTCGTCCAACGATTCACCATCCTCGAACGAGTACGCCGAAGTGCTCCCTGCCCGCGCGGCGTATTCCCACTCGGCTTCGGTTGGCAAACGATACTCACGCGTCGTGATTCCGCTGACCCACTTCGTGTATTGCCGCGCTGCGAACTGCGACATGCTCACCGCCGGCTGATCGGGCTGGTCGCCGTAGGCGTAGGTCACGTCAGGATAGTAAAGCGGGGTGGGTGATGTCACACCATCGATGTCGAGCTGTTCTTGCTTCAGATAATTTGTGACGGCGGGCAGCGGTTTAAGTTTCTCGCTTTCCGCGCCGAATCGTTTCATTTCCACTCGCATCGAGTTCATACTCTTCATGCCCGCGTAGGTGTTCATGTAGGCTTGATACTCGGCCCAAGTGACTTCGCACTTGCCAACCCAGCAGGGCGCAACCTTCACCTTCACTTGAGGCCCTTCGTCGTCGTTGCGACCTGCCTCGTCAGCGGGACTACCAAGCAAGAATTCGCCGCCGGGGATGGGGATCATCTCGAAGGTCACGTCCGTACCAGGAATCTGCTCGGTGTAGGCAACCATGTAGCCGCCGTCGGTCTCGACGCTCGGCCCGTCGGTCGGTTTCACTTTTGCGAATCCCAACGTTGGCGTGCCCTCGCTCTTTGCCTGGCACGTCGTGTTGATCAAAAGTGACAGGCAGCAGCTAGCCGCAAGCAATAACCGCTGCCGCGGTCGACTTGGAGGGGAATTCAAGTTCATTCTCCTGAGTTTGTTTACGCTACGATTTTTCATTCGAAAATGATTGTTTTGCATCTTTTTGCATATTCGCGAGGTTTACGAAACTCGATTTTTTAACGCAAAAGTCTTCCATTTTGCGTGGACGGTTTGTCGTAAACACCTCTGTGGAAGGCTCGCATGCCAATGTCAGTACGCAATAATCAACGACTTTTGCAGTTTAGAACTTCCTACTAGTGTCAGCTTCGCGGAGCCTGCATCATGCCGAGTGCAACTCTCGGATCATACCGGATCACTGCCGCGGGAGAAATTGGGCCCACCAGACACATATTGGGCAAGGTCCTATTCCTAGCGACTTCAATTATCGTTAATCACTCTCGCGAATGCGAGCATTACTTTCAGCCACCCCTCGCTCTGTGGGATGCAACTTGCCGCTGAATCGCCGTGCCGATCGCATTGAGTACTTCCTCATCACTTGGCAGCTCGCTGCGAAGTATTTCGCGCAGCGGGATCGGCACTTCGTCCATGCGATAAGCGGTTCCGGGGCGATGGATTCCATAGGTCGCGGTGGTGAATTGGACCGACGCGGCGGGATACGATTTGGCTCCCGGCGAATCGAGTACGATCGAGGGTAGCTCGTCCAGATGCGCCTGGGCTTGAGGCGCGAGCTTACTTACACCTTCGCTGCCCACCAACACCACCGCGTCGACCTCACCGTCCGCCAGCAGACGATTGGCCGTATATTCGCCAGGGTTGTAACGCGGATAGCCGCGCGACAGCGAAACACTAAACGGAAATCCGGTCTGCCAACACAGTACGCTGTCCGCGCCAGCAACGTCGCCCGGGATTCGCATCCGGCGCGCGATCGCACGCGTGTGGGCATTCAAGTCGGTGACCATCCGGAGCAAAGCTTCGACGTTCATGTGCGGCACACCGTGCTTCGTCAGACCAAGTCCAAAGAAAAACGCGCCGTAGTTGGCCGACTTCCACTGTTTCGCCAACTCAATGATCGTTTCGCGCGGAACTCCACCCACCGTGTTCTCGTGAAAATCGACACCCTGAATCGCGGCGCGCAACGCCCAAAGAAGGTCAAAGTCGCCTCCAGGGTCGACCTGTACAAACCGATCGGCAACTTCAGCCGAGGCGGTCCGCTCGATGTCGATGACAACCACTTGGCGATCGGTCCGCCCGCCGGGCACGAACATTCCTGTCGCATCAACATAGCGCTCGATATGTCGCGGATGGCTCTTCACGGGATTGCTGCCCCAATAGACGACCAGATCCGATCGATGCCGTACTTCGCCCAGGGACGAAGTACTTTCGCCTACGGCCTGCACCGCCATGATCGACGGCGCGTGGCACGTCGATGCCGTCGTGTCGATCGTTGCGCCGAGTTGGTCCGCCAGCCGGCAAGCGGCTCGCTGTCCGGGTGTGCTGCTGGTCGACAGCCCATAGATGAGCGGTGCGCGGCTGGTCCGTAAGATCTCGGCAGCTCGCTCGACCGCCTTGCCCATGCGTACGACCCTATCATCGACGCGAGCGGCTGGCGTATCGTTGGCATCGGTTTGTGCCAGCAACCACGATTCGCTCAGCTCGCAGGCTCGCTCGACATGTTGCACACGCCCAGCATCGACGTGAAAGGTAAGATCATCGCAGACGCACCCACAGACGGTGCAAGCGACATCGTTAATCACTTCTGCCACGAGAATCTCGCCGGCGTGCTGTGGGAGCCCTCCGCCACCGCTTTAGTGTTTAGGGCGAAGGGAGCAAAGGTAGGTCGACCTATTGTATCAACCGATCTTATGATTGCCCAGAATGACCAATGACCAAATCGCGATAACCAATTATGATTGGCTCTTGGTGCTTTGTTCTTGGTCCTTGGACCTTGGCGCTCACGAGGTTCTTCCAATAACCTTTGCTAAATTGATTAGCGTTCAATCCCAGAACCCGTAGGACGGGCACTCCTGCCCGTCGATTTGGTGAACACGCAACGACGGTCAAGAGTGGCCGTCCTACCAATCGATTCTCTAAGATTACGAAGCCACATTTTTTTCGTATGTCGGACGCAACATCCAAACACCCCAACGCCGACGTCCGCATGCGAGGATTCGCCGAGCGAATCACCGTCGAAAAAGCATTGGCATGGCTTGATGCAGAACTTGCGCGGCAGGGCACCCTCGGCAGCGAAACCATCTCGCTCGACGACGCAGCGGGACGCGTGCTGGCTGTAGAGGTTGTTAGCGAAGTTAACGTACCCAATTTCCAGCGGGCGATGATGGACGGGTACGCGTTGCGTGCGACCGATATCGCCAAAGCGTCCGCGGACAACGCGATCCCCCTGGAAGTCGTCGCCGAATGCACGCCGGGTCAGTACCATGACGGCGAGATTAGACCGGGGCAGGCGATTCGCATCATGACCGGTGCCCCGCTACCGGCAGGCGTTGACTCGGTGCTCCCCGTGGAGCACACCACGGTCGTCGACGAGCAGGTCCACGCAGTCCGCAGCTTGGAAACCGGTAAGAACCTCGGCAGCGTCGGTGAAGATATTCGCGGCGGCGACACACTGCTGCCGAAGGGTCGTGTGCTGCGTCCGCAGGATATCGGCGTGCTTTCATCCGTTGGGCATGCACAAGTCGAGGTCGTCTGTCGTCCACGCGTGCGGATTGTTGTCACTGGCAACGAACTTTTGCCCGCGGGCAAGAAGCCACAAGGCCACGCGATCGTCGACGCCAACGGCCCGATGCTCGAAACGCTCGTTGCCCGTGACGGAGGAGTACCGCACCATCCCGGTATCGTGCCCGACGACCGCGACGCCATTCGCGCCGCCATCGAAGACGATGCCGATCTGGTAATTACCTCCGGCGGTTCAAGCGTGGGCCAGGAGGATCACGTTCCGACACTGCTGGCCGAGCACGGAGAACTCGCGATCCACGGCGTTGCCATGCGACCGGCCGCGCCCATCGGCATCGGCACCCTCAAAGGTCGACTCGTCGTGCTGCTCCCCGGCAACCCAGTTGCCTGTCTATGGGGTTACGATCTCATCGCCGGCCGAGCGATCCGCTCACTCGGCGGACGGACCAAGGATTGGCCCTATCGCAAGACGACGAAAACGCTCACCCGCGAAATCAAATCCCCCGTCGGACGACTCGACTACGTGCGGGTGACAATCGACGGCGACCAATTCGAGCCCGTCAAAAGTAGCGGCGCGTCGGTGCTGAGTTCGACGACCCGTGCGGACGGGTTTGTTGTGGTACCGACGGAGTCGGAGGGGCATGCTCCAGGTGCTCGATTGAGCGTTTTTCTTTATGACTAATACGTAGGGTCCGCTGTGCGAACCAGAGCTCTGGAAACTTTAAGAATTGGTCCGCACAGCGGAACCTACGAAACGGTAGTAAGAATGACACTATGACCGACTCCAATATTCGCTTCAGGCCTTCCGTTGACGACCCAGATGTTGCTTACGTGGAGTTGCCTGGTCATCCTGGGACTAATGCGGTTGGTTGCGTTGCACGGACGGTAGGTCTCGACGAATATGTCGAAGGCTACAATGGACCGCAAATCAACCTAGACTTTGACGCGCGTGGGGAACTGATTGGGATTGAGATTCTTGCGTAGTTGCACCCAGATTGGTCCGCACAGCGGCATCTACTCACCTTACTCAGCGTCCCACTCTCGCAACTTCTCGCCAACGAAATCAATAATCGCTTGATTCTCGTCTCCGCCGCGACCCTCGACCTCGATCGGTGGGCCAAACTCGAAGTGGACTTTTTTTGTCGGGTCGATCTTGCCGAAGTCGGAGATGATCGGACCCAGTGCCCACGCGTCGGTCTTTAGTGCGACCGGCACGATCGGCACTTTGGCGCGGCCGGCCAATTTGACACCGATCGAGTTGAACTGGTTTGGATCCCACACGAGTTGCCGCTGGCCTTGTGGAAACACCACCAGCGAGATCCCATCGTCAAGCCGCTCTTTCCCGCCAGACATCATGAGTTTGAAGTCGCCGCGTGGATCGGTCTGGCTTACCGCGATCGGGTTTCGCGCACGCATCACGTGCTTGAAAATCGGATACTCCACGAGTTGCTGCTTCACCACGAATGTGACCTCGCGGATCGGTTGGATAATGCCCGGCAGGATCATCGTCTCGAGCGTGCCCTGGTGGTTGCCGACGATCAAACAAGGACCGTCGACCGCATGCAGATGCCGCATGCCGCGGATGTCGAACTGCACACCGACGGATTCGAGGGCGCGCATCACGTCGATGCTGCTGTCTGACCAGGCCTTGCCGTCGTAGAGTCCGCGTCTCGCCTTCCAGGCAGAGCCGAGCACGATCGGCGTTAGCCGTGCAAAGAAACTGATCGTGGGGAAGGTCCGCGAAAACCAGCCGATGCGGCGCGGTGGCGATTGATAGACGTCGTCGATGGTGGCGAGTTCAGGGTGCGGTTGGTCGTCCATGCTTCGAAGTATAACGGACTCAGCAGCGCACCAAAATCTCACCTCGCCCCAGCGCGACCAGATCGCCGTTATAGACTTTGCACTCCGCGGCTATCAATTCGTCGGTGATCGAAAATCCATGCCCGCGAAGTTCGTTCAGCATCACCGGCAGTACCTGCGGACGTGCGGTGCACGCGTAGCGGAAGCTGGGCAGCATCGAAGGTGGATTGGGGCCCAGCAGCCCCAGCGTGCCGCGTCGCATGCCCGCGCCGGGACGAATTCCGCATTCACCGAAGACCAGCACGGTCCCGGCGATCATGTTGAAGCCCAACACATCGCCCGCGCGGCCGCCGACCGCGATCATCCCACGACGCATGGTCAGGCCAACTTCGTTGCCGACGTCGCCATCGACCAGTATCGTGCCGCCGGTCATCCCCTTGGTCGAACCGCGATAGGCAGAGCCAACGAGGTGGCCCGCGTTACCTTGCACGTGAATCAGCCCGCCATGCATTTCGGCGCCGACCCAACCTTTGGCATCGCCACGGACGTGGATGGTACCGCCTGACATCTCGCTACCGATGTGTCGGCCAGCCGAACCATGGATTTCGATCTCCCCCTCGCTCATGTGTGCGCCAATCCAATGCACACCGGAGAGATCTCCGTGAAAATCAAAGTGCAGATCGCTGGCGTTGCCGTCCAGATCGAACATCTCGGCGAGTGGCAGTTTCTCGTTGCCGTGATAGATTTCGAACTGGCCGATCTCCCCAAGCGTGCGATCCTTGGCCCACGTGGGCGTGAGCCCTTCGATCTCGACGGGCACTGAGGTTTCCGCTTTGTAGGTGAGCTTCAGTGACATTGCTAGATTTCTTGGTAGAGTTCCGAAACTATGATGCCGTAGAATAGAACGCGGATTGACACGGATCAAACGGATTGACACAGACAAATGTATCCGTCTTGATCGAATCAGCGCAAACCCGCCCAATCCGCGTGCATCCGCGTCCTATTCCTTTGAGATGAAGTCCCATAACATGAAACGCGGTGCAGTGATTCTGTGTGGTGGTAAATCGACCCGGATGGGCACATCCAAGGCGATGTTGCCGTTCGGGGATGAGGTAATGCTGCAGCGGGTTGTGCGTCTGGTGGGCGAAATCGTTGCGCCAGCGCACATCGTCGTGGTGGCGGCGGCCGGGCAGGATTTGCCCGCATTGCCCGCCGGGGTGCTGCTTGCCCGCGATGCGCGCGAAGGTCGCGGCCCGCTGGAAGGGTTGGCAGCCGGGCTGACGATGCTTGCCGACTTGGACGTCGATGCGGCCTACGCAACGAGTTGCGATGTGCCGTTGTTGGTGCCCGCGTTCGTCCAGCGGATGTTCCAGCTGCTCGGGCCGCACGACATCGCCGTGCCACGTGATGGAAAGTTCCACCATCCGCTGGCGACTGTCTATCGGGTTTTGGTGCTTGATCACGTCCAACAACTCCTCGCTGCCGATCGGCTGCGACCCTTCTTCCTGTTTGAGGAACTCAACACCCGCGAAGTGCCTGTTGAGCAGCTTCGCGATGTCGACCCGAAACTCGCTACGCTGGAAAACCTCAATCATCCGGAGGACTACCAGCGGGCGCTTATGCAGTGTGGCTTCGCTCCTCCGGCTCAGCAGTAGCTATTCGGCCCGCATGCCAATCACTTCGGGCTCGTGCATGTAACTGGGGTCGACGGGATAGTTCCGCCAGCGAATCGAGTAGTACTGCTCAAACCATTCTTGGATGTCGGTTTCCAGATCGATGTCATAGGACGGCTCGACGTACAGCGTCTTGCCAATGGGAGCGAGTCGCAGCTCTCCCTGGTCGACGATCACCTGACCCGATTTGATCACCACGCGCGGCATTTCGAACATCGTTTCCTTGTTGTCGTGCGGCGTGTAAATCGTGATGTCGGCGTCCGCACCGGGGCCGAGGTGGCCTTTGTTGGTGAGACCGAGAATACGCGCTGGACCGGCGCGGGTGATGATCGCAATTTCGTTGAGCGTATACTCGCGCTCGATGTCGGGGAGCGTCGAACGTTTCCCGACCAGCGGATGGCAGGTCTTCAGCACGTCTTGCCGATAGGTGCGATCCATCAGAAAGCGAATGATCTGCGGATAGGCCAGGAAGGATCCGCCGTTGGGATGGTCGGTGCTCATCACCACTCGCCACGGGTCTTCGACGAGCAAGTACCACTCCAGGCCGATGGCCCACTGCAGCGCATGGACGAGCGATTTGTTCTTGTACTTGATCGGCGTGATGCCACAGCCGGCTTCCATTTCGGTGTCGCCACTGAACCACTTGCCGCCGTACACGTTCGACAAGAAATAACCGAGCGGCCCATCGCCGGTCATGCTGGTGGTTTCGCCAAACAGCACCTGGCCGACATCAACTGTGATGTTGGGATGCGAGTTGACGTACTCGGCGAGCGGAACAACTTTGCTGTTGAAGGTGTTTTCGTCGCCGTCGCCGCCGCCATAGCTGTGGAATTGGATGTGCGTGATGTGACCGCGGCGGCCCTGCAGTGCCTTCATCGTCTCGAGCGTGGTCTCCCAGTTGCCCGGCATCCCCAGGTTGTTGCAGTGGATGTGGACGGGGTGAGGCAGCCCCAGTTCGTTCGCCGCTTGCGACACCTGACTGATAATCTGACGCGGCGTGACGTCAAAATGATCGACCACCGAATCCAAGCCATGGACGTTGCCCGCCTGTTTGTGCTTCCAGACTTCAACGCCGCCCGGGTTCACTAGCTTGGGAGCAAATCCCTTGGCAGATTGCAGCAGCCACGCAATGAAGGCGTTGAGCTTCTGGGGCTCACCCTCTTGAATGGAGCGCATCACGTAGTGATTGTTGCCCATCAACACGTAGAAGCCCTTGTCGAGGCAGGGCGTATCTTCGAATTCTTCGTGGGCGTGGCGAGCCCCGAGCGGAGGAATCGCTGCGTCGAAAGCGGTCGTGTAACCCAGTCCAGCGTACTTGTAGCCGGTGGCAAACGTGCTGGGCACGCTACCCATCGTGCCGCTGTGGGTCACTTCGGTGCGACGGATTCGCTCGGCTTTGCGCTTTTCCTCCGGCCGCATCTTCCGCGCGACGTTCACTTTGGGGCCAGCGATATGACAATGCATGTCGATACCGCCGGGCATGACCACCATACCGCTGGCGTCGATGGTGCGATTTAGCGGCTTCGATGGGTCGGACGGTGCCTCGACTATCTTGCCGTTCTCGATCCATAGATCGCGAACTTCGCCGTTGATGTTGTTGGCCGGATCGTAGACCGTGCCGCGGTAGATTTTGATTAAGTCCGACATCGAAGAGTCTCACGCAGAGGCGCAGAGACGCAGAGCAATACAAGAAAACGTTGGAGTCGGCTCGACCAACTCCTCACACTCCCTGCGTCTCTGTGTCTCTGCGTGATTCATTTACGTACTTAGCCGCTAATCCCTTTGATGGCTTTCACGCGACGTTCAATGTTGGTGAGCACGTCGAAATCGCTCGGATGGGGTGACTCGAACGCCGGACGCAACGGGATCGGTACATCGTCCATGCGATAGACGGTCCCGGGGGCGTTGATGCCGTAGGTCGCGACGGTGAACGCCACCGCGGCGGCACGCGTGGTGGGGGTTTCCTTGGCATCCAAGGCGATGTAGGGGATCGATGCCAGATGCTCCCGTGCTGGTTGCGAGAAGTTGGCCATCGGGTCGCAGGCGATCATCATCCCGCAATCGGCCTCACCATTGGCGAGGGTGTCGGATGTCGTGTACTCACCTGGATTGAAACGCGGATAGCCGCGGTTGTGATTCACACCAAACGGATAACCGGTCCGCCACGAGACGACGTTGTCGGCGCCGGTGACGTTGCCGTGGCCGCGGTTCGGCTTGGCGACGAAACGCGTGTGGTCGTTCATGTCGCGGGTCAGCGCGAGCAATGCCTCACTGTTGGCGTGTTTGCCGCGCGTCATGGTCAGTCCCATGCCGAAGAAGATCACACCGAACTTGGCTGCCTTCATGCGATCCATCACGTCCTGCCACACGGCCAGCTCGATACCTGTTTCTTCCTTGACGACTTTGGGATCTAGCTCGACGCCCTTGGCCAGCGCTCGCAAGGTCCACAGGCCTTCGAAGTCTTTGCGCGGTTTGATCTGCAAAAAGATATCGGCTGCCTTGGCACTTTTGGTCTTACGCACGTCGACAATTACGCAGGTGCGATCTTTGCGTCCGTTGGGTACGAACATGCCCTTGGGCATCAGACTGTACTTCGTGAAGTGGCGTGGATGACTCTCCGCTGGGTTGGAGCCCCAGAACATAATGAAGTCGCCGCGATTGGTGACTTCGCCCAGCGAACAAGTCACTTCTCCCACTCCCTGAAACGCCATGCCCGACGGTCCGTGGCATACGCTGGTGGTGGTGTCGATCGTCCCGTCAATCCAGTCTGTAATGCTGACCGCCACGCGCTGGGCTTCGCACGGCGAATCGCTCAGCCCGTAAACAATTGGGTACTTTCCGCCGGTGAGAATCTGAGCGGCGCGATCGTAGCCTTGCTCCAGCGTGGCCGGCTTGCCGTCGATCAGGCAGGAGGGTTTTTCTTCGATCTCGTGATTTAGGAACCACGCCTTGCCGAGCACGCATGCGCGTTTGGCTTTGGTGATTTGATTGTTCTCGACCGTCAGATCAATGTCGTCGCACACGCAGCCGCAGAAGGTGCAAGTCGCGTCTTCGACGATCTTCAGTTCACCGGTCGCGGGAACACTGCTTTCAACGGTAGCCATGGAGGAAGAGCTCACACGGCACGACTCAGAAAATCTCGCCAACTCGCTTTCGTACCACAGCGACAGGCGACGGGAGCATCCGCTCCGATCAATCGTGGCGTTCTCACGCCGAGTGTCTATTATGTCGGCAAACAGACCGTCTAAGCAACAGTTTCGCCGACGGAATGACCAAGCCCCAATGACCAATGATTTGGGGAATTGCCGAGATTCCATTGGTCATTTGCCCAAAACCTCCAACTCCACATCGATTCCCTTACTTGTGGGCATCCCCGAACCGTGGGTGTCGCCGCCCATCAGTTTGCTGGAAATGTCGCCGTAGGCGATAAACAGCAATCCTTCGGGCAACTCGTCGCCTTTGGCCTCGACGACGGTCACCTCGACCTGCTGACCGCGTTCGCAGCTGGTCAGCCGCACGCGGTCGCCTTCGGCTAGCCCCAAACGCTGCATGTCCCCAGGGGCGACCTGCAGCGAATTGATCTGCTGCTGGTACTTATCGAGGAACTTGCCCTCGCTAATGCCACAGCCTTGCTCGCTGGTGCGTCCGGGGATGAGAATGAAAATTTCAGCCATGCAGCTATTCTCGCTGGAAGATGAGCAAGTGCAAGCCACTTCCTTCTCGCGGACACCAGTATGCTCCGCATCGCGTCGAGGTCTACCAAACCAATTGCAGGGGGTATCGCCAACCGCCGTGAATGCGACGACGAAATCTTAGATCTTGCCGTCCAAACCCATTTGATAATACTTGTGAGTGATCTTGTCTTGGTTTTCTAACAACCAATCGATCGTGGGCTCGTTATGCATCGCTTTGTGGATGGCCTGGGCCATGGCTTTGCGGTGAATTTCGAAAAGCGCTTTGTGATCCAGGTTGTCGTCGTCGATCACACCCGGGTTGAGCCACACGCTGCAGATGATCCCCAGGTCATTTGCTTTTTCTTTCGGGATGTCACCAGCGCGCACCGCGTCGAGCACTCCATTGGCAATCGCGGCTTGGACGGTGCCCATCAGGATGTTGGTGTATCGCGAGTTTTTCACCGTGACCTTGCTAACGCAAAGCGTAACCGGCCGGACCTGAATATCGGTGTTGAGAATTGCGAACACCTTCGAGTGCCCCATCGACTGGTCACCCGTGAGGGTCGCGAGCGCAGTGCCGACAGGACCATCGAGTTCGCCGATGACGACTTCCGGTTCGGCCGCGGTAAAAGGAGGGCCACCAGCCACGAGGGACTCGCCAGAACGAAATACGATGCGATCAGCCATGAAAATTGCCATCCTTATCAGAGCAGGTTGGAGTGAAGAAGTGAGCCTACAAGCCTACCGCCAAAGCAACCTGCTGAAAAGCTGCGAGAAAACGTCAGCCAAACACACCGCAGGCCCCAGTCACCTCGACGCTGGATAACCGTCCTCCGACCAACCGCGCGCGACGTTGTACGCTCTGACCAACTGCTGCAGACGCTCTGTCGAGAGTTCCGCCCGCGCGTCGTCGGGTAGCGGGGTGCTCAGCATGCGCTCAGGCAGCGTGTCCTCAACGGGCGTCCAACCAGCGCGAATGTTGAACTCCTTCTTCGCCTCAACAATGCGTTGGGCGGTTGCGCGCAGCTCGTTGGCCGAGACTTCCCAACCGGTGACCAGCCGCAACATCTCCGCGGCTTCGCCAAAATAGTCGACAAATACGCCGCGGAGAAACTTGCACAAGATAAGTGAATCCATGATGGCCGCTTTGTCTTCGGTCTCGACGGCCAGTTGGGCGGCTTCGGGACCCACGTCGCGCCGATCGACGGCTTCGGAAAAATCAACTTCGTACGCACCTGAGCGGTTATGATCGGCGCCACGCGAACCGACGGCAAACCCCAACGCCATCGTCTGCAATCCGCGCGGATCGTAGCCAGGCAGTTCCAGCCCCTTCACCTGGGGAGCAAACTTGATCGAGTCGCGGCCCACTTCCTGCGCGAAGCGGCGACTGCCTTGAGCCAGCCTCTGCCCAAGTTCGGTACCGTCGGCAATTTCCTGGAGCGCGCGGAGCAGGGCAGGGCCGTTGCCAAAACGCAGCCACGGCGCATCGAGTCCGATTGCAGAGAGGTAGCCACGCTCAGCGCATTCCATTGCGAAAGCGATCGTGCCGCCGGCGCTGATCGTATCGAGACCTTGCTCGTCGCAGAATCGTGAGGACTCGAGCACGACTTCCGGATCCGACACGCCGCACAGCGGTCCGAGCGCGAACAAGTTTTCGTATTCGATCCGCACGCTCTGGGCTTTGCCGTTGCTGTTGTTGCCAAGTGAGTAGATGTGTTCGCAACCGATCGTACAGGCCACACACGAAGCACGCGTACGCTCGCGGCTCTGCTGCATTTGCTCCGGCGAGAGTGCTTCCGCACTCGGGAATGAACCCTGTTGAAAATTGCGCGTCGGCAGCACATTCAGGCGATTGAACACGAGCAAGTTCGATGCGGTGCCGAGTTCGCGATACTTGGCGGTCGCGGGGCCGAACGATTTGGCTGAGAGCGACTTGGCCAGTTGGGTGAGCAGGTCGGGTTCGGCCCATTCACAACGTCTAGATCCACAAACGGCAACGGCTTTAATGTTCTTCGCGCCAAGCACGGCACCACTGCCGCCGCGTCCCGCATGGCGGCCGTCGTGGGAGATCGTTGCGTAGCGCACTAAGCGTTCGCCCGCCGGTCCGATGACAGCGAGTTGAAACCGCTCGCCCAATTGCTGCTTGAGTTTCTGTTCCGCGTCTGAAGTTGTCATGCCCGCGATGTGGTCGGCGGGCAGTAGCCGCACCTGCTCGTCTTCAATCACCAGAATCGAAGGTTGCCGCGCGCGTCCCGTGATCACCAGCGCGTCGTGGCCTGTCTTCTTCCCGGCAATTGCAAACCCGCTGCTGGCCAGCGAATCGTTGATCCGCGCGGTCAGCGGGCTCTTGCTGACTACTGCGAACTTGGCAGACGTGGTGAGTGGGCTGCCCACCAACGGGCTGAAGACAAATGCGAGGGCCGCCTCCGGCGACAGCGGCTCGACTTCCGCTGCGTTTTCGTCGAGCAGAATCCTGACGCCCAGCCCACTGCCACCGACGAACTCGCGCAGGGTCGACTCGGCGAGCGGGACTCGGTGCGTTTCGCCAGTCGAGACATCGATGCGCAGATAGTTGCCGTGGTAACCGTACATGGGTGAATGACGACCTCCGCATGACGAACTAGATCACTCTGAGTCTCGTCATGCTGCAATCGTCATTTCCTCCTATCCTCCCGCATCGAGCGTTAGCAGCAACAGCGTGTCGCCGTCGGTAAGTCTAGTTTCAGGGTCGGTGATGAACTGCTCGCCGCGCAAGTTCGCCGTGTAACCGGCGCGCAAACTCCGACCGTCGATGCATTCCTTTGCCAGCGCAGGGAATCGCTCCGACAGATCCAACAACACATCGCCCAAGCAGGGCCCCTTGGCCGTCGTCTTTTCGACGCCCGCGCGCGAACGCGGGATTCCGAATAGTTCAACGTGAATCACAGCCTCTCCTCACGACAGCCCTGGAGCACTTGCAATTGTCATGGCGGTCATGCATTCTGATTGAACCAGTCGTACCTTCACCCACTGAGACGCACTCTTTCGTGTATTCTAGCTACCCCAGCAGCGGATCGATACGCACGTCGGCGAGTTTGTTCGTGTTGCTGTCTTTGGTGGCCGGATGCGGCGACCAGCGCGCGACGGCTCCGGACCGACTCCGAATGGCAACGACCACCAGCACCCGCGACTCAGGGTTGCTCGATCGGCTGCTGCCTCCGTTTCAAAAGCAACACAACGTACGCGTAGAGGTGATTGCCGTGGGAACCGGCAAGGCACTGAAACTCGGCGAAATGGGCGACGTCGACGTCCTGTTTGTGCACGCCCGCGCGGCGGAAGACGCATTCATGAACGGCGGTCACGGCGTGCGGCGCGAGGACGTGATGTACAACACCTTTGAACTACTCGGCCCGCCAGACGATCCGGCGCGCGTTAAGGATCTCGCCGTCACGGACGCCCTGAAGAGAATCTCAGCAAGCGAAGCGCCGTTCATTTCGCGCGGCGACGATAGCGGCACGCACAAACGCGAAATGCGATTGTGGGAAGCGATCGATGTTCGCCCGAATTGGCCAGCCTACCAAGAAAGCGGTCAAGGCATGGGCGCGACGCTGACGATCGCCGACGAGAAATCGGCATATGTTCTGACCGATCGCGGCACCTATCTGAATTTCCGCGGTAGAATCGATCTTGAGTCGCTGGCCGCTCAGTCTGAAGACTTGAGAAACCCCTACGGTGTGATCGTCGTCAATCCGAACAAGAGTAGCGCCGCGGGTGAGGAATTGGCAGGTCTATTCGTCGACTACCTCATCTCGCCAGACGCACAGCAAATTATCGACGAGTACCGCCTGGCCGGCGAACAGCTGTTCGTGCCGCTCCGACTCGAAGTATCACCCCAATAGCCGCGCGGACGCTCCTTCATGCAACTCCTGTGGGATGGAATTTGCGAAGCCATGCGACTGGTACTAGCCGGCGATCGGCTCATTCTGGCCGCCGCGCTCCGCACCGTTTTCATTTCGTCCACAGCCGTCGCTTTGGCGACGCTGATAGGCGTGCCACTGGGCGTCGCGCTGGCAAGAATCAAGTTCGTCGGCAATCACTTGGTCGTGTTGCTGTTTCGCGTTGGTATGGCGTTGCCCACCGTGTTCGTCGGCATGGTCTGTTACGGCTTGTTTTCACGGCGTGGGATTCTCGGTCCGCTGGAATTGCTGTACTCACCCTGGGGCATCATCTGTGGCGAATTGCTACTGGCCATCCCCATCATCGTCGGCATCACACACGGCGCGGTTAGTGCACTCGATCCGCGCGTTGGCGAAACCGCCTGGACGCTTGGGGCGAGTCCAGTGCGCCGCGGGCTGACCTATCTCTCCGAAGCCCGCATCGGCGTCATGCTTGCCATCTTGACCGCCTTCGCCCGCTGCGTCAGCGAACTGGGCATCGCGATGATGGTCGGCGGCAACATCAAAGATCAAACTCGCACCCTGGCCACCGCGACCGCCCTGGAAACCAGCAAAGGCGAATTCGCCCGTGGCATGGCCATGGGTACCATCCTGCTTGTGGTCGCGCTAGTAGCCACCGGACTGATTGGCGGGTTGAGCCGCGAGCGTCGGTAGCGTCGCAGTATTTGGGAATCGCCAACCAGCAGCTCAAGATTCGTGTTGCGCCGGAATGGTAATGCATTAGCCAACGTACCCAAGCGCTGACTCAGTGATTGCTCAGTCGTCGGTGCGATTGAGGGCGGCACCGTCAGCGTTGCGCCCGATGCCAAGCGGATTCTCATACCAGATCACGCCAAGGCCCACGCCCCCTTCCCGTTCTTCGCAGGTCAGTAAGTCAAGATCGCCGTCATCGTCGAGGTCGAGCATCTCGATGCGATCGTACTTGATGCCCTCAGCTTTCCCACTGATCTGATGTGCCACCCAACGCTGCTCCGTCTGCTCAAACTCCAGCCAAAATACTCCGTGTTTCCCGCGCGCGTTCCAGGTCGTGACGGCCAAGTCGAGATTCTGGTCACTATTAATGTCGGCCACCGCAACAGCTCGTGTGTTGCCCGCGTCGTAGTCCGCGGAGATTCTGTGTGTTTCCCAACGCTGTCCTGATTCGTCCAGGCGTTTCAAGAACAAGATCGCCATGTCTTTGACCGCCACCACCGCGTCCTCCAGGTGATCGCCGTCGAGGTCCGCCAGGTCCATACTCAACACTTCTTCGCTGCCGTCGCACATGGCGTGATTCTCCCAGGCCAGCCGCTGATCAGGGCCCGGCCCCGGATTCTCGAGCCAGCGGCAACCACGCAGACGTCCGGTGCGATCGGTGATCACCAGATCGAGATCCTGATCTCCGTCCATGTCGCGTTTCCAAATCGACATGATCCAACCAGCAGCAGAGATCGAATGCCATTGGCAACTGGATAAGTCACGGCCATTGGCCGGCGCTTCAAACCAACCGAGCAGTGCGAGATCTCCCTTCGACCCCGCAACCAGATCAACCCCGTGCCGGCCGTCGACTTGCATGGGCCAGGCAAACATCCACTGCTGCGCGTTGTCCTGCCGTGTCGTGAGGACTTCTTGCTGCCATTTGTTCGCGTCCAAAAGCGCGCCGGATTCCGACGGCGCCCAATGCACGAAGATCTGCTTCGTAGCGCCTTCACAACAGCTGATCACATCGAGGTGGCCGTCCTGATCAAAGTCGACAAACGTGGCATCTTCGACAGACGGAGTCTCGCCCACCGTGATCTTGGGCCATTTCGACTTCGACTTTTTAGCGCCCGGATTGATATAGACACGCGTCACACCGCCTTCTTCCCAGCCCGTGGCAATATCCACCAATCCATCGCCATTGATATCAGCGAGTTTCACACCGTCCGCGCCCTGCGACGAGTCGTCAACAACGTGACGCGTCCAGGGAATCCCGATCGGTTCGGCCGCGTGGGCGGTTCGAGCCAGTGGAGACGCAGTGATGATCAACATCAAAGCGATTAGGAAGTATTCGCCTTCGCGGGTCACGGTTAGTCTCCTGTGCATCACAGCATGCCACACTACAATTTCAACCAATGTCTGCAGAGTATTCTCGCAGGCCAACCCTTGCCATGACAACTTGTGTTTTCCAGATGAACCCCAGCACTGCCACCTGCGGTTCCTGAAAGTGCGACCCGCTGGCTACCTGCATCGAGGAAGCTTGAGGTTACTCAGCACGGCTCATCGGCGCGAGACGCCGAATCTATGGCGCGAAGTCATTGAGACTTGCCTCGGCCGATGAAGCTCGTGAGCAGCAGCAGTTCGCCGAATCAGCGTCGGCATGTTTGCCCGACGCGACTTGTGTAGACGTAGCATGCACCCAGGAAGATGCGTCCTTAGTCGGGGGCGGAAGTGCCCAGATAGTCCCCCAAACGATGGATTTGACCTCATGAATTGAGGTACGATTCGAGTCCGCGGTGCGTCGCAAAACGCAGTTTGCCAGATGCCATTTTTTGCGATTTTTTTTGAAGTGTTGCATCACTTTGAATCAACTATACTAGCTGCGGAAATGGGCGCTTTGTGTCTGCTCAGAGCGGAAATGGTACAATCTGATTGTTGTTGCGATCTTCAGTTTGGCTCTGTAGGCACGACTGAAGTAGTAGTACGTACGAGGAGACATTGAAGATGACATGCCATCTATTATTCCGCATCGCGGTGCCAGTTGTTTGTCTCACTTTGTCAATCACAGGTTGTTCGTCCGAGTCGACTGAGTTGACCAATACTCCAGATCCGAACGTAGAGGTCATCGAAAACAAAAGCGCAGAAGCGACGACCGAATCTACTGGCCCCACTGCAAAACTTGATTTCTACACCGTGAGCCACTATGACGAGAAACGGGATCCAACGTCTGATTTGGTGACGACTATTGAACGTGCGAAAGCCGAGAACAAGCGGATTTTGATTCAGGTGGGTGGTGAGTGGTGTGGATGGTGTCATCGCATCAGTAAATACATCGAAACCAACGAAGTAGTCCGTGGCCTAACCACCGAGCATTTCTTAGTTATGAAGGTCACCTATCCGAGCGAATATGCCGAGTCATTTCTTGAGAACTATCCGAAAATTGATGGGTATCCCCACTTCTTCGTGCTAGAGCAGGACGGAACTTTGTTGCATTCACAGGGAACCGCTGAACTCGAGCAAGGGAAGAGCTACAATCAAAGTGTTTTCTCTGATTTTCTGACATCCTGGATTCTCTAGCATGCGATGCTCGTGACTCTATTACACGCGATCGCATAGACGAACAGGCAATGTCTTTACAGGCCCCGGCAACAGCCGACGACTTCAGCCGTTCCAGGCGGCGCCCTATGCAAACTTGCTGGTCCCGATCTAGTCCTCCATCGCTCCCGGTCATCGGGCCATCGATTTCAGCGCCCTGGTCGTGACTGCTAACCTTGCATCTCCCCGCACTGGGTAGTGTGCCGTCGCGTCCCAGTACGCTCAAATCTACGAGAAACAGGCAAAAACATGCAGTTTTTTCGCCTGACGGCCCAGGTAGGAGCAATGCGGTCGCTGGGTGAGCCCGTGACTTTTCTCGGAAAATGCTTGACAGGTGATCCCTGCAACTGATACCTTCATTTATGGAACAGTTTCAGAAACTGTATGCATCTCACATTAAACGATCAACCAGGTCACTAAACGCGCCATTTCAAAACCCTTACTAGAAACTGTTTCTGAAACGTGCTGAATCGGGCTGACGCGGCCCACCTCATTTCACCGTTCGACCTCCCCCAAAATGAGGGCCAATACTCATGACAACAGTCGAAGACCGGATCGATTCGCTGGCCAGCCAACAGATCAATGTCCCGCCGCAACGCGATGGTGGCCTGTGGAAAGTCATCTTTCCGGCACTGCGGTGCCCCAATTGCGGTGCACTCGATTCCAAGGCGCGAACAGGTAAGCGACGCAATGGTGAGGGCCTCATCGAACAGTATCGAGAGTGTACGAGCTGCTATCTGCGATTTCGCGTCATTTTGGAATGACGACATCGTGTTACAAGCGCCACTTGATTGCAGGACTCGATGAAGCGGCACGTCGCCATTCCCATCAAGATTTTCACTTTTTGCTTTTTTTGAAGGAGGAACACTGATGAACTTGTCACTTTTAAACAACCGTTTGCTCACAGCATTGCTTGTGACCTGCCTAATGTCGCTTTCCGCGGCAAGTGTGAAGGCAGACAATGAACTCGCTAATGCCGGTTTTGAAACACCCGATGCATCTTTTGGTGACACGGCGGATGCCGGCGCACCATGGGACGACTTCGGCGCGCCGGAGACACGGTTTACCACTTCAACCATCGCCAGAACCGACAACCAGTCGCTCAAGACGTTTGGGCCGTTCGATTTCATCGGAGCCGGAACCGGTGCGACACAACAGATTCCTGCGGAAGAGAACTCGCCGTATCAGGCCGAAATCTACGCGCAGCACATCACTGGTGACGCGCTGGATGGTGGCAACTTCGGGGTTTTCAAAATTGAATTTCTCGACGCAAACATGGACTTCGTTGGTGGACTGGGGGAGCCGGCAGGTACGCCGCTGGTTGGTTTTAATGTCTTCGAGTCGGAGCCCATCAATTCAGATACGCCGCTTGACACCTGGACAGCACTGGACGCTAGTGGTTTTTCGCCTGCGGGCACAGAGTTCGTTCGTGCCGTGCTCGTCCAAGTCCAACTTGGTGACGGTCAAGACAACTTCACAGGGGGAGCGATCTACTGGGACGACGCCTTTGTGATGAAAGGTGTGCCAGGGGACTACGACCTAGATGGCGACACTGATGGTACCGACTTCCTCGTGTGGCAGCGCGGCGAATCGCCAGACGGTGGCAGTGAGTTCGAATTGGACCTATGGCAAACGAATTACGGCGCGATGACTCCCAGTCTGGCGGCCGTTTCAGTTCCCGAACCGACTTCCGCTGCCCTGATCATGCTTGCAACTGCACTGATGCTGAACGGTTCTCGTAATCGGCAGCGGTGAGAGCATCGATTCGTGATCGACATTCTCGGGCAACGATCTGCACTAATCCGCCGTTGGTTGCGGGAATGTGGCTTAGCGCTGGTGTGCTCTGACCAACCTGGGCAAGAATTATATTTTCGCGCACACATAGCGTACAGATTGATCCGAGCGAAGGATAAATTGGGACCCACTCATCGAGAAAGCGCATGAAGTCGCAGATCAGCGTGGCTGCTGAAGTCGACTCGGGCCTTACGATGGAGCTGCCGCCCATCTCGGTGAGTGGAGGTTTTGTGTTTCATACCTAGAGGCGGAGTCGTTCGTACCCCGAGTATGGGCGAAGCTATTCACTGAACGTGACGCATTACGCGTGCCACTTCTGGACGTTGCGATTTTGCGTCGCAATGCACTGAGTGAGTTGCCTTTGGTGCTAGAGGCAAATCGTTCGTGCTAAGAGAAAGTGAGTCGTGAGAGTTGTCATCGGCGTTGGCGACTCACCGCAGCTGGGTGTTTAACTCCTATTTTTTCGGAGCATGATTTGGAATTCGACGCCAGTGTTCGCGTCGCGAATCGGCTCGCTCAATGGGCGTTACGCCTGAGAGGAAGACTAATGTTGATGTGTAACCAAAGAGTTCTAATGTCGCTCTCCGTAGTGCTTTCGCTGGCGCTGGCAGTCGGCACGCAGGCTACGGAACTGACCACCAACGGTGGTTTTGAGACTGGTGACACCAGCGGCTGGGTGGAATTCCCGACCGCCAATTCGACGTTCAACATCACGCCGGACGCAAATTCCGGCAACTGGGCTGCGGAAGTTTTTAACAACGACCTGGCATCGGCTGCCATTGTGAAGCAGGCCAACATCGGCATCGGAACCGTCAACCCTGGTGACCCGATCGAGATTTCTTTCGCAGCCAAGGGCGATTTTGTCGTTGGTGGCGTGGCCTTCGCTGAATTCTTCTCCGAGATTGACGGTGGCGGAACCTCCTCATCAGAAATTCTCGGTGGTGGACCGATCTTCACATCATCCGAAACAGACTACCAGACGTTCACCTTCAACACTGTTGCCGGTCCCGACGTGAGCGGTGGTGTGACGTTGCAGCTTGTTGCCACGACAGGTGGAGCCGCAGGCAGCACCGCCGTGTTGTTCATCGACGACGCCTCGGTACGGGTCATCCCAGAACCAGCGACGTTGGCACTTGTCGGCCTCGGTGCCATCGGCATCCTGGCACGCCGTCGTCGCTAATCCGATGATCGCCTAGGCAATCACAATTCTGTTTCGACCAGCGTGGCACGATCCCGTCGTGCCACGCTTTTTTTCTGCCATCACCGCGCGGCCCTGCCTCTGCGTCGCCATTCAAGGCGGCACCAGCTTCGACTAGTTGAGCACTGAAACCAAGATTCTTCCGTTCGCGCTCGGTTATGACAGGCACTATTCTACGCTCCTTAATCTGCCCAAACGTGAAACGCTGAGGCAGTTTGGCAACTAGCAGATCCCAACCGAGGAGAGTCCCTTCTCTGGAGGAAACATCGTGAACCAAATCCTGGGCGAAAGCTGCCCTGCCTTTTTTGGGCAGCAAACAGCATGTTTGGAAAGCGAATAATACTTTGCAGAAAAGCCGCCGGCTGGATTCACCGACGGCACGAAAATCGAGGCATTCGAGGCACTCGTATTCGATTTAGGAGATTTCCCACGATGCGTGCAATTTAGGGTAGCGTAAGAGTGTATGAAACGAAGTGGAACGCACCGTTGCGGTGACAAGTAACAAAGCGTTAGGCTGTCGCTGCAGGCATAACACGGTCCTCGTTAAGTGAGCTAATCGACATGAGGAGTTTAGAAGAGCAGTACGATGATTGCAAACATACAATTCGGTCCTATGTGGTGGAGGCACTAAATGAGAGTGCGGAGTACATTCGCAAGGTTACCCAAGGCACTGAAGAGACACAGACTATTACTGGGATTGCACTGGATATTTGTCCGTGGCACGAGGATATTGGTTTATCGCTTCGCCTACATTCCGAATACTACGCATTAGGTGAAATGAGGAACGATATGGCATGGCGGTATAACTCAGCAAATTGGGCACATTTCGGCTTTACTGACAATTTTGAAATTCCGTCACTTTCTGGGGCGAATCGGCTGATCGCCGAAATCTATGAGCAAGGAGATGGTGACAGTGAAGATCACGGTATAGTCTCGCCGTCCCCAAGAGACTTTGCACATCTGATATTTATGGCGGGAGCTGATGCTTTATTGGATACGGACATCTCTACAATTCTGAATAATCTGGGCATCGATGCACCCGACGTTGACGAAGATTTTATTCCGGGTCCCTTTGACTATATCGTCACAGATCCCGACGGATCACTGGATGCCAATTACTGCGACATCATCCTAGCGAATCGCGTAATGAAGCGATTACTACGATGAATGAATTCACGGATATGTACCCGGCGGCAACTCTGATTTGGTCTACCCAGCTGCACGCATCAAAGCGAACCAACGAGGGTGAAATCGTTGCCAGAATGGGAAGCTCTGACTGCGGTCGGTGAGAATGACCGACCGCAACTGGGGCTTTCTAACGTTGGTTGGATTCACCGAACACAGTTAGAACGTAGCGGTTTCCAGCGTCGCCACGCCCGTCCTCCGCAGGTTAACTTCGCCATCTGGCTTCGGTTAATTGCGCGTCTCAAGGTCGCCATTTCGGTTCTGTCAGTGTTCGACTGCCGCCAGCATCAGCAAGTGCTATGTGTTGCAAGAGATTAGTAGGCTTATCGATGCTTTCCGGTTGTGAGTGGGCGGGTATCGCCTATCTCATTGGCCGCCATTCGATGATGCCGTTCATCCTCGGCGGAATCGTCGCTTCGCCCTTTATCGGCCTCCTCGCTGGGCTTGTTTACCGCAGGGCGTGTAATTCTTCCCTGGCTAATCGGGTGTTTTTCAGTCTACTGACCTTGTACTTGGCGGCAGCACTATTTGGCCTAGCGTCCGGCATCACCGACGCATTTCGAACTATTCCGAGTCGAATGCCTTCGGCAGTCATCATTCAGACCGTGTTGGCGACTTTGTGGGGCGTTACCTTCACAGGCTATGTGTTCCTTCTGTGGCCACTATCTTTCTTCAACCACGCCTTGCTATGTCGATTTGGCGGACCAGACACTCGAAGACACACTCTAGCGGCGGGCCGTTCAACTTAGAATGCAAGTGGGCTCTACGATCGAGTTCGTATTCACAAGATCGAAAAACGATTTAGAAAACTTGAAACGTCTTATTGTTGCGTTCGTTGGTTTCGCGAACGCTGTTGTCAAAATCGACATTAACTTGAATCATTTGTTTGCTGCCTAACGGCTTCTCGGTTTCGAATTTCAAGGTGTGCTTTTGCCTTGCTCCCAGTGCAGGGCAATATTGCCTACTGAAATAGAGTCGCTTGCCTCCGTCTCGTTCAACAACTTCCAGGCGAACACGAAATCTCCTCTTGGTCGTACCGCTGCCCTGATTGTAGATTACCGTCTCTATCCGCCTGGCAGATTTGACGTCAATGCTTAAAGTGATCAGATCCGCCTGGGCCTTGACGGGCTTGGCCTGAGCCATCGTGATTTCTCTGCGATTGTTCCGTTCATTGCGTTCGACTTGATTGTCAAAGACATCTACGATCGTGGTCACCTTGATATTCCCCTGAGCCGCGGGAATACGATCAACGACCACCTGCGCAACTGAGCCAACGTCGATTGGGGGTACGTACCTTTGAACCTTGGTTGATTTCTGAGTTTGCTTGTCAACGACCCAAGTCGCGAGAGTACTTGCCTTTGAGCGACGGTTACCAAGGTTTGCGACCTTGACAATAAAATCGTTGCCTCGCTTCGAGACATTTCTGATTGCCAAATCAGGCAAATTCGCAGGTAGATTCGGCTGATTGGGCTCGCCTGTCGTGGGCGGTCTGGACGTGGATTTTAAGACTCGTTGCAGTACGTTGTTGCGTTCATTGCTTTCGGGAACGCTCCCTGTGGAATCAATTCTTGCAGTGACCAGAATCTCCTGTCTCATCACGCTTCGTTGGTCTGGGATTCGCATGACGAGCGTCCGCGAGCCACGGGCGTTGATCGGTGATACAGTTATCAACTTATCGGCAAATGCATTTTTGGTTTGGTTGTCTGTAAGCCAAACGGTTAGTTTCGTCGGTGCCGATTTGCTTTCGCCAAGATTACGGACACGAATGTGTACGTCAGTCCCGTGTTTCGTAATCTGATCGACAGAGAAATCGACTTGAGCTTGTAGCGTTGATTGGGCCAGCCCGCAGGTACCGAATACCAATAGAAGGAGTGAGAAATGACGCATAGGAGTAGTTCCTTTCGCAATAAGTTCGAAATTGAGTTCTCCTGAATAAGCGAAGACCCATCGAAAATGTTACGCGCCTCCAACTCCCCACGGCTCATCGTCCTGGACAGGTTACGGACGTGCCGGAAAACTGCGTTAAGAGTACAGCCTTGCAGCCAATTCTCGTTCTGAGATTCAAGCGTCGGTGTGAACCTCGAATGGCACTTAAGTTTCTCTAACTCCTTTGACCATATCGATTTTCATTTCGTGTCTTGGTTTTGTCATGAAATTGTAGAAGCGGATGCGTCGTTTCAATTTTCGAGGTTCGAAGCGGCCTGGTCGATTACCGACGCGATGGCTGGCA
>JANQQA010000043.1 GCA_028285205.1 Bythopirellula sp. | reverse complement strand
TGATGCAAAAGCGACTGCCGCTCCTCGCTGAGCGGGAGCAAGCCGCGTGACGTTAACGGAGCATTGGTGTCGAGGTCGATCTGCAAGAAACACGGTTGGGCACGTGCCCGGCCGACACCATCGAGAGGCCGCTAGGATCTTGTACAATTGCAGACACGATCTTTCGTGAGGCTGCACCTGCGGATTGGGATTGGATCGCATTCCATGTCCACGATATTGGCGGGTTGGTTGTTGTGAGTGATGGGCAACTGCGTGATCTGCGGCATCATCACACTGTGTTGGCTGAATGTGCCGGCGAGCCAGTCGGCTTGATAACGCTTCGTGAAGAACCGGCTTGTTGCGAAATTCTTGCGATAAAGGCCTGCTATCGCCACGAAGGTATTGGTCGCGCTCTCTTGTGCTACGGCTTGCAACGCGCACGCTCCAGCGGAGCACGTCGATTGCTCGTCACCACAACGAATGAAAATGTTGATGCGCTACGTTTCTATCGGCAGTGGGGTTTTGCCGTAGCTTCCTACGATCTAGGCGGGTTTAGTGAAGTACTCAGGCTGAAAGGCTTGGATCCCACAGAAGCCGTGACTGGTCAGTACGGTATAACCATTAGAGATACACTTCAACTTGCTTTGATAATTGCGGCATGATTTGCGGATCGACACGGTTGACTATGCTTGAAACCAGAAGACTAGTGCTCCGTCGTCCCAAGGCCAGCGATCTACCGTTTTGGCAGGCATACTTTGCCTCAGAGCGCGCAAGGTTAGTAGGAGGAGGCCCCGCACCGAATCGTGGCTTTTCGCGGTGGGTCTTTGCAACGTTCGTTGGTCGTTGGGAGCTAAACGGTTGCGGGCCATTCGTCGTTTTGTTCAAGGAGCGTGATTATTCATTCGGTCTCGTTGGTCCGTGGTACCCCTCGAATTGGCCCGAAAAAGAACTCACGTGGCCAATCTGGGCACCCGACTACGAGGGACATAGCATCGCCCTCGAAGCAGCAAGTGCTGTCCGTTCGCACGTCTTTGACGAACTCGGATGGCGGACCGCGGTGAGCTACATTGCGCCGCGCAACACGCGCTCGATCGCGCTAGCAGAGCGGCTCGGTCGTCAGCGAGATATTGAGGCGCAAACACCTGACGATGACGACGTGCTTGTCTATCGCCATCGGTCGGAGCAAGATCAGGAAGGTATTTTGTGGTCGTAGTTCTGAGACGCCCACCATTAGCCTGGCGTCCAAATGACCGTGCGGGACGTCCGCCGGGGTACACGGCGCACACCTTCCGCCGAGGACAAGATCCGGATCGTGCTGCAAGGCATGGATGGCGAGGAGTCGATCGCTGAGCTGCCCACGTGGCTCTGAGCGTCGGGTTCGTCACGGCGGGCAACGGGAAACGAACTATGAATCCGAAACAGGTCGTCGAAGAGTGGGTCCGGCGCTTCAATGCGGCCGATGCGGCAGGGCTCGCCGAGCTATACCATGAGGACGCAATCAATCATCAGGTCGTCCAAGAGCCGGTCGAAGGTCGGGCGGCCATTCAGAACATGTTCGAACGTGAATTTGCGGAAGCCAACATGGAGTGCATCCCTGAGGCCATACACGTGGCAGGTGAGGTCATCGCCCTG
>JANQQA010000109.1 GCA_028285205.1 Bythopirellula sp. | reverse complement strand
TGGTTGGAGTCGGGCTGCTCAGCGCCACCGACATCCCCACTGACACTAAGCTGCTAGAGGTCCGACTCTATGAATGGTTCATCCCGCTGCTGATGATCTCGGCAGCGCTTATGGCCGTGCTCACGGAGTCCCGGCTGGCTGCGGTATGCGCTCTTGGGGTCATCGGGTACGCCGCCGCGATGCTATTCGTTTTGTTCGGCGCGCCGGATCTGGCGATCACTCAGCTAGCGATCGAAACGCTGTCGGTGGTCCTGTTCGTATTTGTGATCTATCGACTGCCACACTTTGCTAAGCTCAGCGGTCGTCGGTCAAAACTGCGCGACGGGGTCGTGGCAGTTACTGCCGGCGGTGTGATGACTTTCGTTGTGCTAGCCGCGACGTTTGCCCACGCCCCTTCGCAGCTGATGCCATACTTCGTTGAGAATAGCCTCACGTTGGCGAAAGGGAAGAACATGGTCAATGTGATCTTAGTCGACTTCCGCGGCCTCGATACGCTTGGTGAGGTTACCGTTTTAGCGATCTCGGCATTAGGGATCGTCGCCCTAATGCGTTTGCACTTGCATGGTCAGCGGATCACCACGGCAGACTTCGGCTCCGAAGATCCATCGAGTGCGGGTCTCGGCGCTGTCGCGGACGCTACCCGGCCGGGTGACAGCCGCGAGACGATCAGCGATAAAACCAGGAGGCCGCAGCCTTGAAGTCACTGATCCTGATCACGGCAACGCGATACCTCTTGCCGCTGCTGTTGATGTTCTCACTCTTCCTACTGCTGCGCGGACACAACGAGCCTGGTGGTGGATTTGTGGGCGGTCTGGCGGCTGCCGCCGCGTTCGCACTGTTTGCAATTGCTAGCGGAGTTGAGCGAGCGCGCGACCTGCTAGGCGTGCACCCGCGCGTCTTGCTGGGAGCTGGGCTACTGATCGCTATCAGTGCCGGCGTTATGGCAATCCCAGTGGGATTGCCATTCATGACGGGCTTGTGGAGTGCGATCGAGCTGCCAGCAATCGGCAAACTGGGTACGCCGCTGCTATTCGATGTGGGTGTATATCTGATCGTGCTGGGAATGGTGGTCACCATCGTGTTCGAGCTGGCGGAGGATTGAAATGGAATTATTGCTCGCGATTACCGTTGGGGCCCTGTACGCAGCCGGGTTCTATATGATCCTTCGCCGTAGTCTCGTAAAGCTGATCATCGGGTTGGCTTTGCTCAGCCATGCCGCAAACCTATTTCTATTCACAGTCGGCGGCCTCACACGTGCTGGCGTTCCCTTATTGGACGGCGTGGAGCCGGCGACGACCTTTGCCGATCCGTTGCCCCAGGCGCTAATCCTAACGGCAATTGTGATTGGCTTTGGCGTGCAGGCGTTTGCGATCGTCTTGCTTCGATGGGTGTACCAAACGACCGGAACCGACGACGTCAATCAGCTCCAAACTACAGATATCGGATCGTAAAATATCCGTCACAAGGAACCGCCTGCAACGTGAAGCTCCTCGTTCTAGCACCGATCTTAGCACCACTGATCACCGCGGCTCTGTGCCTGCTCGCGTGGCAGCGCATGTGGCTGCAACGGGCGATTAGCTTGCTTGGGGGCGTGGTCTTCACCTGCTCGAGTGTCGCCCTGCTCGGATATGTTTACTCTTACGGAATTGTCGTCATGCAACCGGGCAACTGGCCTGCTCCGTTCGGTATCACGCTGGTGGCAGACCTGTTCAGCGCAGTTATGGCGGCAGTCGGCAGCATTGTCGGGCTGGCCGTATTGATCTTCTCCTTGACCGGCGTTGATCAACAGCGACAGCAAGGAGGCTTTCATCCGCTACTGCACACACTGCTGTTGGGAGTCAGCGGTTCTTTCCTAACGGGAGACCTATTCAACCTCTACGTGTGGTTCGAAGTCATGCTGATTTCGTCCTTCGTGCTGGTATCGCTCGGCGGCGAGAAGGCGCAACTCGAGGGGGCCATCAAGTACGTCACGCTCAACTTGCTGTCCTCGGCACTTTTTCTGGCCGCAGTGGGAGTCCTCTACAGCACCGTGGGGACCCTCAATTTAGCTGACTTGGCAGTTCGTCTCGGCGATGCGGATCCTAGCGGCGCCCCCAGCGTCGCGGGGCGGATCTTGTTGATTGCATTCGGAATCAAGGCAGCCGTGTTTCCGCTGTTCTTCTGGTTGCCCGCGTCGTATCACACGCCTCCGGCAGCAATCTCCGCCGTGCTGGCAGGCCTGCTCACCAAAGTGGGCGTCTATGCGATGACCCGAGTCTTCAGCCTGTTGTTTCCACTGGAGGGCGACTCCACGCAGACTCTCTTGCTATGGACAGCCGGTTTAACGATGGCGACTGGGGTGCTCGGCGCGGCCGCTCAAAACGATATTCGGCGCGTGCTGTCGTTTCACATCATCAGTCAGATTGGCTACATGATCATGGGACTGGCAATGTACACGCCGCTGGCACTCGCGGGCATGGTCTTCTACCTTGTGCATCACATCGTCGTGAAGACCAATTTGTTTCTCGTTGCCGGGATCGTGCAACGTTTGCGCGGCACTTGCGATCTTGATCGACTGGGCGGCTTGTATCGAGATAAAGCGTGGCTAGCGTTTCTGTTTCTCATCCCGGCGTTCTCGCTTGCCGGCCTGCCACCACTTTCGGGCTTTTGGGCCAAGTTCATCCTGGCCCGCGCCGGCCTTGAAGCGGAGCGTTACCTGATTGTCGCGGTCGCGCTCGCGGTCAGCCTGCTAACGTTGTTCTCGATGACCAAAGTGTGGGCAGAGGCCTTTTGGAAAGTGCCCCCTGCCCAGGACACTCCGGCCACGGAAATCGAGGGCAGCGAGGGGCTGCGCTGGATGGTGGTGCCATCGGCCGCGCTGGCATCGCTGACGGTGGCCATCGGATTCGCAGCTGAGCCGCTGTTCGAACTCGCGTCAGCCACGGCCAACCAGTTACTTGATCCCAAACAGTACATCGATGCGGTTTTGGGGGGAGCTTGAAACATGCTTGTACTCAACGTGTTCCTGGCGATTGCGTGGGCTGCCATCAGCGGCCAGATTACTGTATCGAATCTCTTGGTGGGATTTCTGATCGGGTACGTCGTGCTGTGGTTCGTGAGTCGTTCCATCTGGCCGTCGAACTACTTCAGAAAGTTCTGGCAAGTCATCCACTTCGCGTTGTTCTTTCTCAGGGAGCTGTTCGTTGCCAACCTGAAAGTCGCAATTGACATCGTCACGCCGCGCCATCTCATGAAACCTGCGGTACTCGCCATCCCGATCGAGACCCGTTCGGCCGGTGAAACAACGACGCTTGCGAATGCGGTTACGTTGACGCCCGGAACTCTTAGTCTCGACGTTTCGCCCGACGGCAAAACGCTGTACGTCCACGTGATGTACGCCGAGGATACGGAAGCAGCCCGCCGTGCGATTCAGGAAGGTATGGGCCGTCGAGTTCGGGAGGTTTTTGAATGATTACTGACTTGATGTACTGGTTCGTCTTGCCGCTGATCTCGCTTGCCGCAGTGCTGGCGTTCGTGCGGCTTGTCCAGGGACCGTCGCTCGCGGATCGTGTGATCGCGTTCGATCTGCTCGCCACTTTGGGTATCGCACTGCTGGCGGCCTACGCCGTGGCAACTGGCCAGACTGCCTATTTCGATGTGGGTCTGTTGCTGGCCTTGCTTTCGTTCTTGGGGACGGTCGCATTCGCCCACTACATGGAAAGGAGCCGACAATAATGGGCCCAATGGTCGCAGTCTTGCTGGCAATCGTGGGCTTGGTCTTGCTCGTGCTCGCGGCAATTGGCATCCTCAGATTGCCAGATCTTTACTGCCGCGCTTCGGCCACCACCAAAGCCGCGACGCTTGGGGTCGGATGTTTGCTCTCCGCTGCGGCGATCCATTTCGGCGATGTAGCCGTGACGACCCGGGTAGTGGCCACGATCGCATTCCTGTTGCTAACGGCACCCGTGGCGGCGCATATGATATCTAGGGCCGCTTATCGTTGCGGCGTACCTCTTTGGTCTGGAACGGTATGTGATGAGTTTCTGCAGAATCACGATCCACAACTCGAAAGTAGCTCCGATAACTCTTAAGAACTGGGTGGCATACCAATTGTTACATTCGTCATGTGCGTTCGAGTATCGCGTGACGATTCCTGCAGCAATATCAAAGCGAGATACAGTGCGAAGGGTGTCCATAACCGAACGATCAAGCAGACGCTCAATCGGTGCACGGCGGTTGCGAGTTTGCGAAGGATTTGATGAATGGCCGCATAATGGGCCATTTCTATCTATAAGAATCGAGAGAAACCGCCGCGCGCGTTTCCTCAGTCGGTAAAATGCACCATGTGACCCCCACCCATAGCAGGCTCAGCGCTCGAAAACTCAGCAAGGAATACTATGACGACTCACCGGATTGTCGTTGCCCCAGGCGACGGAATTGGCCCAGAAATCACCCAGGCGGTCTTACGGATCCTGAAGGCGGCAACGGTACCCATCGAGTACGATAAGATTGAGGTGGGAGAAAGCGTATATCTTAGCGGACATACTTCCGGCGTCCGTGATCAAGTGTGGGACCTGCTGCGCAAGACGAACTGTCTGCTGAAGGGGCCGATCACCACCCCGCAGGGCAAGGGATTCAAAAGCGTTAACGTCACGATTCGAAAGACGCTGAATCTGTTTGCCAACATCCGCCCAACCAAGTCGTACGCTCCGTTCGTCGCGTCGGCACATCCGGGGATGAATCTTACGATCATCCGCGAAAACGAAGAGGATCTATACGCTGGTATCGAACATCGGCAAACGCAGGAGGTCACGCAGGTTTTAAAATTGATTACCCGTCCTGGTTGCGAAAATATCATTCGGTACGCCTTCGAATATGCCAAGGCTTACGGCCGGCGCAAAGTGACCTGCATGACCAAAGACAACATTATGAAGCTGACCGATGGTCTCTTTCATCAGGTCTTTTCGGAACTGGCAGCCGAGTATCCCGAAATCGAGAGTGATCATTTGATCATCGATATCGGCGCCGCGCGTTTGGCAGCGCAACCGGAAATGTTCGACGTCATCGTGACGCTGAATCTCTACGGTGACATCTTGTCGGACATCGCATCACAGATCGCAGGGTCGGTGGGTTTAGCTGGCTCAGCAAACATCGGGCATGAAATGGCAATGTTCGAGGCAGTCCATGGCAGTGCGCCCGACATTGCGGGCAAAGATGTAGCCAACCCGTCGGGCCTCCTCACGGCGGCCACGCAGATGCTGGTTCATTTGGGATTGGGTAGCTACGGTGAGGCGATCAAGAACGCCTGGTTGTGCACGTTGGAAGATGGAATTCACACAGCCGACTTCTACCGCGACGGCCTAAGCAAGGAGGAAGTCGGTACGGAACGCTTTACCGACGCGGTGATCGAGCGATTGGGACGAAAACCGAGGCAGTTGACGCCGGTCGCTTACCTGGATCGGCCGATATCCGTTGCTCGCAAGCCGACGCGCAAGTCCGTGCAGACGCTCGCCGGCATTGACGTCTTTCTGAGCTGGGACGCACAAGATCGCGATCCCGATGTTCTAGGCGGCCAACTACAATCGCTCGCTGGCGAAGAGTTTAACCTCGTGGTAATCACGAACCGCGGTGTCAAGGTTTACCCTGGCGGCCTACGCGAGACCTTTTGCACTGATCATTGGCGCTGTCGTTTTGTTGGCCGCAATGATGCTTGTCGCTATCAAGATGCCTTGGCCCTCATGGACCGCATGACAAGCGCCGGTCTGGAGATTATTAAGACCGAGAATCTCTACGACTTTGATGGGACACCGGGGTACTCAATGGCACAGGGGCAATGATGCACGACGGCGGTGGGAACATCTACGAAATCGGCCGAAAAGTTAGCAGCAAACAATCGAATCTGTGCCTAGCGGCTGTCGCGTACAAATTGCATCGTCGCGGACGCTGTCGGTTACTGCAATTACAGTCCTTGTTCGAGATCCGAGGGCCTTGTCATCGACCGAAAACACCGGCAATGACCCGATTGTAGGCCGGGGTCGGAGCTCGAATTATGCGGCCCAATCGCCTTGTGATAAAGGCCACAACTTCCGTGAGCATTGCTAGTTTTGTTTCGTGTATTCCTTGAGGAACCCTCGGAAGAGGACGAGGTGTTCCTCTTCGTCGGCCAGTAGACGTATGCAGAGATCCTGTGTGACGTAGTCTTGACCATCCACGGCGCGGATGACCTCCGTGTAATGAGCGCAGGCTTGTTCTTCGGCATCGATGACTGCTTTGATCACGCCGACAACATCGGTTGTATCGCTCGTTGGCTGAATTTGCTTGCCGAGCTTCACGGAAGCTGAACCGGGGACCAAACCGCCGAGCTGCTTTATTCGTTGTCCAAGTTGCTGTGCGTGCCCGATCTCTTCAGTAATGTCGGCGGACAGCGATTTCTTGATCTCTTCCGCACGAACCCCATCGAGGTTGACACTGTTGGCCAGATAATTGAGGACTGTTTCGATCTCCATACAGTAGGCAGCAGAAAGAAGTTGAATGGTTTTCGTATTTTCGTGCGACATCTAGATGGCTCCCAAAAGTGCGGCAACGAGTGAAACATGAGCAAACAACCGTGGCTCGCCGCACAGGTTAACACGAGGACGAAAATGGGGTTATGCACATACGGCTTACGCGCTGCTACTCCGTAGCTGGTCCGCCCATGATTTGAATTAATAGCCGCCCTAAGATTTGAGAATGATCCATGACGATAACCAACTGGACGCGCCTACGCAGTCAGCCGATCCGCGAATACCGTACCCTGCAAATCCGCGAGGATCGTTATCGATTTGCACCCACCAATTCAAAAGCAGACGATCGCGAGGCAGATTTTGTCGTTTGCGACTCCGCAGATTGGGCACTGGTGATCGCAATCACCGTCGCCAAGCAGGTTGTGCTAGTCAATCAGTTTCGACATGGCATCAGTGAAGTGATACTTGAACTGCCCGGCGGTGTCATGGAAGCGGGTGAGACTCCGATTGAAGCGGGATTGCGAGAGCTGCGCGAGGAAACAGGTTACATTGCGGGCGATTTTGCAGTGCTGCCGCCATTCTTGCCCAATCCGGCAATTCACACGGCGCAATGCCATGTCATCATCGCAACAGGCTGCCGGTGCGAATCGATGGCCGCTTGCGATCCATTCGAAGGAATCGAGGTGGAACTACAACCGCTATCGGACATTCCAAAGATGATCCGTCGCGGTGAGCTTCGTCACGCGCTGACGATCGCGGCGTTTTCTATCGCTGACTTACACAATCAGTTCCAGTGACGTGCAATCAAGAGAGGAGTACCCCCAAACAAACCGAATGGACGCGCGCGCGACATGGGGCACCAAACCTATGGCACACCACGATGATGAGCACGTTGCATCAAGTGACCGCTATATTCTGCAGGAAAGATACATAGCCCTGACGCGGGTTCTACTGCCAGCGGAGGCAAGACGACAGAACTGGACGCTCCGCGAAGATCATTGCTTCATGCGAATCGTGCTGGACCACTTGTTCGAGGATTGTTGGTATCGGCACCTGGACCGAAGGCTGACTGCTTACAAACAGCTCAACGTCGAACAGCTGACAAGCTGCATTGCACTCGCCGAAAAGATCTTGCAACAGGGCGAACCGCTATTGAGAGGACTGAACCGCCAGAGCCTCAGATGGCGAAGTGCTGCAGTGGCAGAGGAGCATTGAACGATGCCATCGATATCCGAAAGCGGTACAGGCTCAATGGACAGTGACAACGCCAGGAACAATACACAGGCAAATCCAAGATACGATGTCCTGGCAATCTGTTGCGCGATTTCGTTGACTTTGCTCGGACTGGGAGGCTGGTTAACCTACCTTGGTTTGGGCCCGTGGTATGAGACATTGGAGTTTCCATCGTTCCAGCCCCCACCTTGGGTATTTACACCCGTTTGGACGGTGGTCCTCGCGCTCCTGGCGGTGGCAACTTGGCTTGTTGTACGCAATGATCGCGGCCGCCAATCAAACATCGCGATCGGCCTCTATGGAGCTCAATGTGTGCTCAACGCGATGTGGTCCCTACTGTTCTTCACGGTCCGTCGACCAGACATCGCGTTGTGGGAGCTGCTCGCCCTCGACTTTGTAGTCTTGGCAATGATTGTTACCTACGGGAACGCATCACGTTTAGCAGGCCTATTACTGATTCCCTACTTGGCTTGGGTTTCATTCGCAACAGCGATTAACGGATGGATCGTTGAGCATAACTACCGAACTGACAGGAGTACACCGATGAACTTGCAGTGTCTCAATCACGAAGTGCATATGAGGGAAGCGATCGCCGTGGCGAAGCAAAATCCCTCGGCACCATTTGGGGCGGTCCTCGTGCATGGCGGACGCAACGAAATCGTCGCAATGGGAGTCAACAAGTCGCACCTTAATCCAACATGGCACGGCGAAATCGCCGCCATCAACGATTACGTGGACCAAGGCGGCACAGAGTGGAATGAGTTAGTCCTCTACACTACGGCCGAACCCTGCTGCATGTGCCAAGGGGCAATCACGTGGGCTGGTATATCTGAGGTGGTCTATGGCACATCAATTCCCGAACTCATGCAACTAGGTTGGAAACAGATTGACGTTCCATCCCGAGAAGTTGCCGGACGAAGCTGGCAGCCGAACGTGGCAATTACTGGAGGTATCCTGGCGAGCGAGTGCGGAGAGCTTTTTCAACGGGTTGATAACGGAAAATGAGTGGTGGAAAGACCAAGTATCCAGTACGCGACTTCTGCATTCGTGGCGTCTGGCAGGGCTGCCAGTCAATCTTGTGCCAGCTAGCGGCTGGGAGTCAAAAAGTGTCCGTATAAATCGCTTGGCAATTGTCGCTCCCTGTCTATTGTCTAATAGAGACACTTTCTGGGAGCAACAAATGACGCATTCAACTGTAACACGAAACAGTTACCAACTGCAGAGATCTTGCGACGCCGTAAAACGTGGATGGTCTGCCGAGGTACGCGTACAACGCCGCAGACTGGCTGAGGAGAGAATTCAGGAGCTGTTAACATTAGCAGCGAAGCTGCCAAGTCAGCGTGAACCTGCGATGAGCTACTTGCCTGCAATCGTACGCTTACCAAACACGGTCTCACCAGTTCAGCACGATACTCCCGAATGGATCATGCCGAGCTTAAGCAACTGATTGTTAGGCTTACGAAGCGTCGGGGCGTGAACAAGAGCATCTGCCCTTCCGAGGCAGCACGCCATGCCTGCCCAGATGACTGGCGGGCAGTTTTGCCCGCCGTTAGATCCGCTGCCATCGCGCTGGTTAATGAGGGCAATATCGAAGTGCTTCAACGTGGCGAACGGGTTGATCTGGAGCGAGTTAGCGGGCCGATCCGCTTGCGGTACCTAGAGCAGCGCTGACGAGCGGACCAGCATGCCAGAGGCATGACGAGAAGGTCGCTGAGGTAGAGCCGTCACGCGATTGACCTCAGTTCGCGAAGCGGAGTTTTTGGACCGGGTGCAAAAATTTCGCGTGCACCGGTTCACAAGTTGCTCACGATGCTGCCCACCGCAGTTACGTCGGGCGAGTCGTCGGCGAGATAACCAGCGATCGCGATGACACAGCCAGATTTTGCTGCAGCTTCTGCTTATGATGAGTACGCATCTAATGCACGTTCCACGCATTCGCAGACCGTCCTGCAACTGGTGGAAGTCGCATGCGATGAAGCTGCGAGATCGCAGAGTAAGGTGGTCGTCGAGCACTCGGATCGGAGTGAAGCTGCCTATGTTCACGTGTGTCGACAACACACGTGGTTTGGATATCGTATCGCTTGTCATCTGCCGGTTTACGCGTACTCCGCTGACTATCAGCAAATCGTCGTCCCACGCGAGGCTGACCAAGTCACCCTCAGCAGCAGTAGCGCCTACTTGCGTCACGCAATCCGTACAGATGGACGCGTTGTCGCCGATCCCGAAGAAGTCAGCGAACTCATCGAATTGCTAGAAGCGAAGCGGGCAGCCGAAGCAAGGTTGCCACGATCCGCTGAACCAATGTGCCTTAAAAAAGAGCCCGAAATGGCGCCTGAAACTGAGGCCACGAACAGTAAACGCACTAAGTTGTCACATTTGGAACGCTGCGACGTGCGACATCGCTTAAACCGAATTGCTCGCTGGGCGTTCGAGATCTCCCAACAGCGCGATTCTTCATAAAGAACAGCCGAGCTCTGTCGGTAGGCGAGAATAGATCAATCTTCACGACGAGTCAGTTTGCGGAGCATCGACGTGAGCCAACCGCCGATATACGCCTTAGTCGTTCTGTCGCCGACAGTCTGCTTGCGTCCATCGAGCAATATCGACTCCAACTGTTTAGACGTCATGCAATCCAGATCCCAATGGGTCGTCACGCGATCTTTCGCCTCTTCGCGATAGATCTTCATTTCTTTCGCCGGCATCAAGAAACCACTCTCCTTCTATGCCCGTTACCAGTTGGGACAGATTAGTTTGTAGAACCAGGCTTCTCACCGCAAATGGGGGGCAAGGATCATTCCCTCCGACCAGGTAGCTCGTTGCTCGTCTCGAGGCGTTGAATCCTCATAGAATCGAACGATCGTACCGCTCCGCCCATCGTCGTGAGCTACGCCGAAAAGTGTGCTGGCTTGATCGGAGGAGGCACGCGTCGCGACGGTGAACTCGTAAATGCACACCCACCCCGGCCGCTCAATAGCAACTAATTTAAAGTCAACGATTTTTCGACCCGGGTTATAGCCCTGTTTACGTAGCTCTCCGCGGATCGCCAACTCCATATCACGATCACCGATCCAGTTCTTCCACCGTTCAAGCCAATGGCGCAACAATTAACCCATCGCCTCGATTCAACACGTGTGAGCATCTAGTTGTATGGCTTATGAACCGGAATAATACACAGCACTAAACACAAACCGCAGCTGGACCATCCTCACACACGAACGCGGCTTCCAAACTGCAGGCGGCGGCGGACACCTCAGCAACTTCCGCTTGAGTCTAAAACACCGCGGGTGGTCCAACCGCTACGCCGTAAGGATACTCCGAACTGACGGCGGTGCCGCGACGCCGCGCCAGCTAGCTACCATTTCCCTCAGTGGGAGTGAACACCGCCGCTACTTGCGGTGCGGGATCTTCGTGGTCATGCGCGGCTCCCGGAACAGGCCTGCGAGGTGATGAGCGTCATCATTTCGAAGCGCGGTTTCAGCGTAATTGAATCCTGGCGTGCGTAGGTCGTTGCATACAAGGAACTTCGCCGCCGAGGCGGGAATCAGCGGGTTCAACTACCGCAGTTTCCAACAACGAAGGTGATCACCGATGACCGCAACTCCAAAGCACAGATGCGAAAGTCCTTGCCATGATCGGCACGACGAAATGAAGAGGCTCGTCGAGGTGGATCAGCCTCGCGATAGTCGTTAGCGCCCCCAACGTCGGCCCACAGTCATACTGAGAAAACCGATGAATGCCACGCAGACGGAAGATGGCTCAGGGATGTTGACAGCTACATACCGAAACTCGGCCGAAGCTACCTCACCCGCTAATGCTTCTAATGCGACTGACACTGAATCTGGCACTCTGCCGCCGTTGGTCGTCGCCAACGGTGTTGACGGCATCGGCTCACCAGCTCGCCATACCCACATACTTGCCGTTCTGCCAATGACATCAAGCTGGAGCACAACATCCTCGTTCACCGGGTCCAGACCTGTCGCGATATCTCCGCCGCCGAAGAAATTCGCGCCTCCGTCAGATGTGATCGTGGCGGCTAAGCCCCGACCAAAGACAGCAGCTCTACCGTTTCCCGAGAGCCGCAATTGGGTCCGGATGGACACGTCCAACAGAGAGATGCCGTCGGCGGTCGCCGTGCTAAGGGTATTGGTGCCTCCGGTTGCGTCGACACCCAAAACTAAGTTCTTGTCGACAACCCCAAAAGTGGTTCCGGATGCCGGGCCTCCAGGGATCCAAGTCACTGGGTCGTTGTCTTGGGCGTCTCCGTTGCTGAAGTCATCGAAGAATGCGTCCGTGGCGATTGCACTTCGATGGAGCAGGGTAAGTTGCGGCAATAAAACGAATGAGACCATCACAAGTAGGCGAATCATAGTTAGCATCCTCATCAAGCAGCGTGGCACTTATGAAACATAAGTCCATGGAAGTAAGAAACTGGGAGTAGTCAAAAGGGCCTCTACGCGCGGGACAGCGTGGTAGAGCCCTTGCGTAAACAACATGGACCTCACAATGTTGCGAAGCAGAGCATCAAGCGATCATTAAGTTACGGTTGTTACGCCGAACGCGAGCAAATCCGATTGCGATTGCGGTCGCAAGTAGAACTCCCGATGACGGCTCAGGAACTACACCTGCACCGCTACCGATCTTCTGAAAAAAGACGGTCTCGCCCGGTTGCAGGCCGCTGATCTGGCCGTGATACCGCTCGACCTGAAATGGAAATGCCGGAAACATGCGTGAAGTGATCGTCGCGGACAAGCTGTCGGCGGCTAACTCGAACTCTGGCGGTGTTGTTGCTACGTCGTTGGTGTCGGTAATCGAAGTGGCCATGGGCGGATCGAAGTTGAAATTGCCCACCCATTCGAGCAGTTTAGCGCCACTGGCAGCATTTTCCCAGCGGAATGTCGTCGAATACATGAATGCGGGCGGCGCCGCGAGCGACTTCGCTCCAAATAGTACAAACACGTCAAACACGCCGTTATCGTCCGCCGTGAAGGTCCCCTCCGCAACAAAGTCAGACGGCCCACCGAGGGGACCAGGGTCCTCAGTAATAAAGTGGGCATTGGGAAAAGCGGGAACGAACTGGCCGTGAGAGATCCCTGTGAGCGCGGTGGCAAAAAGCAAGAATACTGGCAGGATTCCCCGCGTCATTAGATTGGTTCGCATCGACTTTCTCCCTTTTCCATTAGCAAATAGTGCGGATTGATGGGCCGGCGTGCCATCGGCGGCGACTGGTGCGACGACGTGCACTCCCCACACCCAAGATGTGTGCCCCCACACACCCAAGGTGCGGGGCGCACGCGCCCCGCTTGGGGAGAACATGTCAATCTGTTGTTACAACCGAGTCAGCGCGGAAAACTACCAGTCTTTTCACGGCAAAAAATGCAAATCCTATCAGATGTTGGACTTATGTCCGGCGCTTGCATCCCGGCGCCACTCGGCAAGAATAGAGTGCTGTTGTCAGGTAGGTAGGAGTATTCAATGGTTGATTTCAGTGAACTCGAATTTACCCAGCTACTGCAAAGCGCGCAGAGCGGTGACGATATTGCAGAAGCTCGCCTCTTCGAAATCATCGATGAGGAACTACGCAGGATCGCGGGTCGAATGATCACCGATGGCCGTTTCGCCCGAGCCACGTCGCTAGTAAATGATGCCTACGTCTATCTATTCGAGCGGATCAAACACAAGCAGAATCTCGACCTACGCAATCGCCGATACTTCTTCAAATCCGTAGCGTCACGGATGCGCAACATCTTGCTAGATCGAATCAAGAAACGCCGCCCTGGCCCCTGGGATGAGAGCTTGGACTGCTTCCTCAATGAGTTTCGAGAGTCGACTGCTTGGGAATACGAGGCGATGCACGATGCGCTCAGCACGTTTCTTTCATCGGAGTGTCCGAAGACACGACGGCGGCATCAACTCATCGATCTCCATTTTTTTGGGGGGATGACGTACGCCTCAGCTGCCGCTGAATTAGGGATCAGCCGATCTCAATATCAGCTCGATCGAGACCGCGCTCTCGCGGAATTGCAACTGGCCGTCACGTCGAGAGAACCATGACCACCGATCGGCGCGACTCTCGGATAAATGAGCTTTTCGGCCAGGCTCGAGAGTTGGGAAAAGACGATCAACGACGGTTCCTCGACGACCAATGCGTTACCGGCGAAGAGTCCACTCGGCAAGAAGTCGAACGACTTTTGACTGCGTATCGCAATGCACCCACTGGCGATTTCAAAAACCCCTTGCTGCCAAGTTCGTCGTTGGAACGCGGCTTTGATGCTGTGTTCAATGATCCCTACCTTGGCCAGCAACTCGGTCCTTATCGGCTTGAGGAGCATATCGCAACGGGCGGCTTTGGTGTCATCTATCTGGCGATCCGCGAAGCAGATTTCCAGCAGAAAGTGGCCGTGAAGATCCTCCGTGCTGAGCAACACGATCGTGAACAGTTACTACGGCGGTTCGAACTTGAGCGACAGCTGCTCGCGGACTTGAGGCACGAGTACATCGCGCACTTGATTTCTGGCGGAGAGACAACCGTTGGGGATCCGTACCTGGTGATGGAGTACGTGGAAGGTAAACCGATCACCGAATATTGCGACGACAACAAACTGACGATCAACCAGCGGCTCGAGTTGTTCAACAAGGTCTGCGAAGCGGTAATGCACGCCCACCAGTACGGTGTCATTCATCGCGACCTGAAACCGAGCAATATTCTTGTCAACAATTCCGGGACTCCGAAGTTGCTCGATTTCGGCATTGCCAAATTGTTCGACCCCATCCTGCAGAAACAGATGCTCTCTATCACGCAGACGGAAGGCGTTACGCCCATGACGCCTCTTTACGCGAGTCCAGAACAGGTTCGATCGGAGCGGGTTTCCACGGCGACAGACGTCTATTCGTTGGGTGTTATGCTGTACGAGTTGCTGACGGGCCGGTTACCTTACCATTTCAAGTCACACCCGCATAATGATTTGAAATGGATCGTGTGCGAAGAGGAGCCGCAGCGACCAAGCACTGTGGTGCTCCAGCCCCTTCGAACGGTGAACGGCGATCGAACCGAGACGATCTCTGCGGACGACCTCAGCATGGTTCGAGGCACCGACCCTACGCGGCTCGGGAAGGCGCTCCGTGGCGATCTAGAGACTATTCTCTTTAAGTCCCTTCACAAGGACCGACGGCATAGATACGACTCGCCCGCTGCTCTGGCTGAAGACTTGGCCAATCACCTCCGCGGTCTCCCCGTACGCGCGCAGCCGCCCTCCGTCGGCTACCGCTTGAGCAAACTGGTAAGAAAGCACCGAACTGCAGTCGTTGCGTCCATTGCTATTTTTCTGTCGCTAGTACTCGGGATGCTAGGGACCACGTGGTATGCCATCACGGCGAAGGTTGAACGCGAACGAGCCGACCAAAAGACAGCCGAAGCGTTGAGGCTAAAGGGGCTTGCTGAGAAAGAGAAAGTGAAAGCGGATACGGCCACTTACGCAGCTGTTGCTGCCAATGAGAGGCTTCGAGAGTCGCTGTATCGATCGCAGGTCCATCTTGCGTATCAGGAACGCCTTGCGGGAAACCTTGAGAATTCAATGCAGTTACTCTCCGATTGGGGTCCGTCGAGCGGACGATCGCCAGGAGTAGGTTTTGAGTGGCACTTACTGAACTACTTGAACCGTAAGAGCGCATCGCGAGTGACCTACCTCGAGGAAGACTTGCAAGCTATTAGCAGTCACATCCGCGGGAAGTCAATCGCGATCCTCCGGGAAGGGCAGATTGACTCATTGGACATCGAGACAAGGCAGACGACTTTGCTGGCCAAGTTGCCAAGCGACGTTGTGTTGGGCGATTTATTCTCGATGGAATTTGATGACGCAGGGCGAATCTTGGCGCTAGCGACGTACGACGCGAAACGCGCGCAGATTCATGTGATGAACCTGGTGGATGGCGGTAAGCGCCTGATCAGCCACAACGCACCGGTCACCGCGATTGATTTTTCGAACGACGGAAAGTGGCTCGCAACCGCTGACAGTGGTGGAGTCGTGAAGGTTTCTAGCGTAAGCAGCGGAGAAGTTTTCTTCGAGGCGACAGCCTACGAGAAGAATAGTTGTGACACCATAGAAATTTCGCCAGATGGAATGCGGTTGGCAACCAGGACTTTGGAGTCAAACGAGGTCGTTGTCTGGGAGTTTGACGGATCAAGTTTTCACGATGCAACTGTCCAACGAATTCGCTGTGACACACAGTTAGGAGGCTTGCAATTCATGCCAGGTGGCAATCGACTGCTCGTCGCTGGTGGGAGGCGTGTCGCTGTAATCGGGCTGGATGGCAACACCATCCTCCAGGCATCTGAACGTAGCCTGCTTGGGATGGGTAGCGTGGCTCAATCCAACAACGGTGACACGATTGCAGTCGCGACAATACCTAGTGGGATCGAAATTCGGGATGCCTCAACGTTCGAACTGCTGAGACGTTTTGAGCTGGGTTTTCGTGCCGATGAAATCATCTTCAGTAGGGATGACCGCAGAATTTATGCCGTTTCAAAAAAGGCAGTCGCTTTCCTAGAAATTGACGAGGCGCCGTCAAAGTGGGTTCATAGGAGAGTTGTAGAGACGGGCTTCTCCGACGTCGTAGATGTGGCCGTGGACGAATCAGCGCTGGCATATACTGCTGATGGGCGTGTGTGTGTTTGGAATCTCAAGGATGGCGACCGCAAGATTCTGCCCAATCAGCAGCAATTGTACTGCGACGTCGCATTTCAATCGGATTCGCAGCACTGGCTACTTGGATGCACTTTCGGTGGCGATGTTCTGATTTGGGATCTTCAGAGCGAGAGGCTTGCTCGCCCGAAACTTACTATTTCTGAGAGGGAGCTAACCGCAATCGACGTTGACCATCGAGGAAGGCGATTCGTTGTCGGGGGTCGACAGCACCTGAGCATCTGGGATCTCGAAAACGGCACTTGTTTGTGGAGCCATGATGCCGGCCAGAGATGGTGCGATGTGATCGAAGTATTCGACGATGGACAAACGATGGTGACGGCCGGCGGGCTGCGTTCTGGCTTCACGGAGTTCTCGGGGCCCGGATACGTCAGGTTCTGGAACCTAGGCAGTGCCCAGCCGCAGCTTGTTTCTGAATTTACCACTCCCGGACATGTAGCGTCTGCAGCCATTTCCCACGACCGTCGACTTATGGCTGTTGGCGATGTATCAAATTCGATTACTCTCTTCGATTTGACTACCATGAAGAAGATGAAACGAACACTAAAACACGTGGCGGGTGTCACCTCACTGACTTTTCACCCAAGAGAATCTGTCCTTCTAGCGGGAGCGATTGGCGACAGCATTAAGCTTTGGGAGGTCCCGAGTCTGATCGAATTAGGAATGCTTCGGCCTAGCTTCGATACCAGTGCTCTTCGCTTATTTCACCATCCGAATAATGGCCTTGGGCTGTGCTCTGTTGGTTCGATGGGAGTTAATGCTTCTAGCGCCAGTTCGTCAAAGAATCCTCGGGTCATGTGGATCAAACCGTCTAACGACGAAGGTTAATGGCGTGTGAGTCAGAGGTAAACGCGGGCTGAAGCGTACCGAGTTTTGTCGCAATTCTGTAGGTTGCAGCGCTCGAATTCGCCAAAATTCATGCTGTCTCAGATCGTTTCTGACCTAGGGCGCCGTGACGCTAGGGTGAATGGTGATGAGCTGGCGAATGATAAGGCCTGCATCAAAGCATCTTGACCAACGCAACTTATCATACGAATACAAAGAAGAACTGTGGACTGAGTATTGATGGTATTGCCGGCCTTATAGACTACTACGACGTCGATTCCCAACCTGAATGCTATAACAACGCGTGGCCGCTACGAACCCTACATCAACCGACTGTTTAACACATCATAACATGTTTCGCCTCTTTGTTCAGATTTCACCGATACTGCGACTGGTATCTGTCGGACTAGCGTCCTTACACTTCAACTTGATTCGCCTCACTAACGACATTACTAGTTTCGTATCTCGACGTGCTGACAAAAGTAGTGCAGAACACAGAAAGCTAACTACAGAGCCATCTAGCGTCTGTGTCGTCAGTCAACGTCGCCGCAGTGCAGACTCTTGCATGCGAAAGCGAATGCATTTCCATTTCGGCGCTACCAATGCACATGAGACCATCAATCAACTTCAGTATCACGATTGCGGAAGGCGACCGAAATCTGGTTTCACACTAGTAGAATTGTTGGTAGTTATCGCGATTCTCGGTGTCTTGCTGGGGCTATTGCTGCCAGCCGTTCAAGCAGCTAGAGAAGCGGCGCGAAGGAACACGTGCGTAGATAAGATCCGACAGATAGGTATCGCGGCTATGAATTACCACGGCGAACAAAATAGTTTCCCACCCGGATCTCGAAAGCACAGACTTGCGAACGAAGTTGGAATCAGTTTGCAAGTGATGCTGCTGCCCTATCTTGAGCTCCAGACACTTTATGATGAGATTCGTCCTAATTCTGATGGCGGATGCGCGAACTTTGCACCGCGGTTACAAGCGATCGACGCATTCACGTGCCCGAGTGCCCCAGAACCGGACGACCAATGGAAACCAAGTCACTACGTAGGAGTTTCGGGAGCAAACACGAATGAAGATGTTTGGGTATTGTTCAAGGCCGTGTGTGGTGATATCGACATCAACGGCGTCTTTTACCCGGAAAGCTATTCTACCATTGGGCAGATTTCGGACGGAACTTCCAACACGCTCGCCATTGGGGAACGCGTATATGCGTTCCAAGACTGGATGACTGGATCCGAATGGATGATGGCCGAATCGTTTCCGTTGCAGATCTGCAGTGTTTCTTCGAAGAACGTCCGTTATCCAATAAACGCCGATCTTGACGTGTATGGCTATTACAAGCATGATCCGCACGCTCCCTCAGATGCGACAATTATGCTATTCAACGACCTGCCGTTCGGTAGCGAGCATCCGGGAGGCGCGCAGTTCTGTTACGCGGATGGAAGTGTTCACTTCCTAGTTGATTCAATCAACTTTGACGTATTGCAGGCAATGGCGACAAGAAACGGCGAAGAACCCGCCGCGGCCGAATAATCACCAGCGTCCACAGCCGGACATTTCGTGATATCGTGCACCGGGGGACAAGGAACTCTGGAGATTCGCCTCCCCAATCGATTGGCTCGATACGGAAGATGTCCGTTAAGCCGGGACCCATTCCGAGTTATTTCGTCCACGATAGCAATAGCAACTGCGCCCGTGACCACGGACGGACGAAGGCAATTGGTTGACTGTCTGTGATTCAAGTCGACATCAACGAGACGGTTCGACTTCAGTTACAGCGGTAGAAAACGATGCAGACACCTCTCGATTGCGCAGTCCTCGATCCGCGCATCGAAGAATTTTTCTATGCGAGAAACTCGATGAACGGTTGAATCCGAGGTCCCCGCGAGACGCATGTCAGTTGCAGGCGAGAAGGCTGGCGACTTTCATCAAGTTGACTGTCGAGCATTCCGAACCTGGGCTTCCCTGGGCTGTGTATCTACGTGGTCGGACAGTGCTTCTGCGAGCCACGGCTTGCGCTCGGCGGGCCAAACGACCTCGGGCGGAAACGACGGATAAACGACGCGGCGTTCTTATCACCGCTAGCGATTCGCACATCCCCAAAGTCACCGCGGTTGCATCGACCGCTGCTTGATTAGCACCGAGCTAACTACCGGCGGTGTACACGCCCACTGTAGATAGCGGAAGTGCGCTTGTGCATGAATAGACATTCGATTTCCGCAAACTGACCAAACTTCATGCAGTGAAATTCTAGATGCAGTTGCGCACAGCGAAGATCACCACCGAGGTTGGAATCGGCGAATTGGAATTAGAAACCGGGCGAAGCTCTAACGTGTAGTCAATTCTGGCATGACGCCAACTCACAATCTCGAGTAATCTGTGCCAAAGTCGCGACAGAACGCGACCTAATCGAGAAATCAATCGTTCGTGCCAAGATCACAACCTAAGTGATCCATATCTGGGAAAGCATAGCATCAGGCTAGTTCAGTTCCGTGGTCTCGCCATTCCGATCCGGACATCCGAGACGAATCCATTCTCGCACTTCGTCTGCATC
>JANQQA010000108.1 GCA_028285205.1 Bythopirellula sp. | reverse complement strand
GCTCACCATGATGATGCCGCCCGACCAGCAGTACACCAACAATCGTCTGCCCCGCGAGGTTGTGCTGGTGATCGATACGTCCGGCTCCATGGGCGGCATGCCGATCCGTGCAGCCAAGGCTGCAATGGACTTGGCGCTGAGCCGGCTGCAGCCCGGGGACAGCTTCAACGTCATCGAGTTCAACGATCGGGCCCGGCAGTTGTTCCCGCAGTCGCGTCCGGCCGACCCGAACAGTGTGGCGCTTGCTCGCCGCTATGTAGCTCGGCTGGATGCCGGCGGCGGTACCGAAATGGTGGAAGCGCTGCGACTGGCGCTGGCGGACCCCGGCATGAGTGAGGCTGAAGAACGCAGGGCATCACTGCGCCAGGTAGTCTTCGTTACAGATGGCGCAGTCGGCAACGAAGAGGCGCTTTTTCGACTTATCGAAGGGACGCTCGGCGATTCGCGCTTGTTCACCGTAGGCATCGGTGCCGCGCCTAACGCGTACTTCATGCGCAAAGCAGCCGGATTCGGTCGGGGAGCTTCCTACTATGTTGGCGATCCCGCAGAGGTTCAGCAGCGAATGCTCGAGTTGTTTGATGCGCTGGAAAAGCCGATGCTCAGCAATGTCCGATTGAGCTGGCCGCCCGAAGCCACGACCGATGACCTTCCTACGGTAGCCCCTGACCTGTACATGGGCGAACCTCTGATTGTTCTTGCCCGTCTGGACGATTCAGAGGGTCAGCTCAGTTTGCATGGAGATGCGGTCGACGGTCCCTGGGAACAACGACTGGATCTGAAAACCGGCCGTAACCACCCCGGGGTCGCGACACTGTGGGCGCGCGGGCGTATCGGTGAGCTAAGTGACGAGATCGCGCTGTGGGGAGAGACCGAGTCCCGTCGGTCCAACGTGCTGGAATTGGCGCTCCAGCATAAGCTCGTTTCGCGCTATACCAGTTTTCTCGCTGTGGAAAGGCAGCCCGTTCGCCCGGCCAATGCCGCACATCAGTCTGAACAAATCGCCAATCTACGGCCGTTCGGTCAGAGCGACCAGCATTTTGCTTACCCGCAGACAGCTACGATGGCACCCGTCAGGCTCGCCTTAGCGGCCGTTGCTATGTTGCTCGCGCTTACTGTCGTTTTCCATGGATATATTGGGCGTGCGCGCAGCTGTCATGCGTAAGTTTATCTTCTCGATATTGTTCGCGGTGGGGCTCTGGCAGTTCGGCGCGGCGATGCTGATCTACGCCAAGGCCGCGCTTGCGCCCACACTCATAGAGTCGGCCTGGTCCAACACATTATCTACTGGAGAACCGACAAAACCCTGGCCATGGGCGGATACCTGGCCCGTCGCACGTCTGCAGGTACCTGCGCTGGCGATCGATCACTTCGTGCTGGCCGGTGCCAATGGCGCCGCGCTGCCGTTCGGGCCAGGTATGCTGAACTCGGGTAGCAACCTGCACCTGGATCGGTCGAGAATCATCGCGGGGCATTGGGACACACACTTCGGATTTCTGCCTCGACTCGGTATCGGTAGCAGCATACTCCTACAATCAGCGGACGGCGAAACCAGAACCTATCGCGTTGTCAGCTCGAGAATAGCCGACGCGCGTGACGAGTCCTTGCAGATTGATCCGGCAGACCCACAGCTGATACTCGTCACCTGCTACCCGGATGGACTACTGGCCTATCGTGGCCCGCTACGTCTTGTCGTGGAAGCCAGACGTGACGTGTTGCCCGCATCGCTTGAAATGTCGCGAGCGCATTCACGAACAAGCCTGACCAGTTTCCGATCGCATACAGGCGGAACCTGAGACTTGGCGCAGCAATCAGCGATCGGTTGAAGTAGTGTGCCGTTGTATGTTCGGCTGGGTTGTGAGTCTCGCCATGCCGCTTTGAACCGCCTCGGGGAGACGTGTGAACGGACATGCTTTTGAGGCGACACAAGGTGTCGTGACAAAACGATAGTTCAGCTATCTGCGTGATTCGTTCCCTGCTAAACGTCTTGAAGTTCTCGTTCTTGCGCGCTCAGCTATCGTTGCTCATTTCTTGCCAGTGCGTCCAGGGATTTCTTCCGATTTACCTCTTCCGACAGGACGTAGCGTTCGGCGAAAGTCGCGTCTCTTCTCGTCGCGCCGGCGATGAAAATCGTCTCGGCTAGATTCCTGAGAATAGTTTGCGCCTGGATTAACAGTCCCTTCCGCACGAGGATATAGAACGCCTAGTAAGAAGCAGCCTGTCTCGTAAGCGGTCATAACTTCGGCTTCAGGCTCTAGCTTCTTTGAGGCTGCAGAGACGATCGAAAAATTGAGTTCAGCTCCGCTCGAAGCTCTTCGCTCGACAGAAGATCTGGCCGACCTTGGCCCTTGAACGCGTCGCCGTGCCTGGCGAGCTCCGATGTTATGAAGTTATTGATCTCAGGAATCGGATCTCCATACCCCAGCTCCGAGGTCTCACGCTTCAGCGCCAGAAGCGACGCGATACCAGGTCTGATCTCCCCGGGAGCCACAGCGTCGACCAGCTTCTCGAACTCGACAGGCGGAACCCCGTGGTCTGCCTCGATGTACCGTATCGCGAGCAGCGGTCTAAGAACGTAGAAGTACTTCTTGAGTCTCGCCTTGTCCTTGAATAGGTACTCGCGAGCGTTACCGCGCGCCATGTGGCTGTAGTGGTAGCAAAGGGCGGTGTAGTCGACGTGCCTCGGAGCCAGCTCGCGCATACGTTCCGCGAAGCTCCCGCACTGCATGTACACAATCGGGCTGTTCAGCCACTCGAGCAGGGCTCCGTTGGTCCGCGTGAACAGGTAGAGCGCCTTCCTGATGTCCCAACCGCCGCAGTCAATCTCGTCAACGATCGGGTACTCGATCACGTCGCGTCTTCGTTCTACGTCGAACGATAGGTACCACTCCCTCGGATGGGCGTAGATGAAACGAACGTCATAGTCGGAATCGGGGGATGCGAACCCCCAGGCCCGACTGCCTGACTCGATCGCGTGCAGGATGGCTACATCATGTTCCTTCTCTGCGTCGCTCAAACGTTTCAGGATTGTTTTCCTGACATCGTCATCGATTGGATGTGCTGATGAGGTCGCCACAGTTCACAGTCTTTCGGTGATGTTCAGAATTACTCGCACCGCGATACTAGATGAGCATCTACAAAAAGTTGGCGATATCGTTGTAACCGTAGCCTTGATCGAGCGGATCTCTTTCACAACTGGACAGGTGGCCAATCTATATCTCGTCGACCTGGCCATCGAGCCCTGGGTGCAGCAAACGTTCGGAGCTACTATCGGAGATCGACGCCCTTCCCCGAGTCGAAAGACGAGACGCTCGAGAGCTCGCCGGGAAGCATCTGAAATCTCGCATTGGCCAGTCGTTCTCGAGCAGCACGATTCTTACCGCGTCGCAGAAAAGACGGCTTCTGACTCGTTGCGTGAAAACAGAATTTTCGCGGGAGCGATGAATAGATTGATCGCGGCGGTAGTCGGTAGCCGATTCGCTTCAACGCCGCACCCGATTCGTGGGTGTGATAGAAAACTCGCTGAATGCCCAGTTCCTTGCGCAAAAACCATATTGATGCACTCAGGATAGCTTCGTCCCAAGTGTCGACGTGTGGCTTCAGGTGCCTTGCGTAGTAATCTCGGAATGTTCGGTCAGCTTTGCTCTCGTCGGTCAGCTCGAATTCGAAATTCGCATTTCGAATCTAGTCAGACTGTAGCTCTTCGATCAGGGCATCTCCAGATTGCAGGTCGATATCGATGCGTGCCCAGGCGAGCGTCTTACGACGGGCTTTCGCAATCGGATGATAAGAAGACTCCATGATGCCGCGAAAACCTTGATCTACCGCAGTCTCGAATGCTCGATCGTGTTCTTTCGAAAAGTTGAGCTGTAAGACGAGATTGCAGCCTGGCCTGGTGACCTGATCCCAATACCGATCATTGGAACCCCAATGATCGAGTGTGAGTACGTAGGATTGGTAGCGGTTTGGCCACCACGCGTGAAAATCGTCCGCGGAAATGCTAGTCCGACCGCGTCGGCTCAGGGCCTGCTTGACGACATCTTTGCCAAGCAGGCGTGCGTAGGCGCTCCGTCGAACGACCGGTTTTGTTGTGCTGCCGGCGACCGCCATTGACAGGAGCAACAATGCATAGCGGTCCTTGAAGTAGTGGAATCGCGTCTTACCCTGAGGAAGACAGTCGATGATCTCCTTGACGGCCGACAGTTGCATGATGATGTCTCAGAAAAAGGGCACCTCAATCGGTGCCCTTGATGTTGGC
>JANQQA010000018.1 GCA_028285205.1 Bythopirellula sp. | reverse complement strand
GCAACCGATTCGCGACGCGAATCGGATTGGGGTACTTCACCGTGGGCACATCTGTCGCGACGCGGAGCGCGGTTGGCTCGACGTTTTCGTCAACGATCGCAGGCAATGGCTGCAGCGCCGACTCACCCTCGGTGGCCAGCACCATCCAACCCGGACAGCCCGCTTGAGCGAGGGTCGACTCGATTTTCTCAATCGTCGTCGGGCCGGATGCAACCGTGTCGAGCTTCCGAGGCGTCGTCGGATCATTCGCGTTCCACACACCAACCAGCGCGCTGACCACTATGATAGCCGCGCACCACAGCCAGGTGCGGTTTCGAGATTTATGCACATTCCGCTTCATGCAGCCAACATCCTTGTTGTGCATCCGTTGGTAGGCAGAGCAGCCAACGCTAGCATCCGTACTGGGCCTAGCTCTACGCAGAGAAAGATCGAACTAGTACATGCGAGAAAATGAGGATTTTGCGCACAACCGTCATAGCTTACCAGCAAGCTGCAAGGACGGTGGGAAAGAACCTATGAGCCGCGACGCCAGAGCATCACAGCCAGTTTCTGAGCCACTGAGGGATGTACTGGCGGTGACGATTCAGAATCGATCCCCAGACGTCGACACCGTCCTCACGGAGTCGACGGAGTGCTCGTTGGGCTTGTGGCTGCTTGACCGCTTCGAAGCGGGTTACCAGCAGCGAGCCGTCCAGACGGCGTGCCAGCGGCAAGGCGCTGCGCAGGTCCGTGGCGGGCGGCAGATCGACGAGGATCAGGCTGTATTCCATTTTCAGATCCGCAAGCAGCTCGCCCAGGAGCTCATGGCGGACCGTTGTGGGATGCTGTTCGTGCCACTGTCCTCGGCACATGACATCCAAGTATTCAGAAACCGGTTGCGGCTGGCATTCGCGTGGTGCGATGTCGCCGGAAAGTATGTCATACAAACCTGAGGACTCGGCCAACTTGAATGTTTTCATCAAACCCGGTGGCTGCCAGTCAGCATCAATCAACAAGACGCGACCTTGCTGTTGGGCACTTGCTTGCATCGCGAGACCGGCGGCGATGGTGGTTGATCCCGACTTGCGAGCGCACCCAGAAATGCCAATGGCCATCGTTTCGTTGGACTGGCACTTGGAATCGATTCGCCAAAGAATCGACTCGAACACATCATGCAACTGCCTGGAATCGTCCTTTTTGGCGAGCGTAGCTAGGCTCGCATCACGCCGCAGATCAACTCGCGGCGCCGGTTGCTTCGTAGTTGGCTCGGGAGAAGCGGTTTGCATATTCATTGTGATTGTCAATCAATTGAAAGTAGTGCGAGCATACGATTCGCTGGCGAGAAGCATCTCAGGCGACGGTACTCAATGGGTTTTGTTGCTCGGGGAGCACACCGAAGACCGGCAGCTGCAAAGCCTCTTCGAGTTGCTCTTCCTTATAAATCGGCGTGCTGAGCTTCTCGCTGATCAGTACCAGAGATACGACCGCGAAGCCCGACAGCATCAGGGAAAGCGCGGCAATCAGCAGTTTATTGGGGCTTACGGGTTTTTCCGCGAGGGTTGCGGTCTGAGCAACTTTCGCGTTGGAAATTGCATTCTCATCCAACAACGCATCGATTTCAGCTTTGACTCGATTGTCGGTGTTGCGGTCGTAGTTCGTTCGCGCGAGATGGACTTGGCGCTGAAGCTGGTCGATTTCCAACTCATGGTTATTCAGCTTCTTCAGATCGGCAGCGACAACTTCACGTTGTTCGTTCAGTGCATCATTTTGGGCGACAATCCCGGCGAGGCTACTCGCTTCAGTCGCCAGCGCCAAACTCAGCGTGCGATGGTTGGGATTGATGTCGTTAGTGGTTTCGCGGCGGTCGCGCGATTCCGCCTCGAGCATCGCGCGCGCCTGCTTAAGTTGGTTCTTTGTGGCACGCAGCGCTGGGTGATCGTCACTGTACTTTGCTTGCTGGTCCAACATGAGCACTTCCAGTTCGAATACCTGGTCACGCAGCAGATCGGTTCCCGTGTTGGGAACGGTTGTTTCTTCGGCGACCATGCGCTCGGGCGTTGCGGCCAGCTGCTTACGTATGTCCGCGACCCGAGCGCGAGCGGCGGCCAGCTGGCGAGTGTTGTCGTAGAGATTCAGTTCGATGTTGGCCAACCGGGCTTCCAGTGTCCCGCGTCGTGCTTCGATGGAAACAATGCCCATGCGATTCTTCGCGTCATTGAGCGCAGTCACTGCGTCATTGAGCTGTCGTTCGAGTTCGCTGTACCGACGGTCAAAGAACTCTCGAGAGCCGCTGGTGCGGTGCAAACGGAGGTGCTCTTCGCGATAGACATCAAGCAACGTCTGGGCGACGAGTTGAGCAAGCTGGGGGGTTTCTGCTTCGTACCGTGCCGTGATCAGCGTCGATTCACTTTCCGCGTCCACTTCCAAGCCTCGTTCCACCGTGATGATGGCTCGTTCGCGATCCGTGATCGGATCGAGGCTTCGGACAACACTCACGGCCGTGCCCACGGCTGTGCGAAGGGCCTGAACGAATATGTTCGTTTTCTTTTCACCGACCGAGCCACGCCCCAAGATGACGTCCTCCCCCAGACGGTCGACGACCTTTTCGATCGTGCCGCGGCTTTTGAGCGATTCCATCACCGTGACGATCTCGGAATCGCGGTCGTTGGAATGAACCGAAATCGTGTCGCCCGTTGTGGCCGTCGGGTCGAGTTTCACCGATTCGCGCCCGATCTGCAGGAACAGCCTGGCTTCCGACTCGTAAGCGCGCGGTGCAAAGACGATGAAAATTGCGGCGAGCAGCAAGATGCAGATCGGTACGGCGATCACTTTTTTCTTGTTGCGAAACAGTGCCGCGACGAAATCATCGACACCGTAGGAGTTTGGGTTGCTGGGCAGCGATGCGTTGCTCATGGTTGGAACCGAAGTAATCAGTTTACGGCGGAGTTGCGGAGAGAGAGTCTCGGCCTTGATGCGGCCGCTGATAGCTGGAACTGCCCCAGCGAATCACAACTTCCTATTCTAGACACCCTGCGGCGGTTCCGCATGCCTATGGGGCGACTTTCTCGGTCGAATGTTCGCTACAATTCGTCCAAAGCGCACAGATCGACTCAGCTGGCTTACCGCGATACGCAGGTTGCGCTGCGGCTCAGGCAGAGCGGCCTGACGAGGCGCATCGCAGGTCAGATGGGCAGTCGAAGCGATTTCCCGCTATTTCTTGACCGAGACAATCGTCGATTCTTCGCTGCTGCCATTGTTGGGAGCGTCCTCTTTGGGGGTCGCGAAAGTCTTCGGCAGAGCTGGCCGACCGAACAGGTAGCCCTGAGCGAAGTCAAAACCAACTTGCTTGCAGACTTCGTATTCCTCTTCCATCTCGATGCCCTCGGCCAGCGCGGCGATGCCGAGATCCCTGACCATCTGCACCAAGTTGCCCAACATCTTCTGACGTTCGGCGCTAGCATTTTGGATGTTGCGGACGAGATTGATGTCAAATTTCAGATAGTCGGGCGGAACTTCGACCAATTCGATGAGTCGCGCCTGCCCAGCACCGAAGTCGTCGTAGGCCAGGCCAATCTCCATGTCCGCCAAAGCAGCGCGAAGTTCTCGCATCTGGGTCACTTGAGTTACAGCCGCTTCATGAATCTCGAGGACAATGCGGCACTCGGGAGACAGCTCTCGAAGTTCACGGAGCGAAAACTCCAGCAGCGCAGGTTCGTCCATTTCCGCTGGGTGCGTGTTGACGAACAGCTGTGCGTCCTTGCCAAGTGGCTCAGCTTGCCTGAGGCCTTCGTACCGCAGGATCCGACTCAACTCCGCTTCCAAATCGAGCACAGCTGCGGCGCTGAACATGGCGTGCGGGGTCGTAAGTCCAAACAATCGGCTTCTGCCCAGCAGTTCGTAGCCACTCGTTTCCTTGGTGGCCATGTCAACGATGGGTTGGAAGTGCGGTGTGACAGCGCGCTCGGTCATCAACTTGTCGAATTGGATCAGGGCCAGGGCACGATCTGCTGCGTCGTCTTGGATCGTCCGCGAATCGCGTGTTTCCGTCTGCACACCCGCTCGAAAAACAATCTGCGCGAATTGCACCAGATCGCCGTGTTTCAGTTTGCACGGGGTCGTGATCCGCATACCGTTGACAAAAGTCCCATTGGTACTTCCCAGGTCACGGACAAACAGATTGCCTTCCTCGAGAATCAGCTCGGCGTGTTTTCCCGAGACCGAGGGATTGTCGATCGTCAGCGCTGTGCCGTTGCGACGACCCACTGTGAAGGGAGACGTATTGATGCGTATCGCACGGACGGCTTCATCTTCTTGAAGCTGGCCGCTGAGAAGCCAAGTTACGTTCTCAGTTGAGGGCAGATCGATGGACATGTCAAAGTTCTCGTCAACTAGTGGGTTGTATTTTGGTTTGGAGTTGGTTTTCTAAAGCACTTGCGAAAGGACCTGGGTCGCATATTCACCGCTGTTGGCGGCGATGGGCTGAGGCGTATCGCCCAGCGGAGCCCACGAGATATCGTTGCGTGTGTGGACTCGGTCGGCGAACTCCGCGTAGTCTCGACGACATTCGATCAGGTCGACTGCCACTCGGGCCAACGGTAGGCCGCCGATTTCGGTGCAGACGCTGAGGTTGCCTCCACTGCCGGTGAGTACGGAGACCTCACTGCCGATCGCATCGCGAATCGACTGTGCCGTCGCTTCGGGTGATTCCACCTGCGGCAGGACGAACAACTGGCTTGAGTAGCCGCCCAACTTCAGCAACTCAGGTGTAGATTTCTCGGCCTGCGTGGCAAGTTGTTGTGGATCGCAAGAACCTGCCCCGGTCTGGCATAGTTCTCTTGAAGCCACAGTAAGATGCGCCATTGCGAGTTGCCGAAGGGTCTCAAGCAGTTCCGACATTACTTTGCGGTTGCTCATCACCGTCTGAAACAGGCCGCCAGCCGGGGCAATAAATTCCTCCTGCAGCCGCTCATCCACTTTGACCACCAGATCAGGCAGGCTCAGTAGCAGTGACTGCGAGATCGAATCCTGGTGTGGAGCATCAGCTGAGAACGACTGCTGTGCCTGCTGTGATTCGGAACTCAATATATCGGCCAGGTGACGCAGGTGGCGGCCGAATTCGACAATTGCTTCGCTGACGCTCTTCAACTCCGACTGCAGCATTTGAACCAGATGACCGGCTGCTTGAAACGCACTCATATCGAGTCTCAAGCGAAAGTACTTCACTGCCAGTTTGCGAAGTTGCGCAGAATCCAGTTGGAGGCTGTCGTTCGCGCCATCGCCGCTGGTCTTGAATTGGTGCACAAGCGAAATGAGCTTGTTTCCGATCCCAGTTGCCAAGCGGCGTGAATCGGTTTCCACGCGTCGAAAGTGCTCGGCAAACCACTCTGCCGCTTGGCGCGTGCCAGCCAGGCGTTCGTGGCTTTCGTCGAGTCGTTGCAATAGCCAGCGCTGCAGATCCGAGGCGAGCTTCATTCCAAGCGGACTGACAATCGAGTTCAACGGACGACCGCAGACGTAGTTGCACGATTTCTTGTCAGCATTGGGTTCAGGCAAGAACAACGCGTCGATCAGTGCGATTGCTTCTAGCGGGGCTAAGTCGCCTGACTTCTCTTCCGCCTGCTCCAACAGGCGTTCGACCATCAGGTCCAGGTCGCTTCCGAATTGGCTTTCGAGAATCGTCCGCGCGTTGGCTGAAATGCCTTCAATATTCAGCTGCAGATTGGCGACGGCCCGCGGCGCACCACAAATCACCTGATTCGTGTCGCTAACGGCTGCCACGTCCTGCTGCTCCGAGGTGTCGCGACGGTCATTGTCCGAGGAAACCGCTTTTTCGTCTTCTGTGCCACTCCAACTGAGCACCACGCGCTGACACAGCTGATACGAGATTGCCTCGAGCGTTTGTTGTGAGACTGCTGCCTCTTCGTGGACACCAAAAGTACGAAGCGCTGGCGCGCCACCCAAGGTATGTGGAATTGCCTCTCGGTGTGAATCGAGAAACTGATTGGCTGACGTGAGAGTATCTAGCAAGAGATACTGGGCAACCGAATTCGTATTTTCCTCGAGTTGCTCGAGCGAGAGTCCGTCGCCCAGGGGAACGAAGTAAGTCTGGTCGAACAAGGGAACATCGGCCGACATGGCAGGTAAGCCGCTCGCTTGATCCCCAGGGTAAAACCCTTCAGGTCGAGCGAAGTGATTGTATTCCTTGAACCAGGAAAAAGTGTTCACTTTGGCAAGATCGCAGTAGCGTGAATCCCGCCCGGTGGAGTGCAGAAGAATGCCTGTGGTGGTTGCATTCTTGATTTCTAGTTTTTCCAGGAGTCCCTTCACGGCGTAACCAACATCGATCGACATGCCACTCCCAGTGCCACCCGAAATCGACGCGACGATATAGACCCGGACGGACTGGCCATCGAAGTTGAGGCCGGTCTGCTCGGAGGACTGCTCAAGCGAACTCTCATCCATCGACTGCTTGAGCGACAGCCGAATCCGTTGGATTGTTCGTCGCGCGTGATCGGCAAACGCCAGTCGTCCCAAGGGCCTTAAGCCCTCTGTGCGTAGTGATTTGGGGATGTTGTACAGCCATCGTCGACTCAACCATCCGAGCAGTCGCTTCGAGTGATCGCGATATTCCTGTGGACGTCGAAGCTGCAACGCGAGGGTTTCCTCGCTGGTCAGGCTATCCTGACCGTTCCCGTGAGTGAGTTCGACCAACGCCTTCTTGTCCGTGTCGAGCTGCAGGAGCTGAATCGCTGGGATACTCGCCGAGCCAAATCGCGTGTGTAGTCGTTGGCGGAATTGACACAGCACATGTCCCGCGGCACCACCAATGCCAATGACCAGGGTTGGTGTTGGGCGGACATTGCCCTCCGATAAATCGATCGCGGGGGGGGCGCTGATGTTCTCTTCGATGACCGATGGCAAATCGAGAATCATCGAGGTGGAAATGTCATTGGGGTCGTCAATCAGGTCGTCTTCGAAGACCTGAGTCATCGTGCCAGGTCGACTCTTCCTGACGTCAGCCGAGGGCGTTGCCGCGGTAGAGAATTCGACTTTTGGTCGAGAAGTCCAATCAGGACCCTCTGAGGTCGATGCACTCTCGACATTGAACAAGGCTTGCACGAGTTCTCGGCAGGAAGCGTATCGCTGCTTGGGATCCTTCGAGAGCGCGCGAGCCAGCACATACCGATCCGAAAGCATTAGCGGTGAGAGATCGGGCTCATCGTGCATGTGTTGCAGGGTGAGTTCAGCCGAAGTCATTCCGTCGAATGGCAGCTTGCCCGTTAGCATTTCCTGGTACAACACCGCCAGGCTGTATTGGTCGCTGAAACTACTGGGCGTACCTTGAAAGACCTCGGGTGCAGAGTAGAGAGGCGTCATACCTCCTACCAAGGATGCCTGTGTGTCTTGGATCTTCTTAACCAGCCCGAAGTCCGCAACTTTGACATGGCCGGCGAGGAGCAGTAGATTCTCTGGCTTGATATCAAGGTGCTGCAGCGAGTGATTATCGCTCAAGTAATCCAGTGCATCTGCGGAGTCTCTCAGATAACCCAGTAACTCTTCGCGTGGAATACCAGGCTGGCCCTTCTTCGAGAAGTACTCAAAACGATCTTTCAGGCTCCCATCGGCAAGTTCCGAGACGATCACCAGTCGCCCATCGATTACTTCGATGCGTTCCAGCGAGAGCAGAAACGGGTGGCGAACCGCCTTGATCTTCTCCAGCGAGCGTAGTTCGCTGGCGGCACGTTTCTCGTTGTGGTAGCCAAAGATAATCTTCACTGCCTTGGTCAAGCCGCCCGGCGCGTCGGCCAGCCAAACCTCGCCGTAACCACCGGCACCAAGTAGCTTTTGGAGCTTGTAACCGGGAAGCTGAATATCTTGGCTATTGCTAGAGGAATCTGCCATCTGTGGTGTCCTAGCTTTGGAATTGGTAGCGGTAGCTATTACTCGCCTGCGACGGCCGTGAAGTAACTCTTCACGACGCGGTCGATGATCTCGGGTCGTAACTGAATTGGCATGTCGTTGTACGTGCAGTAATTGCGAATCTGATTGAGCAAATCTCTGGGTTGGCAACGCCGCATGGGACGGTCGTTGGGCCGATAGTGAGTTTGCAGCAGGTAGTCCACTGCTTCGGGCTGATAGGCGCAGCTGAAGTTATGGCAGAAAATCTCAAAGAGCTTGCGGAACTCCGCCACACCAGGATCACCGACTTCGATCTTGTAGGGAATCCGACGTAGGAAAGCGTCGTCTGCCAAATCGCAAGGTTCGAGGTTGGTGGAGAAGATGATGAGCTGCTCAAACGGTACTTGGATTTTCTTACCGGTGGCCAGCGTGAGGAAATCGTGCCGATTCTCCAACGGGACGATCCACCGGTTGAGCAATTCGGTTGGCTCGATGCGTTGCCGACCGAAGTCGTCGATTAGTAGGCAGCCGCAGTTGCTTTTCATTTGCAGTGAGGCTTCGCTCACATTGGTCTTCGGGTCGTGACGAATCTCCAGCGTGTCCATCGTCAGTTCCCCACCGACGACGACCGTGGGTCGCGTGATCTTGATCCAACGAGCATCGTGGCTTGCCGTCCGCAGGATGCTGCTCTCGCCGGCGTTGACCGCTTCGTGAAACGAAGCGTCGTAGTACTTGATGAACTGGCCGTCTTCGGTGATCGTACGAGGAATCCAAATGGACTGCCCAAAGCACTTGGTAATCCGCTTGGCGATGGTCGTTTTTCCGTTACCAGGCGCCCCGTAGAGGAACAAGCCAGCTCCCGAGTTGATTGCCGGGCCAAGCATATCCAGCATTTCTTGCTCGACGGAGATATCGCTGAAGGCATCCTCCAGCTGATTCTTCTTGGCCGCCTCCGCACGGATGGTCTGCGCATCGACCGAGAGGATGTAATCATCCAGCAGCACCGGAACCGGACCGACGTAGGCGCATGCGCGCATTGCCGCTCGCGCTCGGTCGGCACCCTGATCGGTCAATCCGTAATAGTAATCACCGAGCTGGGCCTGGCCCTTGTGTTCGAGAATCTGCCGCGAACGCAAGGCGAGCAGAAGGTCTTCCAGGATCGCGAACGGCAGGCAGAGCCGCTTTGCCACATCGCGTCCGCTGCTGCTGCCGACCTGCAGCAGGTATTTGACGGCCAACGTCTCGATGACGACGGGGCTGACGCCCGTTTCCTCGAGTGATCGCGGCTCCGGCGGATGATAGGCGTCGTCGTTGAGCAACGACTCCAACATCCCCATACCGGCCATGGTTGCCGTACCACTGGACATAGCTCTCGTGCCTCGACTCCAAAAATGCGCGCGAAACCTACCGGTGTCGCTTGAGAATTCGATCTTTACCTACCGCAAAGGTAGGTCACCTGACGGACAAGCCTGAGAAAGTGCACCAAATGGGTACCGGATCAGCGAGGTGAGGCGTGTCCTGGGTAGAAACGGCCGCTAAAATCGTTACCAACCGTACGCGGTGACCTTGGAGAATGGGCCGCTGAAGCAATTTACGTTGTTGATTCGCTGCTGGCGGGTGTTTCGGTTTCGAAATCTTTCCACTTCATCGCGCGGCGGAACGGCTCGATGCGAAGCATGACTTCACCGTTTTGAAAGACGCGCACCGTACCGTTGGACTCGCTGACGGTTATAGCGATGGCACTGGTTGCGCGGCTGATCGCCGCAGCGGACCAGTGTCGTGCGCCGAGGCCCTTGCTCAAAGAAATTTCTTCTACTGGGGCCGACACGTACTGGCAAGCGGCAACGACCGCGCCGTCAGCTGCGATGATCAGCGCCCCATCGAGTTGAGCGATTTCTTTGATCGACTCGCGGACTTTGGCATCCAGCAGTCGGCGTTCCGCGACACTGTATCCCCGCACCGGGTCGAAGCCCACGGGCCGACAGCTCTTAAGCACGCGGCGATGATCGCCGACGACAAACAGGGTGCCAACCGGCTTCCCTTCTCGCCCTTCACGCCCGATATCGACAGCCAAATCGACAGCCGTTTTGAGGGTTTCGATCGGAATCTTCGTATCCAACTGGCGCAGGTCGTGGACCGTCAGGCGTCCGAGATGCTCATCGAGTCGAATTACCGACAGCGAGTCGATCGCACCACTCTCAAAGCCACTGTACAGGGCGACGACCACCGCACCGGGAGTCAATTGATCGTCGGATACGCTTTCCAACAACGCTTGCGTGAGTTTTTCATAGACCGGGCTGTCAGGGATGTTGATCTCAATTGTGTCGAGCCCAAAATCTTCCGCTTTAGCCAGGTGTTGCGGTCGGTCGCTTGCGACGATCACATGCGTCTTGCCGGTCGCTGCCCGCAGCTTTTCCCAGTCGATGGATCCTTCGATCAAGAACAACAGCGCATCGGCTTCCTCATGTTTTGCTAGTCGCTTCGCAACGTCGCAAAACGCCTCCAGTTGTTCGGTGAATCTAATCGCTGGTGCCATCCACTACCTGCAAAGTGGCCTCACTCGATTCTCTTGCCCACTACGCGGCACATGCACACCGCGCCTTTGGAGACATCGCCTTAGTCCACAGCAATTCCGACGAGGCCCCGGCGGACACGTAGTGATCAATAGGTGCGAGCACAGGAACTAATAAACCCGTGAGAGCAGCTACGTGATGCGTGCAATGTAGACCAGCCAGCCGCGGAATTCAATGGAGACCGACGCAACTGCGCGCACGGCTGCAAGTCAGCAGATCGCAGCCCATGACTGGATGGCGGTTTATCGCCGGTTGCTTGATCCGGAAGGGTTCGTGGCCATCGGCAGAACCTCCGGCGGATCGTAAGGCGAGAACATCAAACGGTCGTAGACCAGCAGTGCGTGAATTGCGTGACCGAGCGGGCCGGCCTCCCAATCCTTGTACCGATTGCGGTACATGATGTTCGACAGGTAGTTGACCGCTTTGGTCGTCTTCCAGTGTTTTAGCTCCTTCTCGGTAGCCGCATAGAGGAGCCATTCCAGGATGTGCCCGGTGGTCTTGAGTTTGCGATCGATGCTGTCTTCATTGCCCGGACCGCGAAACCACTCGGTGCTGAAGCTGCCGTCGCGATTCTGCAAGCGGTAGGCGTACTGCTGATATCGGTGCACAAACCGCTTTGCCCGCAGGTATTCACCATCGACGGGCTCGCCACGCTTGATGCGAGTCTTGTACGCCAGCGTCAATCCTGCCAGCCGGTGCGTACCACCGCAGGCCGCCCCTCGTACCGGTTGCCGCAACTCTTCAGAGATCAAGCGCGGAATGTCCCACTGCATGCCCTGATCATTGAGCCACGTGGCGTCCGAGTCGAGATAGTGCATCAGCCCGATGAGCTTGAAGGTGAGCTCAGTCCTGGGATAACAGGTGCGCTTCTCCATCTCGATCAAGTCGGCAATTTTCAGCTCATGGCCTTCCACGAGCATGGGGTAGTTTTCGTTGATTCTTGATTGGGCCAACATCGCCAGCAGTTGACCACGGTGCCCCTGCAGTGCCGGGCCCACCCGTACGCGTAGCTCACCGTCGTCGTTCACGTACATCAGAGTGCGACGCTTGCACGCTTGGTTGTAGCATAGCCACCCCACCGCCGTGATTGGCTCGCCGCGCGGGCCGCCTTGTAGCACTTTGCTGTGCGCTTCGAAGGCAAGCATTGCGTGCATCAGCTCCCACGGGCTGCGATCGCGCGTGTTGAGAGGTCGATTGTAGTAGTGTGTTAGTACCTTGCGGATCTTACTGCGAAGGTTGATCTGAGATCGAGTCAGTGGTGGTAGATTCTTCGCTGCCGCCGTCGTCTTTGGCTGATCCGATGCAGGCTTTGGATAGTTCGACGGCTCCGGTTCCGCTGGCTTTTTCTCCGGCTCCGACTCGGGTTGAGCTTCGGTCTGCTTCGACAAATCCGCGGCGTCGACCTGTTTCGGAGGCAATGGCAGCGGCTCGCGGACAGACGTTTTCGGGCGACTGGCCAGCTTGGGCGCGGTCAGCGCTGGCGCGGCCTCCTTGTTCGATTTAGCGCCCTCCGGCTTTACCCACTTGCGGAATGGGGAGGGCTTTGCCGACGTCTTTTGGGGTGCTTCGCTCGGCTTTGGCAAAGGTCGAGCCGCCGGTGGGTCAGGACTTTCAGCCTTGAGAGTCTTCGCAGGCTGCTCCTGAGGTCTATCTTTCCCAAGAACATTGCCATCGAAGATGTCGAGGACTGTGTCACCGAGTTGCGACACTTGCGGCGACACGCGAGCATCCAGCGTGGAACTGGAACCCGGCCGAACGAAGATCACTGAATCTTCAAAACTCAGGGCGAGCTGAGCCTGCAATACTATGCAGGCCATAATTGGGAGAGTGTGTCGCCCAACGATACCGCTCCCCCGAGCTGGCAACCAGCTTTGCATCGATATCATCCCCCCGTCCCTGCCTTCTCAAAAAATGCGTTCGCCCATGTTGTTCCAGAGGTGCGCGCTGGGAGTCGCAGTTGTTTCCGGCGGAGCCCGATGTGCTAGCACGTCCAATCTACGTCCGCTAGCACATTCACAACTGCAGGGTCGCAGCCCGTTAGATGACTATCGGGAATGTGAAGAAGGGAAATCCAACCTGTTGGCCGAGTTTCGCAAGTCCACAGCATTCGGGCGGACGAGTGTGGCAAGCTTTATCGATCACTGCGCGCAGGACTGGCAAAGCTGTCAGGTCGCGTGAGGACAGGTAGCGAGGAGGGCGAGTGCCGCCTCGATCAGAAGGGGGACCAACCGGTGGGTCGTTCTGCCAGCGAAATCTCGGGCTGCTCGCTAGCTGCGTACTGACGCCAGGCCCCGACATCGTTGCCCAGGTCTTTGCCGCTGACCGACTTAAGTGCTTGCACGCCTGCGTATTGCAGGGCTGGGTCTCGATCGTTCACTGCCGTGGCTAGCGCCGAGACACTCTGTGGCGACTTGATCTGACCAAGAGCATCGATTGCCGCCAGTTGCACGTCGAGCTGCTCGTCGGTCTCCAACGCGACCCGCAACGCGCTGATCACGCTGGGATCGCTTCGCTGACCGAGCGCATGACAGCATGTCACGCGGACATCGAGATCGTCGTCTTGCAGACCCGCGATCAATACGTCTTGGGCCAGCGGTGTCGGTAGTTCGGCGATCGCCTCCTGAATCGCCCGCCGAACGAGCGGATCAGGCTCAGTCTGGATCTGCGTTGCTAGCTGTTCGGTCAACGTCTGCTGCTCTTGGGCATCCGCATCGGCAGCGCGGGCGCCGATCTCCTGAATGGCGGAAATTCGCATCTTTGGCGTGATGATCGAAGTCTTTTCGTTATCCTGCCAAGGCATGGAGAGGGACGCACATCCGACGAACGCGCTAAAGACGACGGTTCCCAGAAGCGTTGCGCAGGTTGATCGCTGATAGATCTCGTATTTGCCCATAGGATCAAAACAGGTTTTCGAGGTCATATGATTTGCCGCTGGTGGCGCGAAACAGTACCAAACCGCTGCCGGGTCTTCCATGCCAACTTCTGCGGCTGCTGGCAGAACTGATAGACTAGGGAGAACTTTCCTGAGTTACCGCTTCAGCATGCAAACTGTGCTAGCGGCTGACCGATGTATCCGTTCAGCGATCGAATGCCCGAACATAGCTCAAAGATTTCTTGGTGTCGCCTAACGATGCTTGCAAGCCTAGCGGGCTGGTTGGGCTGTTTGGTCGTGGCTAACGAGCGGTTGCGTGGGCTACTAGTGAACTCCACCTTGCTAACGGTCGGCACGCTGGCGATTAGTGTTCCGTTGGGAACCCTCTTGGCTGTGGCGATCGCCAAAACGTCGATTCCGGGCCGACGTTGGCTAGAACGTTGCCTGATCATGATGCTGTTCGTTCCGCTCTACGTCCAAGCAACAGCGTGGCAGGCGGCGATAGGGCAGGGGGGCTGGCTGGTCGAAGAGGGGCTGCTCGCCGGCTGGGGCGGAGCAATCTGGATTCATGGCATGGCGGCGGTTCCTTGGGTGATGTTGTTTGTGGTCGCGACGCTGCGTAAAGTGCCGCGGGAGTTGGAGGAGGAAGCGCTGCAAGACGCTGCCGCCTGGCGCGTGTTGCTGCGGGTGAGCATGTTGCAGGCAGTTGCGGGCCTGGCGGCAGCTTCGCTCTGGATCGCGGTGATCTGCTTCAGCGAGATCACCGTCACCGATCTGTTTCGGGTCCGCACCTTCGCCGAAGAGATTTACACTGCCGCTAGCCTAGGCACGCTCACGGGCGAGCCAGTACCAAACACGACAAAGGTCATAACTCAAGCCGAAGCGCCCGCGTTCGCGACGTCGGAGCTGTGGCTGGGCACGATTTCGGTGTTGCTATTGATTCTGGCAGCGCTGGCGGCTGTCTGGCGGTGGGTGCCGTTGACCGATTTCATCTCGCCAGCCTCAGATTGGGTGTGGCGGATGCCGGCTGGCGGCCGCGTGTTTTCGCTGTTGGCTTGGTTGGTCGTTGTGCTGATTGTGGGGATTCCACTCATCGGGTTGTTGGGAAAGTCTGGCGCACAGGTGATCCCCACCGAGAGCCAAGTCGAACGAACATGGTCGGCTTCAAAGGCAGCGACCTTGGTCGCTGTGAGTCCGTGGCAACATCGGCGCGAGATCGGCTGGTCGTTGGCCATTGCCAGTGTCGCGACTTCCACGGCGGTTGCCGCTGCGGTGGTGATCGCATGGGGAATTCGGACCCGATTGATTCCGGCTGCTTTGGCTGCACTGCTGCTCGCTGTAGGCTTCGCGATTCCTGGCCCCCTGCTGGGTACTTGGATCATTGGATGGTTGAACCACTCTTGGGATTCGATCTTGTGGCCGCTCACATGGTGCTATGATCACACCATCTTGGCACCTGTGCTGGCTCAGTTCTTACGTGCGCTGCCGCTAACGACTTTGATTCTCGGTGCGCAGTTCGCCAGCCTGCCGCAAGACGTCCTCGACAGCGCCGAGAGCGAAGGTGCCAGTTGGTGGCAACGACTGGTCAGCGTGGCTTTGCCCTGGTGTTGGCCCGCGGTGGTGGTGGCCACGTGCATGGCTCTGATCGTTTCGCTAGGCGAATTGGCGGCGACGCTGCTGGTAGTGCCTCCCGGAGTGTCGCCTTTGTCGGTGAGAATTTTCGGACTCTTGCACTACGGTGCGGAAGATCGGGTATCGGCCTTGTGTTTGATGGCCATCCTTGCGGTGGCAGCGGCACTAGCCGTGGTGGGGCGGATTGCGCCGGCATTCGTGCGGTGGGTAAATCGACGGCAATAATTCCTGCGGTCGGAGGAGGAATCGGTTAGAATATTCCTGCTATTGGTAGGTCAATTCGTCAAGCAAACCGTTTTTCGACTCGCTGCAAATGCACCACCGCAGGAAAGATTCCTCCGTCACGCCATTGCTTGGACGCCTCTGGGCAGCGAGTAGGACGTTCGTACTGAGCGGCCTTCGCCATACAGCCGTCCTGCTGTTGGTTTCAGTTCTATTAGTCTCGGCAGGCTGCAGCGGGTGCAACTCCGCCAACAATCCGCAGGCGCAGGCCGAAAACGAAGACGAAACGGTCGAGGAACGCAAAAAGCGGCTCGCGGAACAGCAGAAGAAAAAGAAACCGCCGCGTGAAGTCAAACCGCTGACAGCGCTGGTGGGACAAGAACCACCCCCCGAGGTCGACGAGGAGGAAGGTGAACAACCCACCGGCAAGGCACCGCAGGTGCTGTTGGTGAAGCCTGGCCACTGGACGACGACCACCCAGGAGATGAAGTCCAACTACGACGATTTCGTCGGTAGCAGTTCGACCACGCTCGTCGATTCGAACAATTATCCGGTGACGCTCGCGCATACGAACTTTACCTTTCAATCCACGCGCCCGGTGGCGCTGGCGAAAGGACGCGCCAAGCGCATCGAGGGCGAACTATTCATCCCTGAGCAGAGCAGGGGAATCAAGATCCGTGCGGAACTGCGCAACAACCAGACAGGTTCGCTGGAACCGATACCCAGCCAGCCGCTACTGCAGAAAATGCCTTCTTACCAGTACTTCGTGGTCGTGTTGGCTAAGGAGATTTCCCAGTACGCATTCTTGAAGGTCACCGACGCTGTGCGGATGCCGTGGGAAGAAGAGGATGATGCGGCTTCGCAAGCGCACTATCGCGTGCACCTGGCAGATGCAACGAAGCGATTGCCACTGCCAAGCAATCCACTCACTTGGACGAGCGTCGCACACGTAGTTTGGGATGAAGTCGATCCCACACGCCTAACCTCGGAACAGCAGTCGGCCTTACTCGATTGGATTCACTGGGGCGGACGTCTGATCATCAACGGACCCGATTCATTCGATTCGTTGCGAGGGAGCTTTCTGGAGCAATACTTGCCCGTCAAATCGACAGGGCAACGCACGTTGGCGGCAGACGATTTAAGTGGTTGGTCCGAGTACTGGTCACAACGCGATCGCGGCAAAAATCCGCCAGCGCTCCAGCCGACGAAGCCCTGGTCTGGCCTGGAACTTGCGCCACTGGAAGGTACTAGAGAATTGGCCGGCGGCGGGCAGCTGTTTTTTGAGCGAAACGTGGGACGCGGCACGGTCGTCGTTTCGGCAATTCAACTGGCAGAGCGAGACTTCATCAATTGGCCGGGCTACGATAGCTTTCTCAACGGTGCCCTCTTCCGACGGCCTCGTCGGTTCTTCAGGGAAGGCCCCTACGGCGGAGCACAGGTTGGTTGGGTCGATTTTACTAGTCGCAGGCTCGACGCCCATTTTGCCACAGGGTTGCGCGTGTTCGCACGCGACTCAAAGACCAAAGCCAACCAATGGAGCGTCGAGGAGACTGTGCAGAATCTGTTTGGACCGAATGATACGGTCACCAGAACGAATATCGATCGTGTCGGCGGCATCGGCACGTGGAGCAACTTTAACCCCGTCGCCAGCGCCGCGCGCGATGTTCTGACCGATGCGGCGGCAGTACGCGTACCCGGCGCGGGCTTCGTGCTATCGAGTGTGGGTCTGTACTTGGTTATTCTGGTGCCGTTCAACTGGATGGTCTTTCGGACACTTAATCGCGTTGAGTGGGCGTGGATCGCCGCGCCAATTGTCGCACTGCTGGGCACATTGGTGATCGTTCGTCAGGCACAGCTTGATATTGGCTTCGTGCGGTCGCAAACCGAAGTCGCCTTGCTCGAACTGCAGGACGATTATCCGCGCGGACTGCTGAGCCGCTTTACGGCGTTGTACTCATCGTTGTCGACCACTTACGACGTGGAATTTGATAGCCCCACGGCAATTGCCACGCCTTTTCCCTCCAGCACGCAGCAAAAAGCGGTCCGCGAGAGTATCTGGGACGTCGTATTCGAGAAGCAAAACGAAACGGAGCTCCGCGGGCTCGCGGTTTCCTCGGCGTCGACCAAGATGGTGCACAGCGAGGAGATTTTCACATGCGAAGGTCCGCTGCGACTCAGTGAATCGTCTCGCGGACATCTCCAGCTCGACAACCGCTTGGGCTACGATCTTCGCGATGTCGCCGTGGTACGGCGCTACTTCAAAGGCGGCGATGAGCGCTATGAAAGCTGTTGGTTGGGGGAACTGGAAAACGGCAAGTCGGCCGTGCTCGGTTTGCAGTCGACCCAATTCGCAGCGAACGAATCGCCCTTCGCTGACGAGCGCATGCGGGCCGCGTCAGAGAATCCAACGCTCGTCGACGTCGAGGGGCTGTCCAAGATCGCTTTCGATTTCCCTGGTCAGGAAGACCCCATGTCCAATCGACGCGACGAGTATCGAGTGGTCGGCTTGATCGATCAGGTCTTGCCGGGCACACAAGTCGCTCCGGCGGCCTCACAGATTATTGGTTCGACAGTAATGCTCGCCCATCTGGGGTATGGACCGCTGCCTGCATCTCGCCCCGATGTCAACAGCCGCAACGATGTGATTAAACTAAAGCCCCAAATTTTCGGCGTGACGCCTTAGTCCGCTGCAACTCAAGAACAGCAGAAGAGACCTTTTGGATGATCGAGATTACGAATTTCGGGAAACACTATGGTGATTTCGTTGCCGTCCAGAACCTGAATCTCAAGATCGAAGCCGGCGAAATGTTCGGATTCATCGGTCCCAACGGAGCCGGCAAAAGCACCACGATTCGATTTCTGGCGACATTGCTCAAGGCGTCTCACGGCGAAGGTCGCGTGAATGGCCATAGCGTAAACAACGATCCGATTGGCGTGCGTCGCAGCGTGGGGTACATGCCGGACAACTTTGGCGTCTACGACGGGATGAAGGTGTGGGAGTTCCTCGACTTTTTTGCTGTCGCGTATCAGGTGCCTAAAGCACGTCGCAAAGAAGTGTTGTCCGACGTGCTGGAACTGCTGGACCTGACGCACAAACGTGACGATTTCGTGAATGGCCTCTCACGCGGCATGAAGCAACGACTCTGCCTCGCCAAGACGCTTGTGCATGACCCGCCCGTGCTAATTCTCGACGAACCGGCCAGCGGACTGGACCCACGCGCCCGGCTGGAGGTAAAGGCTCTGCTGAAAGAACTCCGCCGCATGGGTAAGACGATTCTCATCTCCAGCCACATTCTGACCGAACTGGCCGATTGCTGCACATCAATCGGCATCATCGAACGCGGCCAACTCTTGCTACACGGACCGATTGAAAAGGTCTATCGCAAGATTACCAGCAACCGTCATATCGAAGCCCGCTTCAACGGCAATCCCGACCAGGGCGTCGGTCTGATTCGCAGCGACCCAAAAGTCGGCAACAGCGAACTCACGCCACGCGGTTGCACGTTTGAGGTGCACGGCAACGACGCCGACGTCCAGCGCCTAATGCGAGCGTTAGTGGCAGCCGACTGCGGTCTGGTGTCCTTCGCCGACAAAGAGCCGACGCTGGAGGATGTGTTTATGATGGTGACCAAGGGGCTGGTGACGTGACCGAGTGAGGTGTGCTTGTCCTCACCCCAACAGCAATGGCCCGTCACTTTCGCCTTCGCGTTCTTCCCATTGCTTGCGGACTTCACCGAGGCCGTAAACGCAGAGTTCGAAGCGTTCGCTCAACCGTTCTAGCACCTCGTCGGGTGCCGACTGTTTATCAGCGGGCAGACGGCTGGCAATCAGGTAGTTGCGTTTGCCTTGGTCTTGGTAGTCGAGCAAACTGTCCTTTTGACCCTGCCGTTGGCGTTCGGCGATTTCAGGATACAGGCCGGTCCAAAACAGCGTGAAGTCACCGATGTGACGGTGCAGGCGGCGGCGGGCGGCTCCCTGGCGTGCTTGGGCTTCGGCCAGCATGTCAGCAACTTGCGAGAGACGCTGTCCCGTCGTGGTTCGCACACCGTAGATCGCATCGGTGCGGACGAAGTGCACGAGCATCTCGGATAGGTAGTCGACCAGCGGCGGATCAGCTACGCCCAATTGCGTGGAGAAGGTATATTCCGTCAGCCCGGCGAAGAAACGTCGGAGTACTTCGCTGCGACGAGAACCGTCGGGACGTCGGCGTGGATAGTCTGCTTGCATCGACAACCTCCGAGTGCTTGATCACCCAGATGCTTTGATTCGCCAAAGCACCAGGTGCAGGGATCGGCTAGGTCGTGAGCAGATGGTTGCCGCCAAGAAATTTGCTGAATCAGATCACGACTCAACCAACTCAATTTTACCTTGCAATTTTGAGGCAAGTCAAATTCAGTTTATTCGGTATGCCGCTTAATCTAATATCGGCCTGACGACACTTACGCGCCAGAATAATAAATCAATCGAGGGCAGTCAGCAGAGAAGCCACGTAGTCGCCGATTTGCTGCAGCGTCGCGTCGTGCCCCTTGTCGTCCACTGCGGCCATCCGTCGTACGATAGCCGACCCGACAATCAGCCCATCAGCCACCGGCGCTAAAAGCTTGACATGCTCGGGTTTGCTGATCCCAAAACCGATGCAGACCGGCAGGGGAGTCTGTTCGCGCAGCCAGCTCACTCGATCGACCAAATCAGGAGGCAATTCGGTGCGCTCACCGGTAATGCCAGCTACTGACACGTAGTACAGAAAGCCGCTGGAAGTTTCGGTGATCTTCTTCGCTCGATCTTGGGGCGTCGTGGGGGTGACCAGCTGAATCAAACTCAGATCCCGCGCTTCGCAAACTTTGGCCAACTGGGGGGATTCTTCCACTGGCAGATCAGGAACGATCATGCCAGCGATGCCGCGCGACTTCAGCTCGTCGGCGTACTTCTCCAGCCCGTGGCGATAAATGATCGCGTAGCTGACCATGGTTACAACTGGCGCGGACAGTTCCGGAACCACTCCAGCGAGCGTTTCCAGAATACTCTTCAGCTTCACCCCATTGTCGAGTGCACGCGTATACGACGCCTGAATGACCGGTCCATCCGCGATGGGATCGCTGTAGGGAATTCCAACCTCACACATGGAAGCGCCCCGCGCGACTAGCTCTTTGAGCACAGCGGTCGTGAAGTCGAGGTCGGGATCCCCGGCGGTAATGAAAGGCATCAATGCCTTGCGATTCGCGGAGCGAAGCGTCTGAAACAGTTCGTCGATCTTGGACATGTCTTAAAACTGGATAGGTCTAACGCGATAGCGCGATGACAAAAAGGTGAGTATTCTAGAAGATCCTTGCGCCTTCGCGCCTGTGCGAGATGCCTGTTGTTATCCGTACTTTTGGCCCTTGAGGCGAGCGACTTCGTTCGCGTCTTTGTCGCCACGCCCTGACAGGCAAACCACGATTCGCTGATCGCTCGGTCGCGTGCTGGCTTCTTCCATCGCTTTGGCAATGGCGTGCGAGGTCTCTAGCGCCGGCAGAATACCTTCCAGCTGCGCGACCGCGTCGAACGCCCGCATGGCGACGTCGTCCGTGCAGCACGTGTAGTTCACGCGGCCGGTCGATTTCCAATAGCTGTGCTCGGGGCCAACTCCCGGATAATCGAGTCCTGCCGACATCGAATGCACGGGCGAAGTCTGTCCGTCTTCGTCTTGCATGACGTACGAAAAACTACCATGCAACACGCCAGGGCTACCGTAGGTTAGTGGCGAGGCGTGATCACCAGGCTGATCGCTTCGCCCACCGGCCTCCACGCCCAGCAGATCCACCTCCTCAAGTTCCACAAACGGGTAGAACATGCCCGCCGCGTTGCTGCCGCCACCAACGCACGCGATCACTAGGTCGGGCAAACGATCAAGCCGGGTGCGACATTGCTCAATCGTCTCGCGACCGATGACGGACTGATAGTCGCGCACAATTCGCGGAAATGGGTGCGGACCGACGACCGAACCGAGGATGTAGTGGGTGTCTTCGACGCTGGCCATCCAATCGCGCATCGCTTCGTTGATCGCGTCCCTCAACGTCCGCGAACCGGTCGTCACGGGTCGGACTTCAGCACCCATCAGCTTCATGCTGAAAACATTGGGAGCCTGCCGACGGATGTCTTCTTCGCCCATGTACACCACGCATGGCAGCCCAAAGTGGGCACAGGCCGTCGCGGTGGCCACACCATGCTGCCCAGCACCGGTCTCGGCGATCACACGTTTCTTGCCCATCCGAAGCGTGAGCAACGCTTGCCCCAGCGTGTTATTGATCTTGTGCGCGCCAGTGTGATTAAGGTCCTCGCGTTTGAACCAGATTTCGGCGCCGCCGCATTTCTCGGTAAGTCGTTTCGCGAAGTACAAAGGCGAGGGCCGGCCGACGTAGTTCTTGAGCAATTCGTCGAGTTCCGCCTGAAACGCCGCATCGCTGCACGAGGCTTCGTACTCCTGTTCCAGCTGATCAAGCGCGTGGACGAGGGTCTCGGGAACATAGCGTCCGCCAAACTCACCGAATCGCCCAGCATCATCGGGGACACGAGCAGAAATTTTCTCTGGGGCTGTCGACATTCATTACTCCGAGGTCACCGTTGCTGTCGTGAATCCTTCATTGTCAATTCCAGCTTGAGGAGGGTCAAGGGATATCACATTTGAGAGGGCAGAATTATGATTTCACTGTGCCAAGATCGTACGCATCTGAAAGTTGAATCCTACCGACCGAATTGTGTATGCCCGAACTGCCCGAAGTTGAAACGATGCGTCGCGGGATTCTCGCTGCGGTTGGTTGCCGGGTGACGGATGTGGCGAAGCTACGTTGTACTCGCAAGCCGATAGAAATCTCACCGACAATCGCACAGTTCCGCCGACGTGTGCGGGGAGCCACGATCAGTGAGTTGTCTCGTGCTGGCAAGCGTGTGGTGATCTGGCTCGACACGGACGACGCGATCGTCATCGAGCCACGTATGACCGGCCTGGTCCTTGTCGTCGATCCGCCGACCACGGAACACCTGCGCTGGCGTCTGCAACTGGAAGGGGGCGACGTTGACGAGGTCCTCTATTGGGACCGCCGTGGGCTGGGCAATGTTCGCCTCTTTTCTCGCGTCGAGTTTGAAGCCACCTTTGGGCTGGAGAAACTTGGGCCTGACGCGCTGAGCATTTCAGCGGAGGACTTCCGTTCGCGACTGGGCACGTCGCGTCGCGAGATCAAACCAGCATTGCTCGACCAGCGAGCAGTTGCGGGCATCGGCAACATTTACGCGTCCGAAATCTTACACGTTGCTGGCATCCACCCAGCCCGTAAGTGTAGCGCGATGACACGGCGCCAGTGGCAAGCACTCGCGACGGCAACTCACATGGTGCTTGAGGAAGCCATCCGCTACGAAGGCTCAACCCTTGGTGACGGCACCTATCGCAACGCGCTGAATGAAGAGGGCGGCTATCAGAACGAGCATCGCGTGTACGCACGCGTCGATGAGCCCTGCCCACGTTGTACGGGAGCGAAGATCAAGCGGATTGTGCAAACGCAGCGCTCAACCTTTTTCTGCGGAAACTGCCAGAAGCGGGCCGGTGCGATTCTCAGTTAGTTCGCTCCGACATGGTACTTGTGGCACTGCAAACAACTATCGCCGGCCGCCTTGGGCGTATGGCATTCAGCGCAGTCTTGTCTGGTGAGCGGTTGAAAGCCATTTTCGAATGTCGTCGCGTTGGTGTCGGAGTATGTCGCCATCACGCTGGCAAGAGGATTGATCTGATGGCACGATTGACAGTCGGCCAACTCGGCTTGGGTCAGGTGAGGCGCGTGCGAGAACGTAGTGAAGGACGCGGTTTGGTCATCCGCACGTTTCGCAAACCATTGGACAACACAACGGTCGTCGTCCATTCGATCTAAACTGTGACAGCTGCCGCATTGACCGGGAGCCGTTGGGGACATCATCTGTTTGAGCAGTGGCTTGGTGATCGCTGCGTGACGTCCGTAGGTCGCTTCGGTCAAGACGTCGATCCAGGCGGTCACCCAAGGATCGGCGTGACCGGTCGGTCGGTAACGAATCGAGAGCGTCGTCTGATCGCTGAGCCATCCACCTGCTGCTACGCGTTTGAGCGCCTCCTCGCGATCTGGTGATGGCTCGGATGTCGGCGCAGAAACGGCTGCCACCGGCACATCACCAGACATTTCCTGTGTCAGTCGCGTCAGCCAACGTTGTGTAATCACCCGGAGGTTGTCAGGAGAAAGTCGCGCCGTCAGAGCTGCGAACTCTTGATTCGTTAGCTTGCGGGCCAGTACATCTTCAATTCGCTCTCGAAGTGCAGTCTGACCTTCGCTGGAGATCTCAAACAGCAAGCGTTTCGTCGCCAACACGACGTCGGCAGCGGCTTTCAGTTGCTCTGGATCGTCGGGATCGACATCGAAGAAGTCGAAGTCGGCGCCTAACAGTGCCATCGCGGATGTTGCCTCGTCGTCGGCAACCAGCAGAAGTTTGGTGATCGGCGGCAAGGCTCCGTCGAACTCTTCCGCTACCTCTTCGGGCCACTGTCCGACTTGATGACCGGCCTCATTTAACGCTGCAACCTCGATCATAGGGAGTGCAAACATCGCCACACCGGCATCCCAACTGGTGGCGATCTTACTGTCATGACACTTCGCGCAGGTCGCTTCGTAGCCGAGCGTCTGTTGGAATTCGCCATCGCTAGCTTGAACGTGGCACGTAGCACAGGCAAACTCCTGTTCCTCTTTTGGGAAATGCTTGAGCTGATGCGATCCGTGATCGAAAGCAATTCGCGTGCGCCGGCGAGTCGGCCAGTTTTCAAACTCTGGATGATCCGTGGCGAAGCTGTGATACTGCTCCTGATGACAAGCCTGACACGAGTTGTCGCTCATGAACGTCAAATCGTGCGCTGCCCCATGATGTTCACGATGGCAGGTTGAACAGGCGAGTTCCGTTGTCGGATCGAGTCTTCGTGGAGCTGTCGGATCTGAGTCCGCCATCAGCTCCGCCGTCGAGACATTGTGCGCCGCCAAGGCTAGCGAGTGTGGGATCTGTGTCTTGTGACACTCTAGACAAAGCTCCGACTGCGTAGGGGACGCCAACTTCGGATCGCTGGCGTGCTGCATCCACTCGACAAAGGTCTGGTTGCCGGCGGCATGGCAACTGGCGCACCGATTGGTGTCTCCGCCGCGACTGAGCAGCGGCGCGTGTTGCACCGAGAGATCTCCCGGAGCGATCAAGTTGTTGCGCTCTGGCGAACTCAATAGCAAAATCAACCCGCCGAGCGTCGCGAGGAAACAGCCGAGCACGAAGCTTCCACGCCGCGCTCGCAGCGAGGGCAACGGCGTGCACTGATAGAGCTGACAGCACTCACCATCGGGCGATGGCCCATTCTCACACAGGCCTCCGCGAGCGGCGCTGCGGTTGCAGACCCAACGATCGCCTTCGCGGAGCGGGTGGCACGCAGCGGCGCCCGGGCAGCGTCCGCGGCTGCTGGGGCCAACTGGGCAGATGTGCCCTTCTTCGGAAAGCCCGCACAACCACTCCTGGTTGGGTCGCTCGTAGGTGTCGCCCTTGAATTCTTGCAGGGGATCTCTCACAGCGAACCCCCGTCAAACAAGTGCGCAAGCACTCCGTGCAAACTCGCGACCGCAAGCAGCGGATAAGTCAGTCCGATATGCAAGAATAGCCACGCCTTCAGCCGCCACTGCAGCGCCGCGTGATAGTCCAAATCATCTCGACGGCGGACCAATGCGAACAGCTGCTCGCACGTTTTGCGTTCGGGCTCGGACAGGTAACGGTTGATCTCGGTCAGCTCCGCCAACAATTGCTTGCGAAGTCGATTGTTAGGAAAAAGGTAGTAACGCAGTCCGCGCGGCCGTTCAAAGAACGAGTGCAGTCGGTCGGAATAAAACGCGCCCAACGTCGTCGCCCCCGCTGCATGGACCGTATCGAGTATTGAATGTTGCGCGCGATCGCGGAGTTGACTGCGGAGCGTGGGGATTCGTTCGTAAATCACCTCCTCGCTCACTTTGGCCAGCTTTCGTGGCAATGTCCGCGTCCAATACAGGCCAATCAGGCCGCTGACGAACGTCGCCGCGAATAGCGCCGTCAGCGCCGTCTCGAGAAAACCATCTGGCACGCGCCAACTGACGTGAAGCCCGAACACCACAGCCGTACTCAACCCAACGTAAATGTGCGTTTGTAGCCAGCCGGCCGAAGTCGTCCACGGCAAGACCGGCAATTTCTTGCGCACGTTGTACAGCCCAAGAAACAGCAGAGCAGCGAATAGGATGTAACCCGTGTCGAAGCTGGTCGCGTGCAGCCCCGCCTCGCGCCATCGCAACCAAGCCATTAGTAGGCAGAGCGCAGCAATCGTCAGAGCGGCATTCCGTAGCCTGCGACTGACAAAGGTTTGCATAGCAAATTGCCTCGATGGAACGAACTAAGTGCGCGATGTCGCCGCTAAATGCCACTGCAAGACAAAGCAATCGCTTGGCATCGCTATCGATTCACCCACTGCGAGAGCTCTCCTAGGTTGCCCAAGTCAATGCGAACCAACGCGTCGTGCGGACAAGCGCGTTGACATGCCGGCCCGCCAGTTTGGTCGACGCAGAGGTCGCACTTGGTGGCTTTGTGAATCGGTTGTTGTGTGTTCTGGTCCAGCACAACGGCGCCACGGCGATCGCGGATTTCCGCCATGCGGATGTTGTCGTAAGGGCAGCTATTCGCGCAGGTACTGCAGCCGATGCAGGTGAGATCGTTGATCCGTACGACGCCGGTTTCTTGGTCGCGGCCGATCGCTCCGGTTGGGCAGCCGATCATGCACACCGGATCGACACAGTGCATGCAGGCGTGCGCGATCATGTACGAACCGTGGCTATGGCCATGGCGGATGAAACGTGGATTGTTGTTGTGAGTTGCTGCACATGCGCGGACGCAATCGTCGCAACGGGTGCAACGGTCCAGGTCGATCAGCATTGCCTGCGGCCCGTTGATGAAGCGCCGCTCGACCAAGAACTCCAACAGATCACTCTCGACGTGAGCTTGCTCCTGACCAGCAGCACCCGATGGCAGCTCGCAATCGTGATGCGAGCACCGCACCGCATGTTTCTTGGCAACCTCCGTGAGGACTGAATCTGCCACCGCAGGGAAGACATGTTGTTCCAAGACGTATTGGGGAATTCTGAGAACGTCAACGTATCCCAGCGCGCGCAGCGAGTTCGAGACCTTCGCCGTCTCGTGGGTCTGATAGCTCTCGATCGCCTCGGTCAAACCGAAAACCTGCCCCTTGCCCAGATAAGCAACGGTACGATGTCCGTGACCATAGCGATGGCTGAGCCGCGCAAATCCGCTCCGCACCAGCACGATTCCATCGCAAAGCGAACCCTCCTCGACGATCAACGGCTCGCTAACGATCGCATCTTGAGGTGGCGCCTCACGCGGCACCTCGAAGGTCGCATGCCACTCAAAGTTCCCATGAGTCTCGAATTGAGTGGCCTCTGCAACCGCTTCAAGTTCGCTGGCAGGCAATTCTGAGAGCAACGGAGTTTCCCGCAAGTGCACGCGCAAACTGTTTTCGCGATACAGTCGTTCCACATGCAGACGCAACGCATCGGTTCGTCGCATTAGGTCGCGCAAGCCTTGCCACCGCAGCTCCAACAGCAAGGCCTCCCCGTCAGCCAGAACCGTTGCTGAGCGTGGAGTACGCGTAAGTGCGGCCAACTCACCAAAGATCTCACCCGCTTGCAGCGTTACGCTTTGTGCCCCTTCCAACATGCGTGGCACGTCCTGCAGGAAGACCCGTGTTTGGGCCAGGTCCGCCACTGGGTGCCGATCGGCAGTGATGTTTTCGTTGTTAGGTTGAAACTGCGAACGCACTTCGGGCAAGCGGGGATTCTTCAACAAACTCATCAGCGACTGGAGCACACCTTTTTTTGCGGGCGGCTGACGACCCAGCGCTGCCGGGTCAAGACCATCTAGCACGACGCTGACTTTGCCTTGCAGGATCAGGAAGGCACTGTTGCCGTAGTCTCCTTCGCGGACGATGATGTCGCCGTGCTCGTAGCTGTTGATGCGGGCATCGTTCTTGAGAATGCCACGTAGCGGGATGGCGGTCGGAAACCGATCCGCGTCGATGCTGCGAAACGGTTCGATCTTTAGTAGTTGATCCACGTCCTCGTCGCGCATCGCGTCCCCAAACGGGACATCCCAACGCTGGGGGCGTACGACGGCGACTTCAGTGGGCATCATGACGGGTTCTGTTGGCTACTTGTATTTGCTCGTGTCGGGCAACAGTGAATCCAAAGCGGCCAGGTCGTTGCCGTCAGCGGACTGGGCGAAGGCGAACGCCGCTTTGCCTACCGATTCGGCAGCCGAGGCGAGCACGTCTTGTTGGTTCAGCTTCAGCGGGGCCATCAGCGCCGCGTCCATCGCCTGTTGCACGTTGGGATCTTCGATCAGCTGCTGGATTTCATACAACTTGCGTTTCAATCCGGCAGCTCGCTGGGCGGACGCGGTTCCAAATGGTGCCTTCTTTGTCGCCTTGGAAGTCGCGCGCAGACTGGCCTCTAGATCAGCCATCACCCCGACAACGTACATTACGCGTAGTTCGGCTGGTGTGGCAGTCGCGTTGGATGTGCCGTTGGTACGTAAGAAGTTGTGTCGGACCATGCCTTGCGACCACCTAACCAATTCGAAATCGGGGCTGCCGGGTTGGTGTCCGCCGACGTTCACCAACTGCTCATCCGGGGTGGTGTGACAGGCTAAACATTGCCGCGCGATCAGGTACAAGTTCGTGGGATTGTTCATCCCTGCCGCGATACTTGCCTCACGTCGCTGTTGGCGATGCTCGGCCGATTCCATTTGCTTCGTCACGTTCGGACCGCCGTAGTCGTTATGCAGCGGTGTCCAGTTCTTGGACGCGCCGTGGCACGATTCGCAGGATACTCCGTCCACAACGCGTACGCGGCTGCCCTTTTGTTGTTGCGTGTAGTGGCATTTGACGCAGGTGTCGTTGCGTTTGACGGTCGAGAGCCCCAGCCGTTTGGTAATGGCTTTTGCTTCCGGCTTGCGATGCAGCGTTTCGAATGTTTGACAGTGTGGTGTTTGCTTCCACTGGCGAACTTCGTTCTCGTGGCATTTCGCGCACGATTCGGATCCCAACACGAGTGCCGGGTCACACTTGAGTGGTTCGAGGTTCGTCTCAGCCGCCGCGCAGGGGGCGGCCAGTTGTAGGACAATGACCAGTGACCAAGCAACGAATGACCGATGGAGGTCATTGCTGATTCCAAGGGAATTGGTTTTTCGCTGATTGGTCATGATTCCATTCACCGCTAGGCCTCCAAAACAACATCACCACATGGCACACCGATGCATGTGAGGCACTGATCTTTCTTGAGCGGCAAGCCGGGTTCCTTAACGTGCTCAACATTGCCCGCCTTCACCGAGACTAAGCACTGCCCGCAGTTTCCCGCGCGGCATCCGTAGTCGAGCGGCACTCCCTGGCTCTCCGCGAAATCGAGCAACGATTCGTGATTGCCAGCCCAAGCCAAACTCGCATGCGCCAGCAGGAATTCCACCTGGCATGGGCCGCGCGCGATTTCCTCGGTCGTACGAGTCGGGGCTATGCTATTCACCGAGGCGGGCCCGAACGCCTCGTAGTGAATGTGCTGCTTCGGTACACCCCAGGCCCTCAGCGCGGGCACCATGGTCGCCATCATGGCTGCGGGACCGCAGACGTAGAATCGGTAATTGCTCGACGGCAACAACTGCTTCAGTCTGGCCAGGTCAACATAACCGCGGTGATCGTAATCACGCCCAACCTGGTCTGCCGGCATGGGACGGGAGTAGCTGATGTCAAAGCGCAGATTCTCGTGCTCAGCATTCAACTGGCGCATTGTTTCACGGAAGGGATGTTCCCCACTGTTGCCAAAGCCGGCGAACACGTGGGCCCGCTGATCAGGCCTTTCGTGCGCGATCGTGTTGGCCATACTCAAGATCGGCGTGATGCCAATTCCACTGCCGATCAGCACCAGTGGTGCATTGTCGGTCGGGTCGAGGAAGAACGCGCCACGAGGTGCTTGTACCTCCAGGATCGAATCGACATCGATGCGGCGGTGCAGGTAGCTGCTGCCGTCACCGGCTGGCAATCTCGAGTTACCTTGGGGCGGATGCGCGAACTTGACCGTGATGCGGTAGTAGTCTTCCCGTGGACGGTCTGAGAGAGAGTAGCATCGCACCAGGGGCTTCTTGCGCGGATCGATCGGCAGGTTGAAGGTCAGAAACTGGCCGGGCTCGAAACGGGGCAGGGGGTGTCCGTCGGTCGGGACAAGATAGAACGATTTGCAGTCGACCGCTTCGTCGACGACTGCGGTGACTTGGAAAGGCCGTATGCCCTCCCATGCTTTGAAAATTGGCTTGGAAGCACGGGCCCACTGCAACTCCTTCGCCAGCTGTCGGTCAAATTCGACTTGGCGTGCCTCGCAGTGGGTCTGAGATGCGCGTGCGCGACGACGGGCGGCTACGACCGCTCCCAATGCTTGCAGCCCGGCCACGCCCAGCAGCGTCGCGCCCGAGACCAATCCCAACACTTGCCAATTCACCGATGCTTCCCTGCACGAGTTGCGGTCCCCCTCCCGATGCGGACGGAGGCCGTCTGATCTGGGAGGATTTGCCCCCAATCAGTGCTGTTATATCTGACCAGTTGGCTAGCATTATTTCGCAATGCCTGCATCGTGTCGAGAACAGATGCGGCTAGCTGCATATTGGGTGCTAGCATCCAAAAATGACGGTTGTAGTGGCCATTCCTTCCCAAATGAGGGACGGAGGTGACCTATCCTTTGTTGGACGCCCAACTTCTCCGCCGGGCGACCATACGCACAGCATTCTCTGCGACGACTCCTATGTTTCATCTCGCGATTTTCAGTGAGCATCGCCACGAGCAATGGAATGTTTGTTCTCAGCTCGTTGGCCTGCGCGAATCGCCGACTACCGACCAGCGTTGGACGCCGGTCTGGGACGACGATCCGCAGCTGAACGAGTGTGCTCTCATTGTTCGTGTGGAACCAGATTTCGTGCTGTTGGAATCGGTTACCACGAGACAACTTCGCACGACCGATGGGCGGAAACTGACGGGGAGCACCATCTTGTCGATGCCTTGTCGGATGCGGATCGGCGACGTGTGGGTGGAACTGCGATCGTCCAACGAACTTCGTCCGTTGGTACCGCTCAATCAGACTGGGCTCGACGATCTGATGCTGCCGCAAACAGGCGATGACAAACAACTTGGGCCATCCGCCGCGACGGTGACACGTTGGCTTGCCGAAACGGCAAAGCTCCATCGTGCGGCGGCGGGGTCACAAGAGTTCTACGACGACGCGGCGCGGTTTGCCGTCGAGACCGTTGGGCTCGACGGAGCGTGGGTGCTCCGTCGCGACGAGCGTAACTCGGATGCTCCCTGGCAGATCGTGGGCAGCCAGTTGACCGAGCCGGAGAAAGGTATCTGCTTTGACGAGAACGCGCTCAATCGCCTCGCGCTGCATCCGACCACCTGGTACCAGCAGGCGGAAGACAACTCGTCGCTCCGGTGTCCGAATGCAATCGTCATTGCACCGGTGCTTGACGAACACCGACAATTGATTGGCGCCATCTACGGCGTCCGCAACATCAACGAGGCGAACCGTCGGCGTGGTGTGCGGCCGCTGGAAGCTCGCCTCGTTCAACTGCTTGCGGATTCGGTCGCGGTGGGGATCGCCCGTCTGCAACGCGAGACCGAGGCAGCCCGGGCGCGCGTGCTGCTTGAGCAGGCGTTCTCGCCTACGGTAGCGGAGTACATCCAGCAACATCCCGAGAGCCTGGCGGGACAAGAACGCGAGGTCTCGTTGATGTTTGCCGACCTCAGAGGTTACTCGGCGCTTGCGGAAACACTGCAGCTGACCGACTGTTACGAACTGCTCGGCGATGTGATGGAGGCGCTCACGCAGGTCGTCGTCAGGCAGCGAGGCGTGGTCGTCGATTACTACGGCGATGGCTTGCTGGCCCTATGGAACGCACCCATCGAGCAACCGGCGCACGCCGACCTCGCTTGTCAGGCGGCGATCGAGTTGTTCGACGTACTCGACCCGGTGGCCGAGAAGTGGAAGGATCAACTCGATCGGCCTTTGGAGTTGGGTATAGGAGTTCACACCGGCGTTGCGTATGTCGGCAACGCCGGCACACGCAGCCGACTGAAGTACGGTCCTCGTGGCAACGCGGTCAATGTGGCCAATCGCGTGCAGGCTGCCTCGAAGCAGTTGCAACTGCCGCTGGTGATTACCGCCGCCACGCAAACCAAACTGTCGGACAAATTCTTCACGCTGCGCGTCTGTACGGCCAAGCTTCCCGGTCTCGAGCGACCGGCGGAACTCTTTACCGCGTATCCCGCTTCGCAAGCAGCCGCCGTCAAATCGCGATTAGACGACTACTCGCGGGCGCTCCAGTTGTTTGAGGACGGCGAACTAGAGGCTGCGGAACAGTTGCTAAGCGAACTTGCCGACCAAGGACCAGCCACGCCTGCTCATTTCCTAGCCCACTACACCGCTGCTCAGAAGAATGGCAACCTCGGCCGTCGGGCCGTCGACAAGTATGCCGCCCAGCAGGGGCCGGTCATTGAGATCATTTCGAAGTGATCCCAATTCTCTAATCGCGTACGGGATCATCGAAATTTGGCTCTGCGACATTTGGAGCGTAATCCGCACAATCCAGTGCTTGCCTCGATGACTCACTAAATGGTAGGTCCATAGTACGGCGGTTTTCTCGTGTCTGCCGATAGGGAAGATCGACACAGGCAGCGTCAATCGCGTATGATGGCGAGATCGCTGCGACGGCTGACTGCCGTCTTAAGCCGTGCTTCTCAATGGATCACAATTCGACTTCCTCTGGCGCCTACGGATGTTTTCAACACGACTTCGCGGTTTCACCTTAGTCGAGTTACTGGTGGTGATTGCCATCATCGGCGTGCTGGTGGCACTGCTCCTGCCCGCGGTGCAAGCGGCTCGGGAGGCGGCCCGCCGTTCGCAATGCATGAACAATCTTAAGAACCTAGGACTGGCGATCCTGAATTACGAAAACACAACCGGACACTTGCCGCCTGGCAGATATGGCTGCGACGGCACCTCCAACTGTTCCCCCAACGCTTGGAGCCGCGGCGCGAGCGGCTTCTTGCCCGTGCTGCCGCAACTTGAACAGCAGGGCATGTACGATGCGATCGATTTTGATGATGGACCTTGGAAGACCCCCGACAACGCGCCCGAACGCGATCGGGAGACGCCTCACAGAGCGAACGAAACGCTCGTCAGCACACCGCTGCAGGTGATGAGCTGCCCTAGCGATAGCAAAGAGCCGTTCGTCGAGTTCAAGACTCTCACTGAAGCGACCGGCAGCTACGCCTTCTGCTCAGGCACGAATGGTCCGTCGAAAGGAATCTCTGGGATCGTGAAATACGATAACGATGGTGTGTTCATGTATCTCTCGGATACGGATCGATTCGGCCTGGAGTTGCGGCAGATCACCGATGGCACATCGCAGACCATATTCGTGGGCGAAACTCGCGATGGGCATCTCCAACCAACTCGCAACCGTTGGAGTGCCGCAGGTCGTCATGTCGACGGCCTCAGAACTACCGACAACCCGATTAACTCAGAGGTTGACACCGGCTGGGCCCAAGACGTGCGTTACGGATATCGGACGGTCGGGTCTTTTGCCAGTCGACATCCGGGAGGCGCGCAGTTTGTGTTTGGCGACGGTCATGTCGAATTGGTTAGCGAAGACATCTCGCTGCAACTGTACCGAGCGCTTTCGACGCGCGCCGGCGACGACGGTCTGGTTGAATGATGAATGCGTAGGAAATGACTAGCTGGCACTTCAGTATCGCTACGATGCGTAACTTTTCGTGGTTCGTGATCTACATCGCAACGTTCGGCTGTACTCTTGGCTGCGGCGATGGCCGTCCTCAGCGGGTGCCTGTTTCAGGTCGGGTGTTGATCGACGGGGAGCCGGTTGTGCATGGCAATATCCGAGTCTTCCCCGAAAATGCGCGGGCTGCCTCAGGTCAGTTGGGCGCCGACGGTCGGTTCGAGTTGACGACCTACGACAAAGGCGATGGCTGCGTCCTTGGTACGCACGTCGTGACCGTCAACGCCTTGGAGCCGATTAATGCCAACTCCCAGCGCTGGCATGCGCCTCGCAAGTATCGCGAGGTTGGCACGTCGGGACTGACCCTGGAAGTGACGGAGGCAACCGATACGGTTGAGATCCTGCTGACGTGGGATGGAGGCAAACCCTTCGTCGAACGCTCCGGAGATGCTGGTGGGGATTGAAGCAAAGGCCGTGCGGCTATTCACGGAGAGCAGTTCGTTGAGAAGCGACTCTAGCTCTCAGATTCACCCATGCCGCTGAACTTGATGAACAGACACAATGCTCCGATTACCAGTGCGGTGCCAGCGCCGGTGTACAGTACTTCCTGAGGGTCCTTCGCTTCGACGGCTTGCCCCAGGTAGCCGACCGCCAGCGCCGCCACGACAACGCCGATGATCTTGTTTTCGAGGTCGGCCAATTTATCGATTTTGATTCGTTTGAGCAGTTGCTCTTCTTTCTGACTGATAAAGAGCTTGTACAGGCCAACCGCCGTGATGTAGCCCAGCGCTCCCACCAGAAACAGGTCGATGGCTTGAATCACCGACACCGATAGCACCTTAGCTGTACCTTCACTGAAGCTAGGATTGCTGAGCAGTTCCCATCCTCGCACCATCGTCAGGCCCAGTCCCATCACGACCACCGCGACGGTTAGTAGCAGAGAACCAATCACCGGCAGTATCAGCAAGTAGCGGCTAACCTCAAGAGTCCGTTTGATCATGGAAGCTTCCTCGAAATGATTTCGATCGATCAGAAAAACCCGCGGCGGCTGACGCCGCGCGCGGGTTCAGGAACGTATTGACTCCTACAAGACAAACGTTATTGAGGAACGGGGAATCGCTCTTGCACTTCTTCGAGCATCTTCAGTGCTTTCATCGCTTTGAGCGAATTGTAGTTGATCCCACCGGCTGTCAAACTCGAGCCTTCTTGGAACGGAAAGTTCGGAATTGTCTTGAAGAACTCCGCGAGCTTTGCCTGGATTGGCACAAACAACCACATGTTGTCACCGTACCAACGCATATAACCCATCTCGCCTTCTTCCCACATCGTCTCGTACGGATCGGCACGAAGGTGAGTGATCAGCGGCCAGTTGGTCACAACGCGTTCACCCAGGGCGATGTTGCCTTCGATCATGGCGAACGAAATTTTCCAGTCGTTCCAGCGAACGGCGTTCAACTCGCCACCTTGACCAAAGTAGTAGATGGAGTCGCGTGGTCCTTTCTTTTCTTCACCCTTCAAGAAAGGCATAAAGTTGTGCCCATCGAGATGAACTTTCCAGGTCTTCCCATTGGCCTGGTAGCCCTGTTTGCACTTCTCGACCACGTCGGGAACTCCGGCGGCGGCGAGCAGTGTGGGGAGCCAGTCTTCATGAGAGAAGATGTCGTTAATGATCGTGCCAGGCTTGATGACGCCAGGCCAGCGGACAACTTGCGGGACACGGAATCCACCTTCGAACGTAGTGCCCTTTTCGCCGTGGAAGGGCGTGATACCACCATCGGGCCAGGTGAACTTTTCCGCTCCGTTGTCGGTACTATAGACGACGATCGTATTGTCAGCGATTCCTAGTTCGTCAAGTTTGTCGAGGAATAAGCCGATATGACCGTCGTGCTCGACCATTCCGTCTGGATAGAGCCCGACGCCGGTTTTGCCCTGGCTCTCCTTCTTCAGGCGAGTCCAGACGTGCATGCGCGTGGTGCTCATCCACACGAAGAACGGTTGATCTTTCTTGTGGGCATCCTCGATGAATCGTAGGGCATTGCCGGCAAAGTCTTCGTCAGCGGTTTCCATACGCTTTCGCGTGAGTGGGCCGGTATCCTCGATTCTCTGCGTGCCATCGGCGTTAGCGTAGCTGTGAATGACACCGCGCGGGCCGTACTTCTCCTCAAACTCGGGATCTTTGGGATAGTAATACGTCTCCGGCTCTTCTTCGGCGTTCAAGTGATAGAGATTGCCGTAGAATTCGTCGAAACCGTGGACGGTCGGCAAGTGCTTGTTCTGGTCGCCCAAGTGATTCTTGCCAAACTGAGCAGTGGTGTACCCTTGCTGTTTCAGCAAGTCACCAATCGTCGGCGCCCAATCGGGGATGCCGTGATCCGAGCCAGGCATGCCAATCGTCAGCAAGCCAGTGCGGAAAGGATGTTGGCCCGTGATGAACGAAGCGCGACCCGCTGTGCAGCTCTGCTGCGCATACGAATCGGTGAACATTGCTCCCTCTTTCGCCAAGCGATCAATGTTTGGCGTGCGATACCCCATGATGCCATGGTTGTACGCGCTGATGTTATGGACGCCCACATCATCGCCCCAGATGACGAGAATATTGGGCTTCTTCGCCTCGGCTTGCGCGGTGCACGTGGCTAGCACAAGCGCAAGCAGCGCCGTTGAGCGTAGGAATCGAAACATGGATGTTCCCTCCAAAGAAAAGAAAAGTGGAATGCGAGCTGCGGAACCAGAGCTTAGCGGATAAACAGCGCTTGTCAAAATATGAACGCACCAATTAGCGCACCTACGACGTGCGGAATTGGATGTGTCTCGCCGCTGCAACAACTTAAGCAATATGTTCATGTTGTTGGTGGGTCGTCATCGAGCCCGAGTGGTCGGTTGGTCTGTTATGGCACGCATCGAACGAAGAATGACTGCCTCGGTGGCCAAATCCTGTGTCGCTTGATTGCCACGCGCGAGAGCTCGGTGATTCCTCCCCATGCGAACCGCGCCCCGCTGAGTGGCGAAACAGGGCCGCGACGGCCAAAATCCAAGAAAGTTGACGAGAAAACTGTTGATTTGCCTCTGTCCCCTGATGAGAATCCTAGATTGCGTACTTAACACCAAAGCGGATTTGTGCGGTCCAATTTAGTCTTGTGCTCAACAGAATGACCAAGACGCATCATTGATACGGCAGCGGTGGATTGACATGAAGAGAATCATTTCTGGCACGTTCCTCTTGAGTTTGCTGGCTTGCTCCACTGCATCCGCAATTGAGTTCAATATCATCCCCAACGGTCCATCCCCAAATGGCGTTTACTCGCTGTACCTGGATGGAATGAGTGAGACGTTCGACTCGATTGATCTGACTGTCGTGCCTGGACCATCGAGCACGCTGTTGAACCCAGTTGGTGGTTTGAACGTCTTCGTTCCACGGCCGCCAGGTGAAGAGTCCACCTTTGTCAGTGGCATACTTTCTTTTCCCACGCCTGCCGGACTGGGCTGGACCACGTTGGTCAATGAATCCACTTCTGATGAACTTCGTGTCGCAGGCGGCCCTCTCATGGCGACTATCGATACGCCTCCAGCCCCCGGGTTATTCTTAGCCAACATCATGGTCCCTGTGGGAGGCTCTTTCACAGCAACTTTGCAGGTGGTCAACGATGGCAACACCATTGCAAGTTTCAATACTTTCTGCTGCATTCCTGAACCGACGGCCACGCTGTCTCTAACGGTGTTGTGCCTGGTCGGAGTCGCTGGTGGTCGTTATCGCTGAGGCGACTCCCAGCGCGCAATGCTCTTCTAGTTATCTTGAAGTCCACGCGCCCCGAGACTCTCGCATCGGTGACGCAATGGCGTACCTTGAATGTGTCGCCATGCTGCCAGCTTGTGTGCAACTTATCGTTGACGAGATAATCGCTCGGCGTGCATGCGGTGGTGGCTGATCGCCCGCGGTCGCCGTTTTACGACACCGTTTCACGTTGGCAACGCAGCGTCTCGAAGTGGCTTGGCCCTAAGGCGGCCTACTAATCCAGAAAGCTCTCCCGCGCTAGCGCCCTGCGTGTGGTTAGATACCACTGCAATAATTTCGCTATAATGAAACTACTCAGCTACCTCACCAGCTCTTGAGGGCATCACGAAAGGTCACCGACATGGCTTCCGACAGCCGGCAGCAAAGAGTGCGTTGGTATCACATGCGAGCGACTAAGCTTACTGTCGAGTATTTCGGGGGCTTACTCGCGGGATTCGGCCTTGGTTGCCTGTTGACGGCATACTTGTGCTACAAGGAAATCGTTCACGCCGGACCGTCCATTCGGCTTGCGCTCTTCTTTCTCGGATCCTTACTCATTGCCGTCGGTTCAACGATTGCGTATCACGGCCAATCTCGTGACATCTCGGATCGCGATTAAGCTCTTGCCTCGCCAATAATGTCGGCGCAGAAATCTTGCTGAAATTGGGCCACCACTTGTCGTAAAATGGGGTCGGCTCAGGCCCGAGTTGTTCGCCGACACCTCGTTTGAGAGGCCTACGGTCGGCGTTCATCCGCCGATCGTCTGTGCTAAGCGGCTGCGAGGGTTTTGAAAGGTTCCCAACAGTAAACCTTTCAGTATTACAGAGCGTTGAGGTAGGGTCGTTTGCGCAACGCGTTGCACGGAAAGGACTTGCGAGATCAGGCACAAAGATACAAGCCGAAGTATTGAAAAGAAAATACGAAAACCTTTCAAAACTGATCGGCACCAGCTGAGGGGTAGGGTTCGGTCAGGGGTGAACCAGCTGGGGGCGCAGCGGCCCGTTGACGGTCGAATCGGCTAGCTCGCTCTCAACAAATCTGCGACTTGCTCGATGTCGTTCATCGATACGTCCAGGTGCGTGACGGCGCGAACTGCGGTGTGCTTCAAGGCAAGCACCCGCACGCCTTGATCGTGCAGCCGCGCGCAAAACTCGTCGGCGGTCCCGAGCGAGGGGTCGACGTCGAAGAACACGATGTTTGTGTCGACTTGTTCACTCGGCAACGACAGCCCTTTGGATTCGCGAATGGCGCTTGCCAGCACTTGAGCTTTCTCATGATCTTCAGCCAATCGATCCACATGATTTTTCAAGGCGTACAGCGCGCCGGCGGCAATGATCCCCACTTGCCGCATGCCGCCGCCGAGCAACTTGCGATGCCAACGCGCGCGTTCGATCGCTTCGCGCGTACCACATATGGCCGAACCGACCGGCGCGCCGAGCCCTTTGCTAAAGCAGATGCTCACCGTGTCGAAGTGCTGAGCCCATTGGGCGGCGGGAATGCCCGTCGCGACGACCGCGTTGAACAATCGTGCTCCGTCCAGGTGACGAGCTAAGCTGTTGTCGGCCGCCCACGTGCAAATCTCTGCCACCAATTCGTACGGTTGAATCCTCCCACCGCCATAGTTGTGCGTGTTCTCCAGGCAGACCAACCGGGTCTGGGCACAATGCAAGTTGTGCGGCCGAATCTTGCCCTGCAGTTGCTCAAGCGTCAGCAGTCCACCAGGTCCTCCCGCGACCGTCTGAGCGGCAACGCCGAACAGTTGCGCGTACGAAGCCTGCTCGTAACGCATGATGTGCGAATCGGCTTCGGCCAGGAACTCGTCGCCCATGCCGCAGTGGGTGCGAATGCCGATCACGTTGCCCATCGAACCAGATGGCACAAACAGCGCGGCCTCTTTGCCAAGCATCGCGGCGATCTGTTGCTCCAACGCCTGGACGGTTGGGTCTTCTTCAAAAACGTCGTCGCCCACCTCCGCGTCGGCCATGGCGGCACGCATCTCGGGCGTTGGTCTGGTGAGCGTATCGCTGGCAAGATCGATCATGGGGAGCGCAGATGTGGGACGGGAGTGCGAGGTGGGAGCCTAGAGACCAAAGGCAAAAGGGGGTACGCTATGTAAACGACAATGCGATTCATCGTAACGCCTGACGCGACGTGACTCTAGACTTCGGAAGCAAGACTCGCCACTTTCCATGCAACGTATTGACACCAGCCAGCCGGAAGCCGCGCAGCAGATTGCCGAGCTTCGCCAGAAGCTCTCACCCGCCGGAGACGTCGTCAGCGAAGCGGGGCGACGAAAGACAATCGAGGTCTTCGGCGAGCCGCTTTCGCCGGTGCAGACTGTCGAAAGAATCTGCAGCGACGTCAGAACGCGTGGTGTAGAAGCAGTGCTGGAGTACACGGCGAAGCTGGATGGGGCTGAGCTGACCGGCGAAACGCTGCGAGTCGCGGCGGCGGAACTCGAAGCGGCTCACTCGGCCGCTGACGAAGAGTTCCTCGCGACGGTGCGTCGAATTCGCGAGAACGTGCTGCGTTTCCAGCAGGCAATCTTGCACGAGGACGTGATCGTTGACGTTCCTGAAGGTGGCACGCTGCGGCAACGCTATTTGCCGCTCGAGCGGGTCGGAATCTGCGTTCCCGGCGGCGCGGCGGCGTACCCCTCGACTGTCCTAATGACAGCCGTTCCTGCACAGGCCGCAGGCGTGAAAGAACTAGCAGTCGTCGCTCCGCCCACTCCGTTCGGATCTTACAACCAAGACTTGTTGGCGACCTGCCACGAACTGGGAATCAGCGAGGTGTATCGCGTAGGCGGCGCGCAGGCGGTCGCGGCGTTGGCTTACGGCGTGGCGGGTCTGCCCAAAGTCGACAAGATCGTCGGGCCGGGAAACCTGTTCGTGGCGCTCGCGAAGAAGCACGTGTTTGGCGAAGTCGACATCGATTCGATCGCTGGGCCAAGCGAGGTGATCGTGATCGCCGATGAGAACACACGCCCCGAATTCACCGCTGCCGATTTAATCGCGCAGGCCGAACATGCACCCGGCTCGAGTGTCTTGATCACGTGGAGTGCGCCGCTTGTCGAGCAGGTGGCTGCGGAGTTGGAAAAGCAACTAGGAGAGCTGGATCGCGGTGACCTCGCCCGGCAGTCGTTGGAGGAGTTTGGGGCGTTGATCCTGGTACGCGATCGGGTCGAAGCTGCAGAACTGGCCAACGAACTGGCGACCGAGCATTTGCACATCGCCTGTGAGGATGCGGACGATTTGCTGGCGTCGATCCGACATGCTGGCGCGATCTTCGTCGGTCCGTACAGTCCCGTCGCTTTAGGCGACTACGTGGCAGGGCCGTCGCACGTGCTGCCTACTGGCGCGACGGCGCGGTTCGCGAGTGGCTTGTCGTCGAACGACTTTCTCCGCTCAGGCAGCGTGATTCAGTTTTCGCAGGAAGGACTCAACGCGATTGCCGAAGACGTGTTACTGATGGCCGACAAAGAAGGACTCACTGGCCACGCGCGCAGCGTGGCGATCCGCAAACTAGATACTTAGCCGATGAACTACTTTCGATCCAATATCACAGCCATGACCGGTTACGTCCCAGGCGAACAGCCGCAGGGGACGAAGTTGGTCAAGCTGAACACTAACGAAAATCCATATGATTGTGCGCCAAAAGTGAAAGCGGCCATTGGCCACGCCGTGCAAGCCGGACTGCAGAAGTACCCCGATCCCACAGCGACCGCTTTCCGTCAGCAGGCGGGCGAACTCTTAGGGGTCGACCCGGATTGGATTCTCTGCGGCAACGGCAGCGACGACATCTTGACGATCATCACGCGCGCACTAGTCGATTCCGGCGATGTGATTCGCTATCCGAATCCCAGTTACGTGTTGTACAAGACGTTGGCCGAGATCCAGGGTGCTGAGTGTGACGTCGTGGAGTTCCAACCTGATTGGTCGCTGGGTGAGGCGTTTACTGCTCCGCGCGAACGCCTGAAACTGGCTTACTTGGCGAATCCCAACAGCCCCTCAGGCACGGTAATCTCGCCTGACGACGTGGCGCGGATCGCCGACCAGTTGCCTTGTCCATTGCTCGTAGACGAAGCCTATGCGGACTTCTCCGAGACGAACTGCCTCGGCCTCGTGGCCAAAAACGAGAAGGTGATGGTGTCTCGATCGTTGAGCAAGTCGTACGCGCTGGCAGGTCTGCGGTTCGGTTTTCTGATCGCTCAGCCTCAGCTGATCGAGCAGTTTGCCAAAGTGAAGGACTCGTACAACTGCGACGCGATGGCCATCGCCGGAGCAACCGCCGCGATTGGCGATCAGCAGTGGTTCCAGCAGACGCGATCGTCCATCATCGCGACGCGCGGACGTTTGGAGGCGGAACTAACGAGGTTGGGATTTGAGTGCGTGCCCTCGCAAGCGAATTTCGTGTGGTGTAATCACCCAGACCACCCTGCGGAGTCGCTCTATCAGCAACTCAAGGAGGGTGGCGTGTTGGTGCGTTACATGAGCTACCCGAACTGGAACGACGGCCTGCGAGTGACCGTCGGAACCGACCAGCAGATCGATGCGTTCCTGACGATTCTGACCGGACTGCTAGCATAGCTGGCAGTTGAATGACGAAACTAGGCAGACCACGCAACTCTTGCGTGTGGGGGAAGCTTCACTCGCGATTCGTGCGCGGGCCTGCCGATTCTACCGATACGCGTCTGCAAATCGGCGCGTCGATGCCAGCCGCTATCGTCGTTAGGGCTTTCCTGGCAGTCGCGAACTACCAGCATACCACCCACCAGAGCAGTCAATTCCCATGACCAATAGACGATACAAAGTGCTTGCATTCTTGGTTTGCATCGTCGGATCGACCGCTTTCGCGGCGCGACTGCACGCACAGATCGACTATCAATCGTCGGAAATCATGCCGCCGGCGGTTGCCGAACTGCCGCCGGCTGGCGTCGTCAACAACGGCACACTGACCCCCGCGGCCCTGCAGTCCGTGTCGACCTCCAATCCGATGTTGTACCAACAATACCAATCGTTGCAGGTTGGTGGCGCGCCAGCCAACGGCGGCTGCCAGGCCTGCGCAGCAGGTGGATACAGTGACTACAACCGCTGCGGTTGCTCTACAGGTGTCTTCCCTTGGTTTAATGGCCCTGGTGCGTGTGACCAATGGTGCATTGGACCCAAGTGGCAAATCGATGCTGGCGGTATCTTCATGTTTCGTGACGACATCAACTGGAGCGGTGTGAGCGCCGCGATAGGTGGGCCCGCACCTTCGCTAACGGATCAGTTTGAGCATGGGCTGGGTGGGCGAGTGTTTCTGACTGGGTACAACGATTCGGGCTTTGGCATCCAAGTTGGGTATGAAGGGATTAACGGCTGGAATGGGACGCTGGCGTACGATCTGGGCGATTTCGTCGCGGACGAGACTCGCTCGTTTCACTACGAATCCCAGTTGAACTCGGTCGAGATCAACTTCCTTCGCGATACCGAAGCCGTTTGGAAGATATTCTCTGGCTTCCGCTACGTGCAGCTCGACGAAGACTTTCTTGATACGAGCATCACCGACAAGCCGATTCCTTTGCCTGCTGATCCTCCCGCGGCATCTGCGGCCTTCGTCGACACGAGTTTGAAGCGTCTGCTGAAAAACCGCCTGTTTGGTTTTCAGTTGGGAACTCGTCGCGATGCCTGGCAATTCGGCACGCGTTTTTCCGTCAGTACTTTTGCCAACGCGGGCGTTTACTGCAACAGCCTACGACGCGAAGACGTTGATCTGACGATTACCACCGTGATCAACGGCGATGATCTTGCCACTCCCGACACGGACGAGTTCTCGCAGACGGTATCGACCGCGAACGTCTCGGTGCGCCGTGTATTCGCCGATATTGCATTTGTCGGCGAAGCAGGTCTTTCCGGCACGCTGCGTCTGAACAACTGCACTGCGGTAAGCGCAGGCTACCAAATCCTCGCCCTTGATGGCGTAAGCCAAGGCGTGGACGCGTTCCTCTTCCCCAACGCTGGGCTCGACAGTTCAACGCTCGTGTTTCACGGCCTTCAGTTCGGTTTGGAATATCGTCGGTAGACTGAAGCAGTAAGCTTTGCTTCCAGCACTTAACTTTACCGATTATCCGGCCTGTCGCTACTCGGTATTTTTGGCCGTCGCGTTGATAGGGCTGTGACGGTTGTCGCGGCGGCGTGAGTTGAATTCTCGCAACATATCCCGCGCCAACCCGTTGCGTAGACGCAACGTGAGGTATCTTTTCACAGATCGTTGATCTCCTTGCGGCTAGTGATTTCACTTAGCCATCGCTCGGGATTGGACTGCCAGGACTGGTAGCCGCGACGGTCTCCCACCGCACTCCCCCGCCTTGCGACCTTTGATTTCAGGATGAAACGCTATGTTTGGCGCTCTCCGTGACGTCACCCCTGGTGATTTGCTTCGCTTCCGTTTCCCCCGATGTACTGTATGGGGCTTGCTAGCCGCAGTCCTATCGTTGGGGCCGCTGGTGCACTCGACATCGGCGCAGTACTGCACTCCCGATCAATGCGACGAGTGCAATCTCTGCCGTTGTTCGCAGCGCTGTTGCCACTCCCTGCCGGAACTGTGGTTGGTTAACACCCGCTGCGCTCCCCGCTGCAAGAACCTCGACTGCGGTTTTGAGCGATTGATCTATAAACGCTACGATCGTGAATGTCGTCGCTGGGTTCGTGAAAGTCGTGAATCTTTCCTGGCTCAGGAATCCACGATGCCCACGATGTTCTTCGTGCATGGCAATAGTCTGAACCACAAGAACGCCATGAAACAGTGCTGGCAGATCTACTGCAAGATGCGCTGCTGCCCTGGTCCGAAGCGGCTGGTCTACTGGTCGTGGCCGGCCGAGCGCGTGTACAAGACCAAGGGTCTCCGTGTGCGAGAGATGATCGAGAAAAACCTGCGCATCAAGTACGTCTATTCGGAGTATCAAAGCTATTATCTGGCCAAGCTGGTCAACATGATGAGTTTGTCGCAGCGCGTGATGATGGCGGGGCATAGCTACGGCGCCATCACGGCCTCGGGAGCGGCACACTTTATCGGCGGAGGCTGTCTGCGAGGGCTGACGTTGGAGGGTGGTGCGGCGGTCGAGCGACCGAATCTGCGCGTCGGTGCGATCTCGGGAGCGTTCGATCACGATATGCTCAACCCTGGCAACCGCTATGGACAGACGTTCGTCGCGGCGGAGAAGGTCTATGTGACCCGCAACATCAAGGACCGCACACTTAAAAAATGGCCCAAGACTTCGTGGCGGTGCAAGAAAGCAATCGGCGTGCTGGGCGTCAACGCTAACCGCCTTGGTGTGTATCGCAACAAGCTCTGCCAACAGACGATGACCGACGATGTAGGTACTTCGCATTATCTGACTCCGCACCTGAAGAGTGTGAAGTTTGTGGCTGCGTTGTGTTGTTTGTCGTTCCCGCAACATGATACTCTCTCGCCCGTTCCCTCGATGAACTCACCGATTCCCACGGAAGCCAGCTTGCCATCGGAAGATTTCGATCTGGACCTTGAACTACTCAGTGACGAGCAGCTCGACGACGACGGTTCGTTGGTCGAGGAGGATGAACTCGTCGTCGAGGAGCCGTTCGCCTTCCACGATGCCGAACTCGATCCTGCGTTCATGGAAGGCATGAGCCGCAGCGAATTTCAACTCAATAGCCGACGACAAACCACAGTGGCGGGCCTCAGTCCGCTCGATAGCGCGATGGTCCTTGCTTCGGCTCGCTCGGTGGAGCGACGGCCTTCACCGCCACCACTGGACGACGCAGCGATGGTCGTCGATTGGAATGCCCCGATGCATGGGAACCAACCGATGACGTCCGCACATCTCATGAGCTCCGAAGCTGAGGAAGATCTCGCAGCAATGGGCCCCACGGAGCAACCGCAGCTCAACATGACCGCTGAGACGGTTGAACCGTCGCCAACGACAGAAGGCACAGGCTACCAACTCTGGTATCAGTGCGGTCTGGGCCTGGCGATCGTTCTATCGGGCCAGTTCTACGTCCTCTTCAGCAAGCGGGTTCCGTCTTCCTGAGGGCATAAAAGCTCCCGTCTGCAGGAATCGCAGTGCGTACGACTGCACCTGATCTTGCTTCGGCAACGTCTGATGTACGCCTTGCACTTGGGCAAAGTCACTCGCTCCGACTAACTTCGAAGTCGCGACCGAGAGCAACATATCGTCGTCGCCGGGCAGTGCGTCGAGGTAACCCTTATCGTCGCCTTGACCGCCGACGATGATGCCGAATTCAAAGTCGGGCGTGGCCAATCTGGGCTCGAGCGTAGGCCAGCCCTTCTCCGGATTGAGTTGATCCACCGCGTCGCCCACTACGAGTTGGGCAATTCTTCCCAGTCCGTTCTCGTTAAGTCGTTCCGTGACCACCGCGCCATGGTTGGGAGGTGCGATCATCACGAAGCGTTTGTAGGTGATTTCTGGTTGTTCGCTGGGCGGTAGCCCGGCCAGGTCGTTCAAGCAGTGGCGGATCACAATGTTGCCCATGCTGTGCGCGACGAAGCTGACCGTCTCGACTCCCTCGAAGTTCTTGATGACGTTGGTCAGGGTTTTCGCATGCTCGCCAATATCCGCCATCGTCGAGGGATAGCCGACGTTGACGACCGTGAGCCCCCCCTCCTGCCGCAGATAGTCCGAGAGTGGCTCCATGTACTGGCGAAAAGCACCCAAGCCGTGCAACACGACCACGACATCTTTCGGCATTGGCGGAATGTTCTCCGCCACCTTAAGCTTCTGAAATTCTTCCATGCAGTGCTCGAAGCTGCCCCGTGCGCGACGCTCGTTGTTGGGATCGATCAGCCGATGGTGACCGATGACAGCGTGCTTCTGGATTCGCCAGCCTTGATGTACCATCTCATCGGAGAACGTGAACGGCCCGCCGAGCGTCCGACCGCGCAGCCCGAGCAACCCCGTCTCGGCTCGTGCCGTCGAGTACGAGAGCAGCAGCAAGAACAAGCCCTCAAGCACGATCAACGCCAACCAGTTGATTTGACGTCCTCGCTTTTTCGTCCGCTGGGTCCTTCGCATCACGGCGTCCTCCTGATCGGTGGCTATGGTCGGGGTCATGCTCTGCTCGCTGGTGGTGTGGCTTGTGCTGGTCATTGTATCTCTGCGGCCCAGCCAGCCCAATGTGATACGGACCGGCTACGTAAATCGTTCGCAGACAACAGGTTTCACTGCTTACGCCGGCTGCAATCTCGCCGCCTCACCCCCCAAATGGGATTTTTGCGACACTCAACGAACACTCGTCCCGTGTCCTAAATGTCGCCGGTCTCCGGCAGTCTGCTTTTTTCATAACGTCATATATATCAATACCTTACAGGCACAATCGACCCGCGTGAGGACGTGCATTTTCGGACTTTGGGACTACGAAGTGCCCGAAAAGTCACATCCTCCCAATTGCTAATCCCAAGTCAGACAACAACTTAGGGCAAAAAGAACCGGTGTCCTTTTTGTCCGAAAAGTCTGCTGGGCAGCCGGGCTCGCTCCCGGCAATTGCAGCACCGCAGCTGAGTCCACCCCCACGAGCGCGACAGGCGCCGGTCAGCTCATACCGACCGCAGTCCGGTTGGTAGTCTGCGGCCAATTCTACTCGATTGGTTGGCCCAATTTCACCAACAAAGTACCAACCAGCCGCCGACAGACTAATTGGATTGAGGCGACCAAAGTGATCGAGATGTTCGAATAGAAGTTGCCACCAGCGAAGAGCCCAATCGCAGTGGAGTATCGTCAGGCATTCTTACCCACGGTGCGAACGGGAGAGTCCGAGTGGCGGCGAAGTGCGTGAGGAGTTTCAAGCCGGTGCGGATTGCGAAAAGTCGAAAAGTGCGTCGGCCTATTGGCCGAAGTACGTTCGGAACCTCGCGTTTTGAGCGAGGTGGATGTGACTCCCACTAGTTTAATAGGCTGGCTGTCAGTGGGTTCTAGAATCTAAGGTCAAAAGTACAACTTTTGCCTATCGGCTTTGTTGTTCAAGACGCATTTTATGTGAACCAAGAGTCAAGTCTGCTACAATAGTTTCCAACTGGGGAATGACGGACGTAGGCAATTGCTTTCTTAAAGGAGGCAATGAAATGGAACAGAACTTGGCATATATCTCTGCATTCCGTCGACGCTACATTTCTTGTGTGTCACATTCGGTCTTGTCAGGTAAAACTCTCCTGTCGAAGCATCAAGTTCACGAAACTGCGTTTTTTACCCTGAGAAGAATTGTCTCGCTACTTGTAGTGGTCAGTTCGCCGTGTTCTGTCCTGGCAACGACCCAGTCGAGCGGTTCAATATTGCTGCTGGATACATCCATGTTCCCGTCTCAGCAACAATGGCTTTTCTCTACGGGTGTAAATGGTTCATCGCAATTAGGCGGCCCATTGGTCGAGTCTTTGACCAGCTCAATGTACGAGATGAGTACAATTGAAGTTGCCGGTCCTTCGAGTAGTTCCGTGAAAGGTCCCATGCATTTTTGGGGAAAAGACTCCGGGATTTCCGCTGGAAATGCCTTTTACGTGGAATTTGACCTGCAGGTAATCGCAGCCAAGAGCAATCCACACGATGCCGGTATTGGGTTTTCATTGGCTATGACCAACGCTGCTCCGCCGTTTTTCTTCGACCGATACATGCGAGACACGATGATCACCTTCGAAGAAGATCGAATCGGATTTGGAGATCGAACATCGACATTCGATATCGATACTCGTCAATTGAATGCATACCGCATTTCCGTCACGGAATCCAACCACCTTCAAGTATATGCGAATGGCATACTGGCTTTGGAGCGACCTGGTTTCATGTCTACAGGAATCGTTGGATTTGGCGATTCAACCAACGATATAGGCTTTGATGGTCATTTTCTAATAAGTTCGATTACTCTTGTTATTCCCGAGCCAAGCAGCATTTGCCTTGTGGCTCTGTGTTTCTCCTTTGGACTTGTCAAACGGTCATCTAAAGGTTTGCTGTGCTCACTTTAGATTGACAGGAGCAAGCAATAGCGCGACTGTTGAACTGTTCATCGCTGAGGTGGCTTAGGTGTGCGTTATCCGGCTCAGGTAGGGGCCTGCCCAAAGCAACGGCGGTGTGGCACACTTCGCTCAGAAACAGGATTTCCGAGTCTGCGTCGGTCAGATAGTCCGACGCGGATTGAGCGAATTCATTTGACGCGTCGGCTTCATCGTCCTGGTGCAGTTTCCGCAGGCGTGCCGTAGATGCCACGGGAGTTTCACTCCGCACGCGATTAATGACTGCGGTTGGAGGGGTCGGACATTGTCACCGCCGTTACGAAGCTCCGAGAGTCGATCGGTGTTCTCGTCGGCTGTTGGTGGGTTGTACGACCCTTTATTCGCGCTGCAATCGAATGGCATTTGTGGGGGATGCTCAAGCAGGCACATGTCCGCGGAATTGAAGTTGGCGATTTTTGCGGATGCTGGGCATCTATTTCTGCGGCGGAGCATCGATTTGATGTGCTGCGCGATAGAGCCCTAGTCCCAGCATGAGGACCAGGGCGGCGATCACTGTGCTAACAAACGGGCCATTTGCCAACAGTCGTTTCCACAGTGGCTCGACCGGCTCGGGAGCAACATCCAACTCCTCTGCGTCTCCAAGTATGCCTGCTGCTGGGAGAAAACCTTCGCTGAGTGAGGCTCGAATCGCCATTGTGTCGTAGCGTGGCGCTTCGATGCTGTCGTTGGCATAGTCCAGTCGATACGACTCTTGCGGCTTGGCCATGAACACGGCCTGGTAACCAGGACCGATGCCCACGACTCTACCCACAGGCAGCGGTGAGCTGTCGGCATTCTCAATCACCAGACGATACTTGACGGCCCGTGTCTCACTGAATCCGATAGCCAATTGGTCTTCTTGCAGGGTCCGGAAGTCGATGCTCTTCAACTGAGCAGTACCGATGCGACGCCAGTTTTTCTTGGGATCGGTCGAGCCGCCGCGAGCCGGCTCTCGCCAAACCTCGACTCGCGCCGACCGACTGAAGTTGCGGGCCGGCGTTTCCAACCGCATGCCGGTCAGCGGTTCCCGCTGCGCTGAAATGACAACGTAGGTTTCCTGCTTCGTGTCGTCGCTTTCAATCTGCTGGACCGTCAATCCATACTCAACCTTCAGATCGGCAGGCACGTCACGCTGGAACTCGTCGTTCCACAAGTCAATGCGGTCGATCCGGAATGGTTGGCGATTGACGGTGATCCGCTCCGATCGCTTGGTCTCCTCCTTACCTTGGAAGTTGCGGGTTAGTTCCATCAATTGCGACTGTTGCTCTAGAGTGACTTCGTCAATTGTAATCTGGTAATAACGGGGAACTTCCGGCAACTGCGTCTCGGCATCCGCTGGAAGCAGTAGCTCCGTGTCGCGAACCGGCATGAACTGTGAATAATCGAAGACTAAGTCTTCGCTCAGTAAAACCCAATCGGCTTTGTCGAGTGATGCCGCCAATCGTACGCGATGCTGAAAGTTCTTCAGCGGTGTACTCAACCTTAGTGCGAGTGGCCAATCGGGGTACTTTTCGGTGTCGATCTCGAGCGTAATCTCCAGAGCATTGTTTCCTACTGTCTTGAGTTTAATGTCGTTAGCTGGCCATGAACGCTTTTCGACGACCGTACGTTTTCCTCGGGCGTGACGGACGATAAACTCCACCTCTTGTCCCTCGCCATCTCGCAGACGGACGTCTTGATATTGAGGTTGGGTGGCTGAATATACGTCCGTATCGAAAGTGACCGCCACCAACTCTTCGCTCGTTAACTCTGGTAGGGCAATTGGCTTAGACCATTGCAAACGATTTTGCGTTGCCCCCGCTAAGAGTTGAACAGAGCACGTCGACCAGATAATCGCCAAAAGGCATTGCACAACGAATGCTGTAAGACTTCGTGAAATTACCATGGTCATTTGAGTCCTTCCTTCGCATCTCCGCCTGGCTTCGAGACGCCAGCAGCAAAAGTATCCTGGTACTTCAAGTAGGTAAACGAGCCCGCCATGAGCAGGATTCCCAAGACAACAAAGGCCACAATCCGCCATAACTGATCGAGTTGGGCCAAATCGACGAAGAACACCTTGCACGAGACGATCGCGAAGAGCAGCAGGCCGATGTACCGCAGCGGACTGAGTTGCTGAGTGATGCCGCGGACAATGAGCGTTAAGGCAAACAAAGCCCAGAGAATCGAGACTCCCCCCGCTCTCAAGCCTGGATAGAACGAATGCAAGTAACTGTTCACCTCGAGGGTGAGATAGATAAACAACATTGCTAACGATGCGAAACCGAGATTCTGTCGAATCTGTTGCGAATGTTCTTTGCCAGCCATAAGCGAGTAAGCTCCGCCGAAGAAGCCGACGATGGCTCCAAAATCAATCAGCCGCATGACCGCATCGCGAAATGAGTAGTCGCCTGCGTAAATGAACTCGTCATTTACCCCCCATGATGGAAGATCCAAGAAGATGAGTTTGGCCACAATGCAAGCGGCAGCGATTCCCAGCAACTTCAAGATTACGCTGCTCGCAGTACGGACGTATTGCCAGAGCAACAGACCCGCCGCACCGATCCACAACAAGGTGAGCGCGGGCCAACGTGCAGGAGCATAGAAGAAGCTCACAGTACGGTTGATCTCTAAATGGAGGTATAAGAACGCCATCGCGACGGCTGCCCAGACAAATCCTTGGAGCGCGAATGATTGGGAAAGTCCGACTTGAAAATCGTTTGCTGAGCCAAAGGTCATCGGTATGTCAGCGCCATCCGGCTCGGCGTCAGATTGTTCTACGGTCGGCTGGCCGAGCATCTGGTAGGCAATAGCAAAAGAAGCGACAGGAACACCAAAAGCCAACAACCGCTCCGCCAGCACCTTCAGATAGCTACTCGTCGCCATCTGAGCGAGGTCGCCCGAGAACTGTCTCCCCAGATCAAACAAACAGAATCGCAATAGCACGATTCCGAAGAGCAACAATGCCGCTTGACGGACAAAGTTGCTGTTCAGTTTGCCCGCGACCCACAAGAGCACAACCGCCTGGAGTGACCAGCTGGCTGTGATCCACTGCCGCGATAGTACGATGGGCATTGTCACCGCCAGGAAAAAAGTGGCTAGACCCACGAACGAAACCAACAACTCACGATCGACCAGTTTGGTACGAAGGAAGTAGTAAATATGAGCGATATAGAAACCGGTAAGTCCCAAAGAAAGAGCCGCAACCCATGTGCGACCGAAGGCGTTATCAACCATGTTAAAGCCGACAGCGAAGAAGACACCGGCGTTGACGAACATGGCGATCAAGTCCAGCAAGTTCGATTTTTCTTGCCGAACCAGCTTATAAAGGAAGGTCATCGTGGAAAAGAGCACGAAGAAGGCCACCAGAAACGGAAATACTTCCCAGAAGTATTGCACGTCGTACGCCCGCATCGACGTGAAGAACAGCGCGAATGTACCAATGAAACTGAGGTAATTCACCAGCGGCCAGTTCTTCCAGTAACAGATTCCCAGTACGCCGATGCCAAGAAACAGCAGGTAGCCATAGAGACCGAGAAAGTTGACTGCTTCCGATGGGATCAGCACCGGCGTGAGATAACCGCCGATAATGCCAAGTACTGCCACAAGCATCGAATCAAACCGCACCGCGATGCCGCCAGCTAAGACTGTGATGGTCGCCATCAGCCCAAAACCAGCGGTCGTGTCGATGAGGTGATAGAAATTAGCGGCTGCAAAGACGCTAAAGTAAAGCAGTGCCAACCCGGCTCCCAATAGTCCCTGCCCGAGTAGATGGTATTTCTTACCAAGAATCCGTGTCCCGGCGATCATTAGTAACAGGCCGGAAACCGCGGCAATGGCTACTCGCCCCAAAGGCCCAATGAACTCTCGTTCGATGGAATAGTTCAAGAAAAAGCCGCCACCCACGACCAACACCAGCACGCCAAGCCGCAGCAACCATTGGCTTGCCACGGCATACTCCATGGTGACCCCTTCGGGTATGTGCTCTTCGCCCACAATGATCCAGTTCCAGATTTTGCGCAACGTCTCCTTGGCGGCGATCTCAAAACGACTCGGCTCGAGCGGTACCGAAGACTTCGTTACGGGTGCGGCAAACGGAGAATCATCTTCGGGCTGCATCGTTTCACCGGGCAGAGTTCCCGGACCTATCGGTTCCGGTTGCGCGGCTTGCGAAGCTAGCCCAGTCCAAACTGGCGTGGATGGCACGGGTGATTCAGCATACTCCGGCTTTACGTACTCCTTGGTCTCGGTGGTCTTGGGCTTACCCTGAGGTTCCTCCGGGACTGCCTCCTGCGTTTCGGTGACTGAACGTTCTTCTCCAGCTACTGCTTGTACCTTGCGCTCCAGATTGCGTATCAAGGTGCGTAGAGAAGCGAACTCCCGAATTTGGTCCTGCTCGATGCGCCGCGCTGCGCGATAGCTGAGAATCGGCACGATGAACACGATCACTGCCGCAATTAGACCCAGTAGAAAAACGAATAGCTCGTCCAAGAATAGCCTCCCCCCAGGCTGCTAGGCGATTTACTATCTCTACTGTTTCCATTATCGCACCTACAGTAGCGTCAGCCAAGCTCGCGATGACTCCAATACCGGGTATTCTTGGATTCTCTCGGCAAACTATTCGGGTCGGACGATCACGAATTAGTGGATCCGCACAGGGCAACCGACGTAACAAAGCTGCAACTGCGGTCTGTCAATCCAACCGATCGAGTTTTTCACAGTTTGCTGCCCCCAAAATCGTATGATCAACGACAGTGAGAAAGTAGACTCGCTGAGTTCAAGAGGATTCATCGTCCTAACGCATATCCGGTCTACGCCTAAAATCAAATCGACTCCATCGCTTTGCGTGACCTACGGCTTCAGACTAAAGCTACATTGGGATGTTCACTACTAGCGTTTGGCGAATCCGACCAACTAGATTTCCAGCGGCTCGATTCGACATGCGCGATGGACGTTCTCTGTGGAAGCTGACAGTTGGGCGGAATGGTTCGGTTAATCTAGCGTCGTCCACTAGGCTTCAGATGCGCTGGGCATGAGGATAATGCCATCGATGGGCTTGGAAACCTCTTCCAGGCCGTTGTCGCCCTCTTTCTGCGTGAGTAGCGTCAGACGAATTGCAGTGGTTTCGCTACAGTCGGGACACTGGAGGACCTCTCCCACGAAGCGAGGATACTCATCGGTTTCCGCTGCGGGCAGTTTGAGAATATCAAAGTGCTTCCAATCGTCTGCTTCTTCCACTTCCAGTGATTCGGCAAACTTCTCGGTGATTTTGAGGTTTTGCTCCGCCGTCGGTTCGCACCAACTTTGGCATTGTTCGCAGTAGACCTCGCGGTCAATTCCCGAGGTCGTAAGCATGCCGCAACCCACGATAAACGCCAAGGCTTCGATGCCCCACACAATCCAGGCGGCCGTGCCTGTCGGGCAGCCATCCCACCAACCTTCCTTGTTGAGTTCTTTGGTAATGTCCCACACAAACTGCGGGTTCATCGCAAGTTCAGTCAGCGAGAGCTGATCTCCCCCTAAGGCCTTGAAAAAGAACACCCAGGCCGCGTAGAGTCCAATCGCGCCCACCAGACAGCCAAGTAGAAAAAGCGATTTGGCATTTCGGCTCTTTCCGATCTTCGCCAGTTTCGCCAGCGCTAGTCCTGTGCCCGCGACGTAGCCGCCTAGAAACAAGACGTTGACGTATCCCACGATGGGGACGTAAACGAGCAGATAAGAATAGATTGCCGCCATCACCACCGCGACCGGGGTGCCAAACACAAGCACGGTCGTGAACGAGTTGCCAAGACTGCCAGAATGCTCGTAGAACTCAGGGCTGACGTCGCTCGACATAGTTCCATTCCTTACGGTCGCTGGCAAGTTCCGTAGAAAAGGGATCGCCCTATGGCTACTTGGCTGCAGGTCATACGGCTGGCTCAAAGGTACAAGCCGCATGCGCAAGGTGGAATAGACTAAATGGACCGAACGCGTAGGTTTCGGGTGGTGAGGATCAGCACGCTCGGCTATTTTCGAGCCAAGCGTTCACCTTTTTTGAGCAGTCGCTCCTCCAATCGCGAGACAAAGTGCATGCTGCTCGCTTTGCCGGAGAAGCCGATCACGCGGCGGTCGGCGGTGAGTTTCTGTGACACGGTGCGTCCTGCTTTGACGTCGAAACGCACGTAGCCTTTGGTCAGTTTTTGCACCAGCTGCGATTCGATGAACGCGCTCACGGGCGTAAGAATCTGATACTCGACGGCAATGGTCGCGACGCCGGCTTTCACGCTCTTCAATGTGCAGACACGTCGGGTTTGCACCTTCAGTTTGGTTTGGTTCTTACGCTGGGCGTCGACCTGGTAGGTTTGATCCCATTTTTCGCCGACGGCGATTGGCTCGGCGGGCAAGCGCAGGGTGATCGGCATATCGTCGGTCGCAGGCGGTTGCGGGTGCTTTTCCTCGCGATCCACAATTTCGCCGTCGGGCTTAATGCGAATGACCGACAGCGGCACGCCGATCGCGCGAGCGGCTTGTTCGAATCCGGTGGGCGGCGTCTCGTCGGCTTCGCTGTCGAAGGTTGTGGTGCCGCGGTTGGGCACCGTGTTGCTCATCCGCACCTTCTCGACGACGTGGACGAATTCCATTTCGCCACTGGGCAGTACATCGGTCACCTTCCAGGCTTTGACCGAGTCGCTCTTGCTTTCGGCTTGCTGCGTGGTTTCTTCCATCGTCGTGCGAATGTCGGTCGCGTGATGGACATGGTACCGCAGAACTTCGCCCATTTTGAACTTGTACTGCAGCTGGTACTTCCGACCAGATTTCTTGGCAGCAGCCGATGGGCTGGTTAAGAGAAGAACGAGAACGATCGCTGCGAGAGATTTTTTGCTGTGCATCCTTGCACCTCTGTTGCTGGGTTAGATTGAGGGAGTGCGGGGAGTGTCTCACGCAGAGCCACAGAGACGCAGAGACAGCTATTCTGCAATTCCGTTTGCAACGCGCGAGATGCCTTCTTTCATCAGGTTCACATTGAAATTCAGGAGCAATCCAAGTGGCTTGTCCATCATTCTCAGGTAGGTTAAGAGCTGCTTCTTATGGACTTTGTTTACTTCTTCGACGGACTTAATTTCGATGATAATCAGATCGTCTACAAGTAGGTCGAGTCGGTAGCCTTCGTCGAATCGAATTCCTCGGTATTCGATGGGGACGACTACCTGTCGACGAACGTGGAGTTCCCGACTCTTCAGTTCATGGGCCAATACTACTTCGTATACGGATTCGAGTAATCCAGGTCCGAGTGCTTTGTGAATCGCGATTGCCGCATCAATGATCTGACCACTGATGTCATTCAAGCCCACAAAACACCCTCGTGTTTCTCTCAGCGTCTCCGCGCCTCTGCGTGAGGCTTTGAGATCAGTCACTGTTTTTCAACCGTCCGCCCCAGCCGAGCTTTTCTCGCAAGGTGCGATAGTAGCCGTGGCCGTGGACTTCGATCAGTTGAAACTCTGCTTCGCTACGGGTAATGCGAATGCGGTCTGCGGCGGTCACTTGGCAAACAACTTTGCCATCGACGACCAAGGTGGTGCCTTCATGCGGCTCGGGAACGACCAATTCGTAGGTGCGATCGGCCGTGTCGACAACGGGTCGATTGGTGAGCGTATGCGGGCTAATTGGCGAGATGACAAACGCCTGCAAGTTCTTTCGCAGGATCGGTCCGCCCGCCGACAAGCTATGCGCCGTCGAACCGACCGGGGTGCTGACGATCAAGCCGTCGCAACTATAAGTGGTCACCAATTCGTCGTCAACGTAAAGCTGGATCGCCATGATGGCAAACGGCGGACCTGCTAGCACTGCTACCTCGTTGAGGCCCAACATGTTGAGCTTTTCGCCCCCCGCTCCTTCGCTACCACCGCGGTACACGTCGCACTCGAACATCAGATGTGAGACAACACGGTACTCGCCTGCCACGACCTTGGGCAGCAACTTGTCGAGTTGCTCCGGCTGGAGATCGGCGAGGAAACCGAGCTTGCCCAAGTTGACGCCCAGCACCGGCTTCTGGCAGTAACCCATTGCGTGCGCGGCTCGCAGCATGGAGCCATCACCTCCCAGCACCACGACGAAGTCGATGTCGTCTGTGGGCAACTCGCAAGCGAAGTCTTCAAACGTGTCGACGATTTCGACGTGTTGCTCCAGCACAGGCACCAAAGCGGCGGCGCGCTCCTGAATCTGCGGCTTGGAGGCGTGCGCGAGCATGAGGACGCGCGGGCGATGTGTGGCAGAGTTGGCCATGCACTCTAGCATACCAGCACTGCGCAAAGGCGTCAGTGCGAGTTGGTCGGGCGAGGTTGGCCAAGGATGGGCTTTTACGCGGCGAAATGCCCGAAGATTCGCAAAGCACCCTCAGATTCACTAGAATGGTGTGCTGTGCACTAAGCTCGCCTACAGGAACATACAGGAACAGAAAAGATGGTTGCTCCCCGGTATGCGCTACTCGCGCTTTCGCTTTCGCTCGCGCTGTCTACCAACAGTTTCGCCCAACTTCGTGGCTCAGCTCCGATCGCACATTGGTCGTTTGAGTTGGAAGACGTGGTGCAGGTTCGCAGCAGTGCGGGGCAGGCGCCGCGTTTGGAGTATCTAATTGGCGGGCCCGACAATGGTCTGGCTTATGTGATTGATCAGCGAGGGCCAATTTACTCATTCGATCCCGCCGAGGCGAACCCGACGACTACCACTTTTCTCGACCTGCGTACCGCGGTTGGCAGTTTGACAACCGGCAACGAATCAGGCGTACGCGGTATGGCGTTTCATCCCGATTTCAACGATGACACGAAGGACGGTTTTCGCAAGCTGTATGTCGCGTTCAGTCGCACCAGCGGGTCCACTGCCGTTGGCAATCCGGTGATCTTCGATTCGCCCGGAAACACCAACCACTATACGGTCCTGGGAGAATGGGATGTGAATGCGAATGGGACGGTGGACACCAGCTCGTACCGCGAACTGATGCGTGTTGAGCAGCCCTTCGGCAATCACAACAGTGGGCACATCGGTTTTAACCCCACCGCGAATCCTGGCGATGCCGACTATGGCAAGCTGTTTATGGCCGTTGGCGACGGAGGCAGTGGCAACGGTCCGTTTGATCTGTCGCTGGATATCGACGCGACACCGGCTCCGTATCCGCATGGAAAAATCTTGCGCATCGATCCGATCGCCACGGCCACCGAGCCCTACACAGTGCCCAATGACAATCCGTTTGCCAACGTCGCCAACCGCGTCGAGGAAACCTGGGCCTACGGACTGCGCAATCCGCACAAGTTCGAGTGGGACTCGGTCACTGGCGAGATGTACATCTCTGACATCGGGCAGGGCAGCATCGAAGAGATCAGCATTGGTCGTTCTGAGGCGAATTTTGGTTGGAATGATCGCGAGGGTACGTTCTCCTTTTCGAATGGCAGCGTCTCGGCCTTGCCAGGTAATCACGCAACGGACGCGTTTACGTATCCGGTCGCGCAATATGATCACAGCGGTACCAACGGCATCTCGGGAAGTTCGGCGGTCGTGGGCGGAACGGTTTACCGTGGGACTAAGGTGCCGGAACTAACGGGCATGTACCTGTTCGCCGACTTCGCCACCAATCCGGGGCCGATCTTCGCCGTCGACGTTGACGACCTGATCGAACGCGATGATTTTTCGGATCTATCGAATCTCTCTGGTGGACGGCTGTCGCCGTTTGTGGAAGTTGAGATCCGCGATGACGGCAACGACAAGGATCTGCGGCAGTTCCTCCGCGATGCGAACAACAATCAGAGCATCAGTCGGACTGACTTGCGGTGGGGTCTGGGACCCGACGGCGAGATTTATGTGCTGAACAAGCGCGACGGCATGGTGCGGCGGATCGCGGGAATCGTCAACTTGGATCCCGGTGATGCCAACCGAGACGGAACCGTCGATGCGGCCGACTTCACGATCTGGCGCGAAAATTACGGCCTGGCCGGTGACTGGAGTGACGGTAACTTCAACGCCGGTGCCGTAACCGACGGCGACGACTTCATCCTCTGGCAGCGCAACGCGGCCGGGGCAGCGCCGCAGGTGGCGATTCCAGAACCGACCACCCTAGGGTTAGCACTGGCAGCGCTGCTGGCTGGCCTCTACCGCAAGCGGTACGCTCGCCTATGAGGGTTACCGGCCGAGTACCTACTAGACGGTTAGCTCGGGAAGGTACCAGTACGTAATTCGGACCCACCTCGTGGGACCTCAATCGAGAGACGAGTGCTGAGACAGTGCAGTCGAAGTGTTTACGTTAGCTTCGGGTCGTACCTCAAGAACGAGAACGCTTGTCATCACGGCTAGCTGCGGTGCGAGCCGTCGGTCCTTCTCACTGATGGCGTTTCGGCGGCAGACTGCGGGCGACGATTCCACCAGAGAAGGTTCACACCGACGCTGGATAGCTTGGGATTGTACTACCCAGCGTACCGTCTCCAATTGGTCGATGAACGAAGCATTCTCTTGGCCTTTAGACTGGAAACCTCATCAGGCATACACGCAAACGTGTTACTCCGGATGAAGTGTCTAGACACTCTAACGGACTCAGCCCATCGAGGGCCGGGACAGGCCGGTGAATCCATGCCTCAGGGTCGGGCACAAGTGACGCAATGACGGTCGCTAAGTCCTCTTGCCCACTCAGGTTATCAATTAGTGAACTAGGTGTCGCAGTCGCTTTCATTTCTCTGCGATGCACGTCCACAAAGTCGTTCAAGGCACTGTCTCCTGAGTAGTATTGCTCCAGGGGCATGAGTCTAGGGGAGTTGTTGTTCATGGTGGAGTGGGATAAGTAGATGCTCTCATCGTACCAAGTCTGGGCATTCGCGGCACTCTCCCAAGCTGTGTTACTTTCATCGACCGGTGCGGTATTTTCGGAATTCAGTTTCCAGCGGAGGAGGGACTCGCCGCATGTGGAATCTGATATTTGCAAGCTGCCTCGGCATATCACGCTGAGGCGTCCTTTTCGATGGCGCCTTCTAGTATCGCTTCTTGATACTTCTTATCGCACCAACGCCACATCCAAGCCCCCCAGAAGTATCCTCCGATAGGAAACAAGGCTAACGCGAGCAGCAAGCGAATGTAGAAGTCTGCCCATCCATCGACCATACCCATCCATATCGACCAGAAAACCGCAACTGGGATACCCCAACCTAGTACACCTCTAAGCCAGACAAACCGAGTGCGACCTTGTTTACGAACTTTCGCCCATCGCTCAACGGCTTTATTGTCAAATTTCATGGTCTCTGTTGGGCTCAAGCCCGCAAGTGTCACGACGTGTATCAGCCGCACTAACGTTGGCTGCACTATAGTGTATTTGACACTGACCCAGCTTCATCGGCCTGTGTAGTTTTTTCGGAATCCAGTTTCCACCAGCGGTGGGACTTCTATGAAAACTCATCACTCGTCAAGTGAATTCTCTCGGTAGTTCCCTTCTTCGATCCGAGCGTCTCCCTGATTGTTGGGATAGCCCC